>JAHRWD010000009.1 GCA_019090315.1 Pseudomonadales bacterium
ATCGACATAACCGTGGTCTAAGTCCAAATACAGCGGAGCAGTTGTACTGGGCTGACTACTAAACTGTGGCCAGATTTACTTGACCACTACAACCATGGTCTGGAAAGTGAGCAACGTTTGTTCCATTTCTTATTCGCCTCCGAAGACAGAGAAGAAGGCTTTCGGGCGTTTGTAGAAAAACGTAGTCCCCAATGGGTCGGTAAATAGATGGAGCGGTAAATAGTAGATGCCTGTGGCAAACTACCACGTATAGCAATCAAGTAATGATCGAGAATGAGACAGCATGAATTTTGACCTTAGTGAAGAGCAATGCCTCATCCGTGATGTGGCCCGACGTTTTTCGGCGGACATTATCGCGCCGGAATTTCAAAAACTTTCAACCTGCAGCGATGTACCCTACGACATTCTCCATAAAATGGCCGATATGGGTTTTATGGGTGTGCCCTTTAGCGAGGAGTACGGCGGCGGTGGTGGTGACTGGGTGTCGATGCACCTGGTGATTGAAGAGGTTTCGCGAGCGGATATTGCTATCGGTGTGCTGCTTGATGTGACCACCAGTGTTGTTGCCCAGGAGATTGACCGCTTCGGTACCGAGGAGCAAAAGAGACAGTGGCTGCCCGATTTATGTAGCGGTAAAGCGATTGGCGCCTTTGCTTTGACCGAGCCCGGCAGTGGCTCCGACGCTGGCAGCCTGAAAATGCGCGCTGAACTGGTCAACGATGAATGGGTATTGAACGGCAGCAAGCAGTTTATTACCAATGTCGGCCTGGATCACTGTTCGCTAGTGGTGGTTGCGGCTCGTGCTGAAATCGAAGGCAAGGAACAGATCGTTACCTTCATCGTGCCTAAAAGCGCTCCCGGGCTGGTGGTGGGTAGGCGCTATGACAAAATTGCCTTTGAATCGGGCACCACCAATGAACTGATTTTTGATAATTGCCGTATCCCAAAAGACAGTGTTTTGGGCGACCCGACTCGCGGTTTTGCTCAACATCTTGCGGTGCTGGAGACCGGCCGCATTAGCATAGCTGCTGCATGCGTGGGTGCTGCGCAGTCTTGTCTTGATCACTCCCTGGCCTATGCCCGAGAACGCGAGCAATTCGGTAAACCCATTTTTGAATTTCAGGGTATTCAGTTCAAACTTAGTGATATGGCGGTCAAAATTGAGATGGCGCGTACACTTTATTTAAAAGCAGCCTGGTTAAAAGATGAGGGTCGCCCCCACACCTTTGAAGCCGCCAGCGCTAAACTCTATGCCTCGGAAATACTCGAGCAATGTGCCAGTGATGCGGTGCAAATACTCGGTGGCAATGGCGTGATGGAAGACTACCCGGTGGCGAGTATTTTTCGTGCCAGTAAAATCATGCAGATTGTGGAGGGGACTTCAGAGGTGCAGCGTATTATTATTGGTCGACTGCTAGCGTCGGGTGCGCGTAGTCGATAGATCCTATTCACGGTCAGATTTTACTTTCTTCCAGCCTTTGGTTTTTTTTATCCGAAATAGATCAAAGGTGGCGTGTGATCACAACGAATATCGGACCTGCATATGAGTAGGTCCGAGCAATAAATTTATACTAATAATAATCTATTACTCAAGGAAGCCTTATAAATGACTGAGTTCGTTACTGCTAAAAACCTTTCACAAGAACAGGCTGCTGCGGTCGGTATGGCTGTGGCTGTACACGCAAATGTTGCACCTGATCGGCCGGCTATTTATTCCAGTTTTGGTAATCGCACCTTTGGTGAGCTGAATGCCAAAATTAATCAGCTTGCACGAGTGTTCCGCAAGGCGGGTCTTAAGCCGGGTGATGGAGCAGCGCTGATCTGCTCTAATCGGCCTGAGTTTCCCGAAGCAATTTGTGCAGCGCTGCGTACGGGTGTGCGAATTACTCCGGTGAACTGGCATTTAACTACCACTGAAATGACGCATATCGTGAACGATTGTGAGGCGCGTGTACTGATTGCCGATAGCCGCTTTAAAGAGGGCATGGAGGAGCTTATCAGCAATGCACCGGGTGTGGAGCTTGCGCTTTCTGCGGGTGGCGATATGAAGGGCTTTGTCAATTATGACAGTGCGTTGGCTGCCGAGGATGATAGTGATCTGGATGATCCGGTTATTGGTTCTCAGATGCTGTATACCTCTGGTACTACTGGTCATCCCAAAGGTGTGTGGAAAGAGCCGACCAGTGTGAGAGCCTCTTCAATTGCCCAGCATCTGGAGTATATTCCGGGTGAAGACCTGGATCTATGCACCGGCCCGCTGTATCACGCTGCGCCTTTGGGTATATCGCTGATGCAGCCGCTGAATTCCGGGGTGGGCTGCTATTTGATGGACAAATGGAACCCTGAGGAATCACTGCGCATTATTGAGGATCATAAGATCACCCATTCCCACATGGTACCGACGATGTTCCACCGCATGTTGGCGCTGGATGAGGATGTGCGAAACAAGTACGACGTATCCTCTATGAAATACCTGATCCACGGCGCAGCCCCTTGCCCGGTTCACGTCAAGAAGGCGACGATGGAGTGGTTTGGACGGATTATGTTTGAATACTATGGTGGCACAGAGGGTGGTGGCGGCTGTTATATCCTTCCTGAAGACTGGTTTAAAAAGCCTGGTTCTGTGGGCAAACCTTCTCTTGATGGTACGCTCATTTTGGGTGATGACGATTCTATTTTGCCGCCGGGTGAGATTGGTCGAATCTATATGATTTCGCCGGACAATGGCCATTTCAAGTACTTTAAGGATGAGGGTAAGACTGACAAAGCCTATTTTGGTGAAGGCAATACCCACTTTACTCTTGGTGATATGGGTTACCTCGATGAAGAGGGTTACCTGTATCTGTCTGACCGTCGCAATGATCTGATTCTGAGTGGTGGCGTGAATATCTACCCTGCGGAAGTGGATGCGTGCCTGTTGCTGCATCCTGCGGTGGGTGATGCCTGCACGATTGGCATATCCAACCCTGATTGGGGTCAGGAAGTGATGTCGGTTATTGAACCAAAAGAGGGTGTTGAACCTTCCGATGAGCTGGCAGCGGAGATCATTCAGCACTGTATCGATACCATTGCCAAGTTTAAATGCCCTCGTAGCATCAAGTTTATGGATGAGCTGCCACGTAGTGATGCGGGTAAAATTAAACGCCGAGTGGTGCGGGATATCTACGAAAAACCCAGCAGTTAATTGACGGGTACCTTTACTCTGAACAGCTGAGATGAGGTTGCTGGATCAGTTAAATAGCTGAATTCGAGTAGATAGAACTAACAAGCCGTAAAAATCGCTAATAATGCAGCGATTTTTACGGCTTTTCTCGTTATAGCGCTCATTTTTTCATTTACCGGGATCCAGGTTGGCAGAGCCAGGTTACACAAATACTCCACCCAATAAAATCAGAGCCAGATCCTGGCACGTTTGCCTGGATTTCAGGTGGAAAATTCAGTGAGTGTCCGTGAAAAACCTGAGCTGGAACTGTACGTCGGCATGCTCAATTGGTCTATACTTAAGGGGAATCTTGTTCTTCAATCAGGGTGGCGTCAGTTGATAGATATACCCTGATTCAATGATGGTAGAGCCAATTGTCAATTGGCCAGATAAATGGAAGTTTTTTGGGAACCACGAGCATCGATATGCCTCAGTCCTCTTATCAAGTAACATTCAAAACCTCTCTTCTGGCGACCGCAATTTTTGTACTCGCTGTGCTGGTGATGTTTTTGGGCTCGCTATATATGGGTTATCACGGATTAGATGTGACTGAGCTATCTACAGGCACTTCGGAGCTGGCAACCAAATTACGTTTTTCAGACTACGTCCAGACTCACTGGCGCTCATTTCTTATTCCTGGTTTCCTTTTCGCCACTGTGGTTTATAGCGTTGCAGTAGTGCTGTTCTATTGGTTTGTTCAACGACATGTGATCCATATTGCTCACTTTATGCGAGATAGCAGTCTGGATGATGAGTCGGCATTGCTAGAACTTCCTGCAGGCCCTTTTACAGTCGTGCCTGATTATTTGGCTTACCTACAAAAGACTATTAACAAAATGCTGACTACGATCGGTAGTCAGTTTGAAAGCCTGAAAGTATCTGCGGATGAAATTAAACGCTCTGAACTTGAGCACCAACGTATTCTCGATAACCTGCAGGATACCTATTACCACGTAGATGCCAGTGGTTTGTTTTTAAATGCCTCTGCATCCGGTGAACAACTCATAGGCTATAGACCCGATGAGGTTGTGGGTGCTGTGCGAATGGGCGATCTATATGCCGAGCCTGAAGATCGAGTAGAGTTTTTGAGACAGTTGAGCGAAGGCGGGGGCAAAATCGAGCAGTGGCACACCCGACTGGTTCATAAAGATGGAACGATTGTTTCTGTAGCAACCAGTGCAAGGGCGCTCTTTGACGAAAATGGTGAAATGATCGGAGTGGAGGGTACTACCAGGGATATCACGGCACAGTTGTTGGCTTCCGAACGTTTGTTTGAAGAGAAAGAGCTTGCCCTGGTGACATTGAGATCGATCGCTGATGCGGTGATTACAACCGATGACTCCGGCTATGTGACCTTTATGAATCCGGTAGCAGAGATGTTGACGGACTGTACTAATGAATCGGATATTGGGCGCAATATTTCTGAACTGTTCCACATTGTTGACGACTCGACACGTGTAGTGCAGAAAAACCCTGTTGATAGATCGCTGCAGAAAAATAAGGTGATTCGCATATCTGACGATAAGCTATTGGTTAATAGAAGTAGCAACCAGTTCTTTGTCGAATTGACCGCTTCACCGCTGGTGAATTCAGCTGGCGATCTGTATGGCACGGTAGTGGTATTTCGGGATGTATCCGAAACCCGAGAGGTGGATCGTAAAATTAAATGGCAGGCACGCCATGACCCCTTGACCGGGCTGTTCAACCGTAATGAGCTGCAAAAACAGTTGGCAGATTGTATACATAATACATCAGGGGAAAATAGCTCAACCTTTCTGTATATGGATCTTGACCGTTTTAAAATTGTCAACGATACCTGCGGGCATATTGCCGGGGATAGTTTGCTGCGGCAATTGAGTTTTCTGCTTAAAAAGCAGATAAGAAGCAATGACGTGTTGGCACGTGTTGGCGGTGATGAGTTTGGCCTGTTACTGAATAGCTGTCCAATGGATCAGGCCATGCATATTGCAGAGAACATCAGAAAGGCAATTCATGATTTCCGCTTTTCATGGAGCGACAAGATTTTTGAAACCGGTGTCAGTATCGGTGTGGTCACGATTGACCATCGAGTTAATAGCGTTACTGACGTGTTATCGATGGCGGATCTGGCGTGCTACACATCCAAAAATAAAGGTCGAAATCGGATCCATATCTACAAGATGGATGATAGCCAGCAGGCACAATACCAACACGAAGTGCAGTGGGTAAGCGAGATCAATCATGCTTTTGATGAAGATCGATTCCAGCTTTACTATCAGCCTATTTATCCCCTCATAGAAGGTCCGGCCCAGGCAGTATACAGCGAGCTAGCGCTGCGTATGATTAGTGAAAGCGGTGAAATAATACCCCCAAGTAGCTTCCTGTCCTCTGCCGAACGCTACAATCTGATGAGTAGAATCGACCACTGGGTGTTTTCAAAAACCCTTGAGTTTATTGATTTATACTCCCGAGGCCGAGGGGTTTTTGTGGTGAATGTCTCCGCTAGTTCAATGAGTGATGAAGCATTTCATCACTACATCGCTACAGAGTTGGTACGGCTTACTATTGATCCTGCTCAGCTCTGTTTTGAGGTGAGTGAATCCGCTGCGATCACTCACCTCTCTCAGGCGCATCATTTTATTACGTTAATCAAAGAGTTAGGCTGTCGCTTCGGGATTGATGGATTTGGCAGTGGCCTTTCATCAATGATCCATCTGAAGAATCTGCCAGTGGACTATTTGAAAATCGACGGCAATATCATCAAGGATGTGATGTCAGACCATATCGACTGCATGATGGTGGAATCCATTAATAATATGGCTCATAAAATGGGCCTGAAAACGGTGGCTGCGCATATTGAAAGCCGAGAGGTTTTTGAGAAGGTTAAATCGATGGGCATCGATTTTGGTCAGGGTTTTTATTTCGATCAGCCCAAGCCGCTAGTAAGTGACTCGGTAGTAAAGTTTGCTGAATAACCCCCCGGTTTTTTCGTTGACCCGTACTCTTTCGTAGTGGTTCCGCCAGAAACTATTTTTTGATATTTCCTTTTTAATATGTTCCTATTCGTAGGCTCCATTGACGCTTCACAGGTTTCAGGGAGTTGTACTGACGGGTGGCCAGTTTGACTATAGCATTAGCCAAATCTGTAGCTCGACCCGCAAGAATTTAAAAATAACAAAGAGGCAAGATAATGAAAGCAGCAGTGCTAAGAGAAGTGGGAAAACCGCTTCAGATCGAAGACGTTCAAATATCTAAACCTAAAGCGCGTGAAGTATTGGTACGCACCGTAGCTGCGGGCGTTTGCCACAGTGACGTACACTTTGCGAATGGCTCATATCCTTATCCGCTACCCGCGGTAATGGGTCACGAATCTTCTGGTATCGTTGAACAGGTCGGATCCGATGTAACGCGAGTTAAGCCTGGTGATCACGTTATTACCTGCCTGTCTGCTTTTTGTGGACATTGCGAACATTGTCTAACCGGTCATATGGCGCGTTGCGATAGCGATGAAGTTCAGCGCAAGCCAGATGAAGAGTTCCGTTTGACCTCTGCAAATAATCCTATGTTCCAGTTCCTCAACCTTTCCTCATTCGCTGAGCAAATGTTGCTACACGAACATGCGTTGGTAAAAGTACGTGAAGATATGCCAATGGATCGCGCTGCGCTAATTGGTTGTGGTGTAACCACAGGCGTTGGTGCAGTTATCAATACTGCTAAAGTTGAGCCAGGTTCAACCGTTGCGGTTATTGGTTGTGGTGGTGTTGGCCTTTCTGCAATTAACGGCGCGGCTATTGCTGGTGCTGGGCGTATTATCGCGATCGATATGCACCCATCAAAATTAGAGCTAGCTAAAGTATTTGGCGCTACTGACGTAGTGAATGCCGGCGAAGTTGACCCAGTTGAAGCGGTTGTAGATATGACCAACGGTGGTGTTCATTACTCATTCGAAGCAATTGGCATGAAAGTAACCGCTGAGCAATCCTTCAGAATGTTGCGTAGCGGTGGTGTGGCTACTGTTATCGGAATGATTCCAGTCGGTACTCACATTGAAATTCATGGCGCCGACTTACTGGCTGAGCGATCAATTCAAGGTTCGATCATGGGTTCTAACCGTTTCCCAGTGGATATGCCTCGGTTTGTTGAGTTCTACATGCAGGGTAAGCTGCACCTTGATGAATTGATCTCCAGCCACATTAAACTGGAAGATGTAAACACAGCGATGAAGACGTTGGAGTCCGGTAAACTGGCTCGTGAAGTCATTATGTTTGATTAAACAACCAATCATCGAATACCGAAAAAAGCCCCCGACGATTAGATCGTCGGGGGCTTTTTGTTTTTAGTCAGAAAATTTAAAGAGAAATCAGATGCCCAAGAATAGCGATCTATTGTTTAAACCCTTCGAAAGTGAAAAGCTGAATTTATCAAACCGAATTGTGATGGCGCCTATGACGCGCAGTTTTTCTCCCGGCGGTATTCCTGGTGAAGATGTAGCCGCCTACTATCGAAAAAGAGCAGAATCCGATGTTGGCCTGATTGTGACCGAAGGTACCACGGTTGATTATGATGTCTCGACGAACGATGCCAATGTTCCCGAATTTGTCAGTGATGAAGCGATCGCTGGCTGGAAACGAGTGGTGGAAGAGGTGCACGCAGTGGGTGGAAAAATTGCCCCGCAACTGTGGCATATGGGAATGGGTAGAGGAAAAGGAACCGGCCCTACGCCGGAGCGTCCATCTATCGGGCCATCAGGGTTTGTAGCGGCTGGAAAAAAAGTCACCGAACCGATGACCGTCGAACAGATTGAAGATGTGATCGCGAAATTTGCAGCGGCGGCCGAAAAGGCGAAAAAAATTGGCTTTGATGCGATAGAAATTCACGGTGCCCATGGTTATCTGGTTGACCAGTTTTTCTGGGAAGGCACCAACCTGCGTGACGATAAGTACGGTGGCTCACTGCTAAAAAGAACCCGCTTTGCGGTAGAGATCGTAAAAGCGATACGGGAAAAAGTAGGTGAAGAATTCCCAATTATCTTCCGATTTTCGCAATGGAAACTGCAGGATTACGAAGCGAAGCTGGTCAATACAGAAGATGAACTGAGCCAGTTTCTTGCTCCATTGGTCGAAGCTGGTGTCGATATTTTTCACGCGAGTACTCGCCGATACTGGCTGCCTGAATTTGAAGGATCGCCACTAAACCTTGCTGGTTGGACACAAAAGCTCAGTGGAAAACCTACCATTACCGTCGGTTGTGTTGGCTTAGATGATGAGTTTATCAAAGTGTTCTCAGGTCATGGTGCCGACGCTACTAATATTGATCCTTTGTTGGAGCAGGTAGAGCGTGGTGATTATGAACTGGTAGGTGTAGGCCGCGCGTTACTATCTGATCATGACTGGGTGGTGAAAATGAGAGAAGGCAGGTTCTCGGATATGACGCCCTTTACCAAAGAGGTATTGGGTACGCTTGAGTGAATCCCTGAAATTTGTTGCGGGGAATACATGTGTAACGACAGGCTTCTCAGGAAAAATGCCTGCTTTAAACTGTATTTCCTGCACTGTTTTCAATGTCACTGATTGTGGTATCGGGCCGCAAAGAGGCGAAGCGCTTAAATCGGTTTGGCGAATAGTGAATGCGCCATGACAAATACAGGGCAATAAGCCCATCGAATATCATGCAGGCAATTGGCAGATCGTGCAGTAGATCAGGTAGTTCGCGTGGCATGAAATCCCACACAATATGAGCGAACCAGGCTACAACGAATAGCCATGGCGAGAATATAATGCCGGCAATCGCTAACAGAGTTATCAACCCAAATACGGTCAGTTCTGCGGTTGAGCCGCTGGCTGCATAGGTTGAACCTAACCAAACTGTGAAAAGTGCCCAGCCGATCAGCTCTTCCCGTGATCGTAGCCACAATAACCCAAACACGGGAAAAAGCGGGAGGATCGGTGCGGCCCACAGTAACATTCCTTTAGATGCGGCCACGCCAACAAATCGGCTTGTTATTAAAACAAGCAATATTAGGAAGATACCGACTGCCAGGAAACGAAAAACCGATTTGGATTTGATGTTCACTACCAAAGAATTTTTTTGGTTTTTAAACTACTGCTTGTAGCTCGCGTGACAGGAGACACAGTGCTGCAATGTGGCATTGAGCGCTTCAAGAGACTGGTTGGTATCTTTGGTTTTTAGTGCTTCAGCCAGCGCATCGCCGCTCTTGTGAAAACTCAGCCCGCGCTGTTTGAAATCTTCATTGTCGATTCGGTTGCACATTTTTAGCATCCCTGGCCGTGATCCAAGTTGTTGCCAGGCAACCCCCGAAGCATCGTCGAACTTACTTTCAGCTAAAAGCGCTACGATTTTTTGAACCGCCTCGAGGTGGCCACGCATATTGCTTAGCTGATGTTGTGCCATTTCCGGAGGTAGATTCAACGGGGTGCGTAGATCAACGCTATTTTCCTGATGGTGTTGCTGATGCATCATCGAGTGATCGTGATGCTCCTGTTCTGCGGATAGCTGGGTTACAGGCACTATCAATAGCAGGATGAAAGCAGCTGTTCGCGATTTTTTGATGATGCTGGTATTTATTAGAAAGTGCATGCTGGGCCTCAAGATGATTTAGGCAAGATATGAAATTAGCATAACACTGGGGTTTAATCGCTCTCAATGCGGCAAATTGCCGCACTCACGGCCTACTGATTTTATAGCAGGTGGGTTATACAATCTTACGATATTGATTGATCTCGTCGCGCATCTGCTCGGTAACTTGTCTTGCGGCGTCGGCAAAGTCCGGCCCCTGGCTGGCATATAAAACGCCCCGGGATGAATTGACCATCAGTCCAGCCCCCTGCTCATCCTGTCCATTGCTAATCGCAGCCTGGGTATCGCCACCCTGAGCACCAATGCCGGGTACTAGTAGCATCATGTCACCAATGATAGCGCGAATTTTACCCAGCTCTTTCGGGTTGGTAGCACCTACTACTAGCGATATGTTGCTGTTTTCGTTCCATTCATTAACCGCCATCTCAGCAATTTTCTCGTAGAGCTTGTGCTCACCAACCATTAAATTCTGAATGCTGGCGGAGCTGGGGTTTGAGGTTCGGCACAGCACAATCACACCTTTATCCTGATGCCGACTAAAGGGTTCGATGGAGTCGAAACCCAGATAGGGGTTGATGGTGACCGCATCCGCTTCAAATCGTTGGAATGCTTCATCGGCATATTTTTCTGCGGTGCTACCAATATCGCCACGTTTTGAATCGAGAATCACTGGGATATCAGGGTGGTTTTGGTGAATATACTGGATGGTTTGTAGCAACTGGTGTTCCGCTCCGAGTGCCGCGTAATGGGCAATTTGTGGTTTGAATGAACATACCAGGTCAGCAGTTGCATCGATGATGGCGCGATTAAATGCAAATATAGCATCGTTTTTCCCGGCAAATTGATCTGGGAATCGTTTCGGGTCTGGGTCAAGGCCAACGCACACCAGAGAGTTGTTTTTGCGCCAGGCATTACTTACATTTTGGTTGAAGTTCATGCGGTTGCTCTGAATTTAAAGGTGTAAAAACTGCGAGTATAACGACTGGAAGGTTTACTTAAGGTTTTGATGGATCGGAGAAATCATCAAAGATCACCTGATCTGTTTCTGTATCCAGAATCGAAAAGGAGAGTTGCCGACCATTTACGTGGCTTCTGGCATGACCAGCAGAGCCAGGGTTGATGACCAGTGTACCGTTGATATCACGTGCCAGCTGGGTATGGGTGTGTCCGTAAATTGCAAAGTGAGTACCAGCCTCGGCGAATTTTTTGAGCGCCCCGCTGTGCGGGTAAATATACTCGCCGCGCGGATCCCAGGGTGTCGAATGAAACATTTTCAGGCGTTTATTATCGATCGTCATCTCGAATCGATAGTCGCGATTACGGGTCCATTCCAGTAGTTCCTGGTCAACCTGTTGGCTTTCCGCAGCACGGGCACCGGCAGGGCTCAGCAAGGCTTCTTCATGGTTTCCAAGAATGTACTCCGCGCCGATCTCCTGCAAACGTTCGATGACATGGTTGGAGAAACAAAATTGATCGAAGGCATCACCCGCACAAAGTATCTTGTCGACCTCGCCCATCCTTTTGAGTGCCTTGTTTAATCCGGTGATATTTCCATGAAGATCCGATACGATGCCAATTCTCATCGGATTATCGTGCCGACAAAGATCAAGTGTCCGCCTCAATCATTTCGAAATCGTGGGTAATCTCGACCCCACCTGCCTGTAACATAATCGATGCAGAGCAGTATTTTTCGGAAGAAAGTCCTACAGCACGTTCTACGTGAGCTTCCTTAAGGTTTCGGCCAGTCACAACAAAGTGAATGTGAATGCGGGTAAATACCGAAGGTACGGCATCGGCGCGCTCTGCGACTAGCTCCGCGACACAATCGGTTACGGCCTGGCGGGATTTCTTCAAAATGAGCATTACGTCAGCGGATGAACAGCCACCCATACCCAGCAGCAACATCTCCATTGGCCGAATACCCATCTCTCTACCGCCGTTCTCTTCAGGGCCATCCATTACAACCGTGTGACCACTACCGGATTCACCGACCATCATCAGCCCATCGACCCATTTAACCGTTGCTTTCATGCAGCGCTACCCCGTATTTGATGTTTTTTGTCAGCTGGCAAGGCTACCACATCCTAATGTGTCGAGAATACTGGAACTATCGAAATCTCCGACCATACTTACTATACATCCCCCATACCCCGAAACGAGTACCCATCCAAAATGCAGCTTCAACCAAAAACGGAAGGTCTGGATCGATTCCTCGCGAATTGCCATCGCCAGCGATATCCGAAGCACAGCACCATCGTTCGAGAGGGCGATTCAAGTGAATCGTTGTATTTCATTCTGGATGGCTCGGTGGTGGTGCTGATTGAAAATGAAGAGGGGCGGGAGATGATCGTCTCCTATCTCAACAAAAATGATTTTTTTGGTGAGATGGGTTATTTCATTGAGGGCAATGAACGCAGTGCGTTGATTCGGGCAAAGACCGAATGTGAAGTTGCCGAAATTAGTTATGCAAAGTATGACGCTATTCGGGCTAATTATCCTGAAGTGCAGCATTTGATCGCTAGTCAACTTGCGTCAAGGCTTCACACCACCACACGAAAAATGACAGACCTGGCTTTTCTGGATGTCACCGGACGGGTTGCGAGGGCGTTGTTGGATCTGTGCAAAGAGCCGGACGCGATGACTCACCCAGAAGGAATGCAGATTAAAATCACCCGTCAGGAGATCGGTCGAATGGTCGGCTGCTCACGTGAAATGGTTGGCCGAGTATTAAAAGACCTGGAAATACAGGGGCTGTTAACTGCAAAAGGAAAAACCATGGTGGTGTATGGAACCCGATAATTCCCCCGCCGGCGAGGCACAACTGGACAGACTGTTTGAGCTTGTCGAGCATCCGGGGTTTATTGAGGGAGAATACTGGTCCAGGGAAAATATACCGGCTAATACCGCAGTGATAAAAAAGGGAGAACGATCGGCGCAGCTCTATCTGGTCTGTTCAGGCAGATTAACGGTACAGGATGATCTTGAACTCGGTGAAAACCGACGGATCAAACCCGGTATGGCTGAAATTGGAGTAGGGGGTGTGTTTGGTGAGCTGGCCCTGTTCGATAACGAACCCCATGGCTGCTCTGTGGTTGCTCTTACAGATGTTGAGCTGATCTCTATCCATGCGCCGGAGCTGTTACAGTTTCTGGCAGAAAATAGTGAAATCGGCTATCCCATCATTTTTCAGATGATGCAGCAGTTAGCGGGACGTTTCAGAAAAACCAGCCAGAGAACCGCTGCACTGTTTGCCTGGGGGCTTAAAGCCCATGGCATCGAAACCCATCTTTAATACACTACGTTAGCGCTTCACCCGAGCCTGTTTCCGTAAACGTCGGGAATCCCTCAGGGCTCGATTACATCCTCTACTACTGCCGTTTTATAGACGGGTTTTTTTACGATTTCACGCATCTGTTTGAGCGTATTGAATGGTATATCCGTAGTTGAACTACGGGCAAGCCAGCCTGGAATAGAGCCACCTGGGTCTATCTTTAACTCATAGCTAACCTGAACTACACCTTGTGCCATCGGCTTAAACACCCACTTGCCATCAAGCTTCGGCATACGCACAAACCCCGCTTGTTCCGGCGTATGATTCGAAAGCGAGTGGAGCTCGATGGTAATGATCAGGGTTTCCGGGTCCTGATGGGATGAGGCTTTGAGAATGACATCACGATCCGAGACAGGCCATGGCGAAAGCGTGATGTTGCGAATAACTTGTTCCTGTGGATTTATTTTTATAATGACCTCTGTTCCACCGGAGCTATGCATCCAGTCCTGGCTGTGATCGGTGTCACGAATCAGTTTTACCAGGCTTGAAAGCCGTGCCCTTAGCTCGACTGTTCCTTTAAATTCATCGAGGGGTGAATTTGGATTGGGTTGTGTATAGACCTGTATGCCTTCGTCATCTTTCTTTAGCGTCCAGTCGGCGTTTACGGTATCGATCGATAGTACCGTGGCAACGATCGTGGCGACTAGCCAGAAAAGTTGGTGTAATCGCGGGTTCACTGAATTAGCTCCAGTGCATCATTAATACGGGTTACTCCTATTGCCTCAATACCTTTGATAGGTTTTTGGGGTAGGTTGGCCTCGGGTACGATTGCCCGAGTGAAGCCATGTTTTGCAGCCTCTCGCAGTCGCTCCTGGCCGCTGGGAACTGGCCGGATCTCACCGGATAAACCGATTTCGCCAAAAACAATCAGGTTTTCTGACAGGTTCTGGTTACGAAAACTAGAGATCATCGCCAAAACCAGAGCCAGGTCAGCGCTGGTTTCACTGATCTTAACGCCGCCTACCACGTTGGTGAAAATATCCTGATCGCCCAATATGATGCCGCCGTGACGCTGCAATACCGCAAGTAACATCGCCAGCCGGTTTTGATCAAGGCCCACCGCGATACGGCGCGGATTGCCAAAGTTGCTCTCCGCAACTAGCGCCTGAATCTCTACCAACAATGGCCGGCTGCCCTCCCAGGCGGCCATCACCAGGCTGCCTGGCGTCACTTCCTGTTGTCGATTCAGAAAGATAGAGCTGGGATTTTTGACCTCTTTAAGACCTGAGTCGAGCATCGCAAAAACACCGAGTTCATTCACCGCACCAAAGCGGTTTTTCTGCGCCCGAAGCATTCTGAAACGGCTGTCATCGGAGCTTTCCAGCATCACTGAGCAATCGATCATATGTTCCAGCACCTTGGGGCCGGCCAGGCTTCCCTCCTTGGTGACGTGGCCAACCAGAATGAGAATGGTATTGCTCTGCTTGGCATAGCGAGTCAGATACGCCGCTGATTCCCGAACCTGCGAGACACTGCCGGGCGCTGACTGGATTTCAGAGCGATGCACAACCTGTATCGAATCGATCACTAGTACCGATGGTTTTTGTTGTTCTGCATGTTGCACGATCGCCTCAACCGAGGTTTCTGCCAACATCTGCAGGTTTTCACCTTTCAGTCCAAGACGTTCGGCTCGCATGGCAACCTGATGAAGGGATTCTTCTCCGGTTACATACAGCGCTGGCATCGTTTGGCTGAGATGGCACATCACTTGCAGTAGCAGGGTGCTTTTTCCTGCGCCGGGATGACCACCAATCAGAATGGCAGAGCCGGGTACCAGGCCGCCGCCAAGTACCCTGTCAAACTCACCGATGGTGGACGAAATACGTGGAAGTTGCTCCGGTTCAATCTCGCTTAATTTTTGTACCTGAGCTGGCTGTTGGCCTGCGTATCCACTGTAGCCAGGGCGCGCGGAAGCAGTGGCGGCAGGCTCAGTCAGAAAGGTTTCATTTACGGTGTTCCAGTTACCACAATCCGAACATTGGCCCTGCCATTTGCTGTGGTCAGCACCGCACTCTGAGCAGAGGAATATGGTTTTTCGTTTCGCCATGAAGGGAGTTTCCGTTTGCTTGCTTTGGGTAACGTTAGTTTCTAGTCAGTATTGAGCACTCTAATAAATGCACTGGGAACTACTCAGATGGCCCCTAAAATTCGTCAGTTCAAGGCGGAAAATGTAAATTTACAAGTGTAAATGATCATTTTACAACGCGGAAATGGCGGGTTTTAGGGGTGAGCTGACTAGTTACCGTTTTTATAGGTGATCGCTACCCGCTGAGTCAGGCCACACAGTAATTGATAGGGGATAGCCTGGCAATGTCGAGCGATCTCCTCTACCGGTAGTTGCGCGCCCCAAAGGGTTGCGGTATCTCCGATGCTGGTGCCGGGTAGGTCGGTGAGATCGACGCTGATCATATCCATCGAAACCCGGCCCACAAGTTCCACCCGTTTGCCTTCGATAAGTACCGGCGTTCCAGAAGGCGCGAGGCGCGGATAACCGTCGCCGTAACCAACCGCGATGACGCCGATCAGTGAATCTCGCTGGGCAACCCAGGTGGCACCGTAACCTACCGATTCCCCCTGTTTGATCTGTTTAATGGCGATAATTTTTGACTGGAATAGCATCGCTGCCCGCAGCTGGTGATCCGCACCTGTTTGGTCTGCAAAGGGTGATACGCCGTATAGCATCAGCCCCGGTCGAACCCAGTCAACGTGGGTTTCAGGCCAGCCGATGATAGCGGCCGAGGCCGCGATGCTGCGGTCAATATCGATATTGGTCAGAGTGGCTTTAAACCGGTTGGTTTGCGCAGTGGTAAGCGGGTTGTTGCGCTCATCGGAGCAGGCAAGGTGGGTCATTGCGTGAATGGTTGCCATGGTGCTGGAGGATTGAAGCTGCTGATACACCGCATCAAACTGGTCCAGCACAAAACCAAGACGGTGCATGCCGGTATCCAGCTTGATCCAGACGGTAAGAGGGTTTTTGGGCTGAAAAGCACAGACCTGATCCAGCTGTGCTTGCTGATGAATAACCGTTTGCAGGTCATATTGTTCAATCTGGGCTAACTCGGAGGTTTCAAAAAAGCCTTCAAGCAACAGAATGTCGGTTTTTATCCCGGCTTCCCGCAGTTGAATCGCTTCCTCAATGCAGGCAACCCCCAAAAGATCCGCGTTGTGAAGAGCATGAGCGACTTCGATAATGCCATGGCCATACCCGTCGGCCTTGACCACCGCAATCACCTTGCTGGTCGGGGTAAATATTTTTACCTGGTTTAGGTTATGAGCGATTGTACTCAGATCGATGGTGGCAGTTGCCGAACGGGCCATTAATAGGAGGACTCGTAACTATCCTTGGCGAGGTTATCGAAACGGGTATATTTACCATTAAAGGCCAGATTGATGGTGCCGATTGGTCCATTTCGTTGTTTGCCGATAATGATCTCTGCGCGGCCGCGATCTGGGCTGTCCTCGTTGTACACCTCGTCACGATAGATAAACATAATGACATCCGCGTCCTGCTCGATCGCTCCGGATTCACGCAGGTCTGACATGATTGGACGTTTGTTTGGCCGCTGCTCAAGGCTTCGGTTGAGCTGTGAAAGCGCTATCACCGGGCAATCAAACTCTTTGGCAAGTGCTTTCAGTGAGCGTGAAATTTCGGAGATCTCGCCAACCCGGTTTTCATTGGAGCCTGCGATCCGCATAAGCTGAAGATAATCGATGGCGATCAACCCCATCTCACCGTGCTCCCGTACAATCCGCCGTGCCCTTGAGCGCATCTCGGATGGCGTTAGCGCCGGGGTATCATCAATAAAAAGTAGTTTCTCATGTAGCAAGTTGATCGCAGAGGTCAGCCTTGGCCAATCGTCGTCGGTAAGTTGCCCGGTACGCACTTTGCCCTGATCGATACGACCGAGGGAGGCCAGCATTCTCATCATCAACGAATCACCGGGCATCTCCATGCTGAATACCAGTACCGGTTTATCGCCGCTGATCACGGCAGATTCCACCAGGTTCATAGCCAAGGTGGTTTTTCCCATTGAGGGTCGTCCCGCCACAATCACCAGATCCGAAGGCTGTAGCCCGCTGGTCAGATCATCGAGATCCGAAAAGCCGGTAGAGAGACCAGTGATACCACCACCGGATTGGGATAGCTCATCAATGCGATTGACCGCTTTTGACAGCAGCTCTTTAACGCCCATGGGCTCGCCGGTTTTGGGGCGTGCTTCAGCAATTTCAAACACTCGGCGCTCGGCATCATCCAGAAGCTCAGTGCCGCCTCTACCGTCGGGGTTGAAGCAGCTGTCGGCAATTTCGTGTGAAACCTGAATGAGTTGTCGTAAGGTCGCGCGCTCGTGCACGATGGTAGCGTAGGCGCGAATATTGGATGCGGTAGGGGTGTTATTGGCCAGTTCGCTAAGGTACGCCAGGCCACCGACCGCGTCGAGCTGGTTAAGATTGTCGAGGGATTCAGATAACGTTACCACGTCCATCGGCTCGTTTTTTTCTGTCAGGATCGCCATTGCCTGAAAGATCAGCCGGTGATCCTTGCGATAGAAATCGGCCGCGGTAACAATCCCGCAGACTGTATCCCAGTAGCTGTTATCCAGCATCAGACCACCCAGCACGGATTGCTCCGCATCAATGGAGTGGGGTGGCACTTTTAACTGTGCCGTGTTGTCCTGCATATCGAGTGGTGGCGGGTAGAGTTCGGACATCGGCTCACTGGTTTTATCGGATCAAAAAAAAACGTCGATCACTACAGTACGCAGTAAACGACGCTTGATTTTCCCACTGATTGATCAGCAAAAGCAACCGGCATTAATCGGTCACTTTTGTGCAGGAAATTTATCGCGTTGTAGCGGTTACTCTTCTTCGCCGGCAACAATCAGTTTTGCGGCTACAACCACTTCCTGATGAAGCTGGACGTCAATCAGGTATTCGCCGGTTGCGCGCAGTGTGCCTTCGGGAAGGCGTATTTCACTTTTGCTAACCTTTACACCGGCGGCGGTAATCGCATCCGCAATATCACGGGTTCCGATAGAGCCGAACAATTTTCCTTCTTCGCCAGCCAGGGAAGTGATGGTCACTTCAAGCTTGGCAATTTCGTTTGCGCGGGTTTCGGCGATCTCTTTGTTCTCTTTTGCCACACGTTCAAGCTCTACTCGACGGGTTTCAAAAGTAGCGATGTTGTCTTTGGTCGCTGAGATTGCTTTGCCCTGTGGGATAAGGAAATTACGACCGTATCCAGGTTTTACAGAAGCGGTTGAACCCAGGTCACCAAGTTTTCCGATTTTTTCAAGTAATATAACTTTCATTCTAATCTACCCTTCAGAAGTAGGTTTTAACAAGTTTGACGGGCGGTGTATGTATTCGCAACCTGCCCAGTAATTTTTACGCAGCATTTCGTAGAGGTCTCTGCATAACTACTGCGCTTGACAATACGGCTTTAAAAATCAGCTCAAAATGCTCATTTACACCTGTAAACTGCGCTTTTTCGCTAATTTTTGCCTTGTCTTACCTGCGCTCGTTACGTTATGCAGAGGCCTCTCGTAATCTGCTTTTATCTTTTGCGTTGTCTCAAATCATTCGCTCAAAGTCGGCGGTACGATTTTCGATCTAAAATCGACCATGCTATCAATGATGGCAATCAAAACCAGCATCAGGTACATATACGGCATGATCACTATCAGCAGTAGGTAGATCACCACAATCCACGAGCGTCCCATACCCTTGATATGCACAAGCCCATGAATCAGGGCAAGCCCTGCAAGGGCAAATGGCACCGTTATCAGTGGTATCCATCCGGATATTGCCGGAGAAATCGAGCCCCCAAGCAATACAACAATAACCAGAGCTAGCGCCATCATGCTCGGGATTCTAAGCTGGTGAAACTCCTGCTGAAACCCACCGGGGTTGTACAGGTTGCTCTGCCAGTACCGCGCAAGCATCAGGCTCATCAGTATGAATACGACATGAGCCGCTGCAGTCATACTGATGACCAGCTGTTCCAAAAACAGATCAATCTGTGCCTGGTTGAGCTGGTCAAGCTGCTCGATATTCATGCTGGCGATCATCTGGCCGCTGGCATCAATCAGTTCCCGGATCGCTTCTGGTGCCAGCCATTGTAGTGCGAATCCGCAAACAAAGCCGATAGCCAGTGATGCTATCAGGGTGCTCACCCATGATACCGATGAACGTAATATTGTTGCTAACGTTGCTGTACCCGCGACAACTAATAGCGGGGTAGGATCCGAGGCCATTATCATCCAGCCCGACGCAGGTATTGTTGCCCAGCAAAAAACGACTGCGCCCTGCGATATCCCTTTTCGGAGAATGGTTAGTCCGACAATAGCGGCGCCAACGACAAACAGTAGAGGCAGTGACATGCAGATTAGAGCGACGAGAATGGACTCTTTTCCGCCCCGCATTGCAAATTCCGCCAGTGCCTTCATCTATTTCTCCGTCCTAGCCACGTTCTCCGTAACTCAATAAACGCAAATAAAAACGGTTACTTATGTTGGTCTGTATACGGTACAAGCGCCAGGTAACGAGCTCTTTTTACTGCAGTAGCCAACTGACGTTGGTACTTGGCTTTAGTGCCAGTAATCCGGCTTGGGACGATTTTTCCAGTCTCGGTAATATAAGCTTTTAATGTTTCCAGATCTTTATAGTCGATCTCTTTAACGCCTTCGGCGGTGAAACGACAAAATTTACGGCGTCTAAAATAACGTGCCATGATTCAATCTCCTGAATTTAGCAGTGTAATATGTGGATAACGAACTGAGTCTCTATTCGCTTTCAGTTTTTTCGCTATCGTCGGATTCAGTTTTCGCTTCGGCAACGGGCTCGGATGGAGCGGGAGCGGTTGGCTTATCGGAGCTACTGTCTCTGCTGTCACGACTGTCTCGATTATCACGGCTATCGCGACTCTCTGACTCTGCTTTTTTGATGTGTGATTCTTCGGTAACCTCGCTATCACGACGGATAACCAGATTACGGATCACCGCGTCATTGAAGCGGAAACTGGTAGTCAGCTCTTCCATTGCTTCTTCGCCACATTCGATATTCATCAGAATGTAGTGCGCTTTGTGGATTTTGTTGATGGGGTATGCGAGCTGACGTCGACCCCAGTCTTCCAGGCGATGAACCTTTCCGCTGCTCTCTTCGATCGACTTAGTGTAGCGCTCGACCATAGCAGGAACCTGCGGGCTTTGATCCGGGTGGACCAAAAATACGATTTCGTAATGTCTCATTGGGACTCCTTACGGGTTAAAGCCTCACCAACACAAATCTAACTCATTTTTTTATGAATATAGATCGGCATAAGCTAAGGCAAGGAGAAAAACGCTAACCTTATTCAGGTTAAGTTTATCTGTTAAAAAGGCGCGGAATTATACGTTATCAAATTGACGGTTGCAAACAAGATGTGGATGGCTCATTTAACCCGGTGTTACGCGATTCCGGGGCACGGTTCCTGGAGTCTTTTTTATATAGGTGAAAGCTAATGCGAGAGACTTGTGTTTGATTGGGTTTATTGTATGGTTTGCCGCCTTTAACTTCATGCTACAACCAAAGAAGAGTATTTATGGTCAGTGTAAATAAATCAATGGCGATTATTCGTCGTGGCGCAGATGAAATTATCCGCGAGGAAGAGCTGATCGAGCGTTTGGAGTCCGGCAAGAAGTTGCGGATAAAGGCGGGGTTTGACCCCACGGCGCCGGATCTGCATCTGGGTCATACGGTTTTGCTGAACAAGCTTAGGCAGTTTCAGGAGCTTGGTCACGATGTGTTGTTTTTGATCGGTGACTTTACCGGCATGATTGGTGACCCTACCGGGAAAAACGTCACTCGTAAGGCACTGACGAAGGAGCAGGTGCTCGAGAATGCAAAATCCTATGAGCGACAGGTATATAAGGTATTGGATCCAGCAAAAACCACCGTGGTGTTCAATTCCGAATGGCTGGCGGATTTCAGCGCGGCGGATCTAATTCAGCTGGCTGCAAAACATACCGTAGCGCGAATGCTGGAGCGAGATGATTTCAGTAAGCGTTATAAGGGTGAGAAGCCAATCGCAATTCATGAGTTTCTTTATCCATTAATTCAGGGTTATGACTCGGTGGCGTTGGAGGCAGATGTTGAGCTAGGTGGGACCGATCAGAAGTTTAACCTGCTGGTTGGCCGTGAACTACAGAAGCACTACGGACAAAAGCCCCAGGTGATTTTGACCATGCCGATTCTCGAAGGGCTCGACGGCGTGCAAAAAATGTCGAAGTCCCTCGACAACTATATAGGTGTAGAAGATGCACCGGATCAGATGTTTGGCAAGTTGATGTCGGTTTCTGATGAGCTGATGTGGCGCTATTTTGAATTGCTGAGCTTTCGCTCGGTTGAGGAGATCGAAGGGTTCAAGGCTGATGTTGCCGGTGGAACGAATCCGCGGGATATCAAATTCGCCCTCGCAAACGAGTTGATCGCAAGGTTTCATGATGAAGCTGCGGCAGAGGCAGCGCACCAGGCCTTTATCGCGCGCTTTCAAAAGGGCGCGATACCGGATGATCTCGAAGAGTTTGATCTGGTTGCGCAGGACGGCGTATTGCCTATAGCGAACCTTCTGAAGGAAGCGGGCCTGGTTTCAAGTACCTCGGAAGCCTACAGAATGATCAAACAGGGTGCGGTGAAGATTGATGGTGAAAAAGTAGCCGATCAAAAGTTGGTTGTAGAAGTTGGTTCCGACGCGGTGTATCAGGTTGGAAAGCGCAGAATTGCACGGGTTCGGTTGAGCAAATAAAAGCCGTCGTTAGTGGTTTTGTAATTAAACTGAAAAATAGTATAGAAAGAGGTTGCGGCGGTGGGATATGTGCGTATACTTCGCCGCCTGCTTTGACGGAAACGTTGAAG
>JAHRWD010000001.1 GCA_019090315.1 Pseudomonadales bacterium
ATGAATTTCTTTAAATTCGTTGCAATGGAAACCCGTGAATGGATGGCAAGCCTGGGTGTTGCCAGCCTTGAAGAGCTGATAGGCCGAACCGAGCTATTAAACATTGCCGAAGGTTCTACCGATAAGCAGAGAAATCTCGATTTGTCACCGATTCTGGAAAGCCACGAATCGGCGCATGGTAAACCTCAGTTTTGCCAACAGGAGCGCAATCAGCCTTTTGATAAAGGCCTGCTTGCTGAACGTATGGTGGCGGAGATATTGCCCGCCATTGAAGCCAGTAGCGGAGGTACACACTCCTACGATGTAACCAACTGTGACCGTTCCATCGGCGCACGTTTGTCCGGTGAAATTGCCCGAAGACATGGTAACCACGGGATGGATGAAAACCCCATCACTCTTCGTCTGGAGGGTGTGGTGGGTCAAAGCTTCGGTGTCTGGAATGCCGGTGGTTTACATATGTACCTGTCTGGCGACGCCAATGATTTTGTCGGCAAAGGCATGGCCGGGGGTAAACTCGTTATTGCTCCACCGGTCGGTAGCCGCTTTAAAAGCAATGAAACCCCAATCGTGGGCAACACATGCCTATACGGCGCAACTGGCGGCAAGCTGTATGCAGCTGGCTGTGCTGGCGAGCGTTTTGGTGTACGTAACTCCGGAGCACATGCGGTGGTAGAGGGTGTTGGCGATCACTGTTGCGAATATATGACCGGTGGTGTCATCACCGTATTGGGTGAAACCGGCGTCAATTTCGGTGCAGGTATGACCGGTGGTTTTGCTTATGTGCTCGATATGGATCATCGGTTTGTCGATCGTTACAACCATCAGTTAGTGGATATCGATCGCATCCGGAATGACTTTATGGAAGGTCACCGTACACATTTGCGTGGTGTAATCAGCGATTATGTCACTGAAACCCAAAGTATCTGGGGTAAAAATGTTCTCGATAACTTTGAAGACTATGTCCCGCATTTTTGGTTGGTAAAACCAAAAGCGTCTAACCCGCTGATGCTGCTGGGTGGGCTTTAACAGGCTATCGATTACTGGGTGACTGAGCGGATCAGCACCGAATGTGGAAATTACGTTCAAGGAATGAACCAACCTGTGGCAACCTATCCGCATGCTGTTCGAAAGGAACGCCTGGGATACCAGCCACAAATTTGAGGTTTTTGTACAATGCCGGATCGGCTAAATAATGATTTTCAGTTTCTGGATGTAGCGCGTATAGATCCCGCTAAAAAACCAGCCCATACCCGGAAAAAACAGTACGTAGAAATTTACGAGATCTTTCCGGAAAAGAAGGCGGCATCCCAGTCCCATCGTTGCCTGGATTGCGGTAACCCGTACTGTGAATGGAAATGCCCCGTACATAACTATATTCCAAACTGGCTAGAGCTTGTCAGTGAAGGAAAAATCATCGAAGCTGCCGAGCTATGCCACCAGACCAACAGTTTGCCGGAAGTCTGTGGCCGGGTTTGCCCCCAGGATCGGCTTTGTGAAGGGGCCTGTACCCTCAACAATGATTTTGGTGCAGTAACTATCGGATCGGTAGAAAAATATATCACTGACACTGCCTTTGCTCAGGGCTGGCGTCCCGATATGTCCCACGTTGAACCGACAGGAAAGCGGGTTGCCATTATTGGTGCCGGCCCTGCAGGTTTGGGCTGTGCAGATATTTTGGTGCGTAATGGTGTTACCCCCGTTGTGTTTGATAGTCATCCTGAAATTGGCGGACTGCTTACCTTTGGTATCCCCGAGTTCAAACTGGAAAAAAATGTTATGTCTTTCAGGCGTGAGGTTTTCGAAGGCATGGGAGTGGAATTTCAGCTAAATACCGAGATTGGAAAGGATGTTGGTATGCAGCAGTTGCTGGATGAATACGATGCGGTATTCATGGCAATGGGCACCTATAACTATATGAAGGGTGGTTTCCCCGGAGAACAGCTCGATAACGTATTCGATGCATTGCCCCTGATTTCAAGCGTGAACCGTAACCTTGGTTTTGAAAAACAGCAGTCGGATTTTATCGACCTCAAGGGTAAACAGGTGGTTGTGCTTGGTGGTGGTGATACGGCGATGGATTGTAACCGTACTGCAATTCGGCAGGAGGCACGGGGTGTTACCTGTGCCTATCGCAGAGATGAAGCCAACATGCCGGGTTCCGTCAGGGAAGTACAAAATGCCAAGGAGGAGGGCGTCCGCTTTCTATTCAATCGGCAGCCGATCGAGATTGTTGGTGATGGTAAAGTCGAAGGGGTTAAAGTGATTAAAACCCAGCTCGGCGAACCGGATGAAAATGGCCGCCAACGTCCAGTGCCTATTGAGGGCAGTGAAGAGATTTTACGTGCCGATGCGGTGTTGATTGCCTTTGGCTTTCAGCCAAGCCCTGCGTCATGGCTTGAAGAGTTTGATATCCAGATCAACAGCTGGGGTGGAATCATTGCGGAAGAGCAAACAGATTTTGCTTTCCAGACCAGCAACCCCAAGGTATTTGCCGGTGGCGATATGGTGCGAGGATCAGATCTGGTAGTAACAGCGATATATGAAGGCCGCACAGCGGCGGAAGGAATTATGGATTACCTTAAGGTATAGGCAGAACAGATGGCAAATAGTGAACTGAAAAATGATCGTTTCCTTCGTGCTTTACGTCGTGAACCCGTTGATCTGACCCCCGTATGGATGATGCGGCAGGCGGGGCGTTATCTGCCCGAATACCGCGCCAGCCGTGCAAAAGCCGGAGACTTTATGAGCCTCTGCAAGAATCCGCAACTGGCCTGTGAAGTCACCATGCAGCCTTTGGATCGCTACCCGCTGGATGCGGCAATCCTGTTTTCCGATATTTTGACGATTCCTGATGCAATGGGGCTTGGGCTCTATTTCGCCGAGGGTGAAGGTCCGAAATTCAAACGACCATTGAACAATATGGCCGATATTGAAGCGCTACCGATGATCGATCCCCTTGATGATCTGAGCTACGTAATGGATGCGGTAAGTGTGATCCATAAAGAGCTTGCGGGTCGTATGCCATTGATCGGGTTTTCTGGCAGTCCCTGGACCCTTGCCACTTATATGATTGAAGGAAGTGGCAGTAAGGATTTTCGTAAGGCCAAGCAATTAATGTTGGATAAGCCCGAGGCGATGCACCTGCTGCTGGAAAAACTGGCGGCGACGGTGGCGGCCTATCTGAATGGACAGATCCAGTCTGGTGCCCAGGCTGTACAGATTTTTGATACCTGGGGTGGTCTGCTGACGACCTCCGGATATGAAGAGTTCTCACTGCAATATATGCGCAAAATTATTCAGCAGCTCAAACCCGATGCGGACGGCAATAAAGTGCCAGTCATCGTATTCACCAAAGGCGGCGGCCTGTGGCTCGAAACCATGGCTGATTCAGGTGCTGATTGCCTGGGGTTGGACTGGACAATCGATATTGATGTTGCCCGGCAACGTGTTGGTGGAAAAGTTGCTTTGCAGGGCAACATGGACCCGACTATGCTTTATGCCAGTCCCAAAAGAATTCGTGAAGAGGTGAAAAATATCCTCGCTAAATATGGCAGCGGCAGTGGTCATATCTTCAACCTAGGACACGGTATAACCCCCGAGGTTAAGCCGGAAAATGCAGGTGCATTTATCGAGGCAGTTCACGAGTTCTCGGCAATTTATCACCAGTAGAAAAAAATCCCTCGGTGTTGCATTACAGGGATTGTGATCAGCGATATTGAATCGGGTTTTAACTAGATGACTAAAAAGCTACAACTTGCCATAGGGATTCCCGCTGCGACGATCGTAGCGCTATTGTTAGTGCTATTGATCGCGATTCTTGTGGTTGATCCCAACGACTACCGCGACCAAATCGAAAAGGGTGCCGAGTCTGCGCTCAACATCGATATGCAGATTAACGGTGAGATCAGCTGGTCACTGTTTCCCTGGGTAGGGTATGATATCAACGATATCGAGATCTACACTCTTGAACAGACCTCAAAAACAGAGTTCGTTAAACTAACCAGCGCATCCGCAGAGCTGAGAATTTGGCCGTTACTGTTCGGTGAGTATGAAGTGGGTGCTTTGGTATTGAGTGGTTTCAAGCTCAATCTGATTCGAGATGAGAATGGCCACGCTAACTGGCAATCCCTTCTTCCTGAAGTGAAACGGAGAGCGAAGCCTAAAGCCACAGACAATATCAATAAAAAAGCCAGTTCAGCGATACAGGAAAAGGTTGTTGAGCCGGTATCAGCCCCTTCGGAAGATTCTGACTTTAGCGTTGCGGTTGCACAAATCAGGATAACAGATGCTCAAATTAGTTTTGATGATCAGCTGAATCACCAAAAAATTGATATCGACCTCAAACAGCTGTTAGCTACCGATATCAATCCAGACAATACCTTCCCGGTCGAGATGACTCTCAGGGTAAAAAACCACTACCCCTCATTATCG
>JAHRWD010000010.1 GCA_019090315.1 Pseudomonadales bacterium
AAAAATGGAGCGGGAAACGAGACTCGAACTCGCGACCCCAACCTTGGCAAGGTTGTGCTCTACCAACTGAGCTATTCCCGCTCTTTCCTTTTTCGAAAAAGCCGAAAGCTCCTCCGTAAACCTGCAATAAAATGGCGTCCCCTAGGGGACTCGAACCCCTGTTACCGCCGTGAAAGGGCGGTGTCCTAGGCCACTAGACGAAGGGGACAAATCTGATGATTCATCAAAACAGGCGCGCATTTTAGGGGTCTTAACTCCCTGAGTCAAGAGGACATATCACTTTTTGGCGCCAGGTCACATTTTTACAACAACGGGTTGTTATGGACGCTTTGATGCTCACTATTCATCCTACACTCAATTGGTATTTACGTTTCCATCGACCGAGTATTGTTTCGTATGTCATCTATCGAATTTGCAACCACCATTATTTTTTCCCTAGTTGGCCTGCTGACCCTCACATTTATCAGTAAGTCGATTGAATTCAAAAGAAAGAACAAACAGAACGAAGCAGAAACCCTGGGTAGTAATCTGGAATTTCTTGACGAAACCCTCTCTGTGCTGCCGGTACATTTGCTTGACAATGCGCTGTCCTCTTTCTTAATGCAGATGCGTGAAAATCACCTCAATCAACTTTCCCAAACCGGAGCCGACACCGCAAGCGTAACCCGGTTAGTGGGCGCACCAAAGCAACTTCCTCAAGACCCCAGGAAGCTACTTGAAATCTCCCGCCAACTAAAATCTCTCAGTGCCTATTTAACGCGCTGTGAGGTGACGGGTGTTTTGCCAAGATCCGGTCACAGCGCCCACCAGCAAAGCCTTGTCAGGTCTATCAGTAAAATTAAGATACAACTGTATTGGTTACAGGCAGAAAAAGCGCTTAAGGAAAAAAACCCTGAATATGCACTTCATAGTTACGCAATGTGCTTACAACAGTTCAGCCATCACAAACGAACCGTAGCTGACCAACAAATGATGGACAAAATTCAGCAGCAAATTAACGCCATAAAAAATGACGCAACCCCCTCCGAGACAGAAACCAGCGAGCCTGTTGTAGCAAACGCGAAACAGGAAACACCAGAAATCACCTCAGCTGCGAATGATAGCAGCGCAAAAGATTCCCAACAGACCGACCACAACTGGGAAAATGGCTGGAAAAAGAAAGTGGTATATGACTAAAAAGTTCGCAATACAGGAACAGCGTCCGACAACTTATAGCGCTCACACGAAGTTGAGTTCGCTCCAATAAACCCGCATGATTGGGGCTAATCCAGAAAGCCTAATCTGACCATGTGCGGTACCACCACCATGACTAAACTCTTCAAACTCTCCATAGACGGCCCTGTCGCCACCATCACCCTCGATAGCCCAGAAACACACAACCGACTTCCAGCGGATCAACTACCAGACCTCAAACGGATGCTGACAGAAATCGAAGCGAACGATTCGCTTCGTGTGTTGGTTATCACTGGCGCTGGAAACAAAACCTTCTGCGCTGGCTACAATATTGGCGACATTGAAGCCTCTCCCGGCAAAAAAATCGATCTGGGGGATCTGTTGGGAGAACTGGAACGACTTCCCATACCCACTATCTGTGCACTTAATGGTGCGGTTTACGGCGGTGGTGTTGACCTTACTCTGGCCTGTGATTTCAGAATCGGGGTTGACTCAATGATTTTGCAGATACCCGCTGCAAAACTCGGCGTGCACTATTACCTGACCGGGCTGCAGCGCGCGGTTGAACGATTCGGGCTGAATATGGCGAAACGTCTGTTACTACTCGCAGAGCCGATGAATGCCGAGCAGCTTCTGGAATGCGGATACCTTGATTATTCCGTTCCCAGGGATGAACTGGAAAGTAAAACCGCAGAGCTTTGCGCCCGGATAGCCGGGTACGCACCGATCGCTGTTTCAGGCATGAAGCTGGCCCTGAATGAAGTGGCTCGCGGTGCAGTAGATACAGAACGGCTGAACAAACATGTGATGAGAGCCTCTCAATCGGAAGACCTGAAAGAGGGGGCTCGAGCTTTTCTGGAAAAACGGAAGCCGCAATTTACCGGAAAATAATTTAAAGACAGATATAAAAAAGGCACTTTCAGTCAAACTGAAAGCGCCTTTTTTAATACTTAACTTTCTACCTTTCTTTTCAACCTTTCTTTTCAACCTTTCTTTTCAATTTTCGCCCAGGAATCCCTGAGAGCAACTGTACGATTAAATACCGGCTTGCCGCTATCGTTATCCGCTATATCACGGCAGAAATAACCCTCCCGTTCAAATTGATACCCCTGCCCTGCGACCGCATTTAACAACCCAGGCTCAAGTTGGGCATTGGGGAACGATATCAAGGATTCCGGGTTCACAACCGAAGAGATATTCTCTTCCGCAGCGGGATTCGCCACGCTAAACAAACGATCATAAACCTGCACTTCCGCTTCCAGCGCATGTTCAACGGAAACCCAGTGAATCACGCCCTTCACCTTCCTGTCTTCCGGGTTTACCCCCAGCGTATCGGGATCATAGGTACAACGTAGCTCGATGATTTCGCCCTGCTCATCTTTGATCACTTCGTTACAACGAATCACGTATCCGTATCGAAGCCGTACTTCGCTGTCAGTTTTCAGTCGTTTGTATTTTTTATTGGCAGATTCCCTGAAGTCTTCCTGATCGATATAAACCGTGCGGGAAAACGGAATCGTACGGGTGCCCATGCTTTCATCCTGTGGATGATTGGATGCGATCAAGTCTTCGGTGGTTCCTTCGGGAAAATTTTCGATAATTACTTTAAGTGGTCGTAACACACCCATTACACGTAGCGCCTGATCCTGCAGATCTTCACGAACACAGCTTTCAAGGAAAGCCATCTCAACCATATTGTCGGATTTGGTAACACCAATTTTCTGGCAGAAATCACGAACGGCAGCAGCGCTATAACCTCGGCGACGCATACCTGCCAGCGTGGGCATACGGGGATCATCCCAACCGCTAACGTGACCATTTTCAACCAGCCCGCTCAATACCCGTTTGCTGACCACGGTGTGCTCAAGGGACAGGCGAGAAAACTCGATCTGTTGTGGATGGCAATCAACGCCGCTATTTTCAATAAACCAGTTATACAGCGGCCTGTGGTCTTCAAATTCCAGTGTACAAAGAGAGTGAGTAATACCTTCCAGCGCATCGGACATACAGTGCGCAAAATCGTACATCGGGTAGATGCACCATTGATCGCCGGTCTGGTGGTGGGTGGCTCGTTTGACCCGATAGATCACCGGGTCGCGCAGGTTAATATTTGGGGATGCCATATCAATACGTGCCCGCAACACACGCTCGCCATCACCAAATTCACCGTTTTTCATCGCTTCGAAAAGCGCCAGGTTTTCTTCAATAGTTCGATCACGGCCCGGGCTGTCTTTTCCTGGCTGAGTAAGCGTTCCTCTGTATTCACGAATCTGATCTGCTTGCAGATCACAGACATAGGCCTTGCCAGCTTTAATAAGCACGCAAGCAAAATTATAAAGCTGCTGAAAATAGTTAGAGGTAAACAGAACCGGCTGTTGCCACTCAAACCCAAGCCAGCTGACATCCTGCTTAATTGCTTCAACGAATTCGACATCCTCTTTTGCTGGGTTGGTATCGTCAAAACGCAGATTACAGCCACCGGAAAACTGCTCTGCGATACCAAAGTTCAGACAGATCGATTTAGCGTGACCAATGTGCAGATAACCATTAGGTTCCGGTGGAAAGCGCGTTAAAACACGTCCATCGTTTTTATTGTCCAGAAGATCCTGTTCAATAATTTTTTGAATAAAGTGGCTTGGGGTTGTTGCAGGCGTGTCGCTCATGAATATCCGTTATCGGTTCGGCGCTCAAATCAAGCTAACATACTGATTTAAACGCTTTAATTAGCAAGTTATGTTTCAGCAGGACACTGTATCGAAAGGTGATAAACAAGTAAATATGGCAGCGCTGCTAACCCTCCAATTGAAGAAGGGTCAACAGACTGAGAATAGAAAGGCGGATATAAAAAGGCGTTAAGATTTGATCATTCGGAACAGCTCATCCTTCAACTGCAACCGGACTTTTTTACGTTCTTCAAGATAGTCGTCGGAGGTATTTTCGACACCAGTTTCTATTCGACGCACCTCATGGTCAACATCGTGGTATTGCTCAAACAGGCGAGCAAAATGCTTGTTCTCCAGTTTTAGTTGGTGAATACGATCTCTATGTTCTGGTAACTCATGTATCAGGTCATGTTTTTCTACGGACATTCAGTGATTCCTCAATTTTGGTACAATGTTTGGTTCTTCGAATTAATAGTACGATCTTTAACTCAGTTGCAAATTGACCCAACGCAACCGATCAACCGATATCGGAACCACCCTAGCAAACAAGCCATGCCAATCCAAGACAGCTATCAAATCCAGCTCGTTGATTCGCCCATCGGCGTGTTAAAAACCTGCTGGCGAGACAATTTGCTGTGCCGTCTGGAATTTTCTGATCTGCCCGCGTCAGCGGTTACGGACCAGACCATTGATCCACTGCTCAATATCGAATCCTGTACAAAATTACAGCACGAACTTGAGCAGTACTTTTTGGGACAACTGGTTCAGTTTGAGACGATCACAGCACCGGAAGGTACAGCCTTCCAGCTCTCGGTCTGGCATCAGCTAACACAGATCCCCTATGGGGAGACCCGCAGCTATGGTGAAATTGCACGAATGGCTGGAAACCCGAAGGCGGCTCGCGCAGTTGGAATGGCAAACAATCGCAACCCGATTCCGATCCTGTTTCCATGCCATCGAGTGATCGGTGCCAATGGAGATCTGGTCGGGTTTGGCGGCGGACTGGATCGAAAGATCCACCTACTAGAACTGGAAAAGAACTCTAAATAACGTTACCTGAACTGTTAAAAACCATGTCAAAAAGATTTACCCTACATTCAAAGTTCCAGCCCGCTGGCGACCAGCCCACAGCAATCGCACAGTTATGTGAAGGCCTTGAAGCAGGCCTTGCATACCAAACCCTGCTGGGGGTAACAGGTTCCGGCAAGACCTTTACCATTGCTAATATCATCGAAAAATTGCAGCGCCCTGCGATGGTGATCGTCCACAACAAAACATTGGCGGCGCAGTTGTACGGTGAGTTCAAAGAGTTTTTCCCTGAAAATTCAGTGGAATATTTTGTTTCCTACTACGACTACTATCAGCCCGAGGCCTACGTACCTGCCTCCGATACGTTTATCGATAAAGACTCCTCGATCAACGAACATATTGAGCAGATGCGACTGTCCGCAACCAAGGCATTAATGGAACGCAAAGACACACTGGTGATCGCTACAGTTTCATCGATATACGGCCTTGGCGATCCCGAATCCTACTTCAAAATGGTATTGCATCTGGACCGCGGCGAGCAGATGGATCAGCGCAAAATCCTGCGCCGGCTCGCGGAGCTTCAATACACCCGCAACGACATCGAACTGCACCGAGCTACCTATCGAGTACGGGGCGACGTGATCGATATTTTCCCGGCGGAATCCGAAAAAAATGCGGTTCGTGTAGAACTGTTTGATGATGAAATAGAGAGCATTCGCTACTTTGATCCACTCACCGGCGAAGTGTTGCGCAACGTACCCAGAGTCACCATTTTCCCGAAATCTCACTACGTCACCCCCCGGGAAAAACTGCTGAAGATGATCGACGAGGTCAAAGAGGAGCTAGATGAACGCTTAAAAGTACTGCGTGCCAACGACAGGCTGGTGGAAGCCCAACGGCTTGAACAACGCACCCGTTACGACCTTGAGATGATCCAGGAACTCGGTTTCTGCTCCGGTATCGAGAACTACTCGCGCTACCTCTCTGGCCGCACACCGGGAGATCCACCCCCTACCCTGTACGATTATTTGCCCGACGATGCGCTGCTGATTATCGACGAATCCCACGTCACGGTTCCGCAGATTGGCGCAATGTACAAGGGTGATCGTTCCCGCAAAGAAACGCTGGTCGAGTATGGATTTCGGCTGCCCTCCGCTCTTGATAATCGACCATTGAGATTTGACGAATGGGAGAGCGGTGCGCCACAAATGATCTTTGTGTCTGCTACGCCATCAACCTATGAGCAGGAGCATCAGGCTCAGGTGGTTGAACAGGTTGTTCGGCCCACCGGCTTGCTCGACCCGATTCTTGAAGTGCGATCCGCCACCACCCAGGTCGATGATCTGCTGTCAGAAATTCACAAAACCGTACGCTCGGGGCACCGGGTTCTGGTTACCACCCTGACCAAACGTATGTCCGAAGATCTCACCGATTATCTGTCCGACAAAGGTGTAAAGGTCCGCTACCTGCATTCCGATATCGACACCGTCGAGCGGGTAGAGATTATTCGTGATCTGCGCATCGGCACCTTCGATGTGCTGATCGGCATCAACCTGCTACGTGAAGGGCTCGATATGCCAGAGGTATCGCTGGTCGCGATTCTCGATGCGGACAAAGAGGGATTTCTAAGATCAGAACGCTCGCTGATTCAAACCATCGGTCGTGCCGCTCGAAATGTCCATGGTCGCGCAATTCTATATGGCGATAACATCACCAAATCGATGAAAAAAGCGATCGACGAAACCGAACGTCGGCGTGAAAAACAGCAGGAATTCAATATCGAGCACGGCATCACGCCGAAGGGCATCGTAAAAGATGTGATCGATATTATGGAAGGTGCCTACGCGGTGCCAGGCCGTGGCCCGAAAAAATCGCTAAAAGCCGCAGAACCCGCTGGCCAATACAAGATCAATCCGGCCAAAATGTCGCCCAAACAACTGAAAAAAGAGATCACCCGCATCGAAGACCAGATGTACAAACATGCCAAAGATCTGGAATTCGAACAAGCAGCCCAGCTACGCGATCAGCTATCCCAACTGAAAAACGCTACATTCAGAAGCTGAGCCAATGCCCAAAAAACAGTTGGTAAAATAATAGGTTGAGATCAGCCCAGTCAGTGACTATACTTCCGCCCGCGATACAGGCGCGTAGCTCAGTTGGTTAGAGCACCACCTTGACATGGTGGGGGTCGGTGGTTCGAATCC
>JAHRWD010000011.1 GCA_019090315.1 Pseudomonadales bacterium
ACATCGTTCTGGTAGCTTAGCTTAACTGCCTTTATTTTGAATTCTTGAGTGTATTGCCAGGTTTTTCGGGGCTGAGTATATCGTGGCATTCGCCACCTCCTAAATGATTAGAAGGTGTCCACTAAAGCGGGGGAAGATTAGCGCGTAGTTGATTGACTTGTTAGTGCTTTTTCCCATACCTTTCCTCAATTAGCGCCTTGGATGGTTTTAATTTTGATTCTTTAGGCAATATAAGAAATTTCCCATCATAAACAGATACGGACGAGTTATCGGTTTTTGTAGCTCGGCTTTTATTATTCGAGATTGATATTTCGTAATCTACTGATATTCTTATTAATCCAGAATCAAATAGATGATGGTGGTTTGAGCATAGAAGAATGCCATTGCAAGGTGAAATTCTTTCTGAAACACTACATCTTGTCCACGGCAATATATGAGCAGCCTCAAGAGCTTCTTTATAACTTAATTCACAAATGGCACATTTGCCGTTATACGCTTTCAATAAGGCACTTCTAAATACTTGTTGTGCAATACCTCTTGCTTTTACTTTTTGGTAAACTTGATCAGCATTATCAGGGTTGTCTATTAATCTCTTCGATAATGTAGCAATTGAATCTTGCGCTTCAAAATCACCAAAAGGATTATCTATAGATGCCCATGGGTAAATAAATACCTTTTCGTGAGCAGTTTTAATATCATCTACATCCCATGCGATAAAGCCATCACCGGGTAAGCCAGAATTTTTCCCTACTACAATTGAGGATAAAGGAGGAAGCTTGGTATCCAGGCAATATTGCTGAATTAACTCTAGCGCATTTCTTACGCTTAAAGGGTTGGTTTGAATTATCGGCGCAACATCACTATAAGTTGGTAATTTTTCTTCTTTGGCAAATTTCACTAAATGCGACCATAAAATCCCAGCAGCATGCTCCCAATTTTTGCTCATAAGTTGATCCTTGCGAAGCACTAACAGTGTTATTAAGCGGAATCCATTTTCCACGTATTGGGTGTATATAGGTGGATAGGTTTTCCATGTATTATGATATTAACATAGCAAACATGGACAATTGCAAGTCATGCGCTTTCGTACTCAGGAAACACCAGACAAGCCTGTTTTTCGACCACAATCTAAAAAGCTGTTAGATCAGGTGGCTGAGGTGATGCGTTATCATCATTACAGTAAACGCTCTGAGGAGTCTTATGTTCGGTGGATTAAGCAATTTATTTTGTTTAATGATAAACGCCATCCCTCTGAGCTGGGGAAAACAGAGATTGAGCGGTTTTTGAGCCATTTGGCGGTGAATCGAAATGTAGCTGCGGCTACGCAATCGCAAGCTCTGAACGCGATTGTTTTTCTGTACAAAAGGGTTTTGGATCTGCCTGTTGCGGATGATTTGGCTCCGGTTCGATCTAAAAAGCCGGTTCGGTTGCCGGTGGTGTTGTCTGTCGAGGAGACGTCTCAATTGTTGTCGGAGATGTCGGGCACCAATCTATTGATGGCTCGTTTGATGTATGGGGGCGGGCTTCGTTTGATGGAGTTGGTTCGGCTTCGAGTTAAGGATATCGATTTTTCGAACGGTTATATCGTGGTACGAGACGGCAAGGGCGGCGGTGATCGTACAACTTTGCTGGGTGATTCTGTTGTTGCAGATGTAAAGCAACATCTTGTGAAGGTGCGAAGAACATATGAGCAAGATGTCGCAGCTGGACATGCAAACGTTTATTTACCGGGTGCGCTGGCTAAGAAGTATCCTAGTGCACCAGGTTCCTGGGATTGGGCTTATGCGTTTCCATCGAGCAAGGTATCGGTAGATCCGCGGGGTGGTGCGGTTCGACGTCATCATGTGAGCGAGTCGAATTTGCAAAAGGCGATTCGGGCTGCAAAGAACAGGGCTCATATTTCCAAACCAACCACTCCCCACACACTGAGACATTCGTTTGCAACGCATTTATTGGAGGCGGGTACGAATATTCGTGTGGTACAGAAGTTGTTGGGTCACAAGGATGTTAAAACTACTGAAATTTACACGCATGTTTTACAGCAGCAGTTGCACAATGTGGTGAGCCCCCTGGAAAATCTGGATTTGAAATAATGTCTACGAGAGGAAGTCCCACGCCACGCTAGCATCAGGCTTCGCTCTGAATGCTATGTGCAAATGCGTGACTGTGGGGTAACAGATGTTTGATAAAAAATGTGGCTGTTTCTAACGTGCTGGTTTTATCCACATCATCGCTGCTATCCGCCAGTCGTAACCAAAAATAACTGTAAATGGTTAAACCAAATAGCTGTAAATATTCACTGGCGACAGCTCCTGCGAGCGTTTGGTTTTTGCTGTTATGTTCTGCTATCCAACGGGTTGTGTCGTCGAGTTCTACTAATGCTTGTCCTGCAGCTACCGCGATAGTGTTTAGTTCTTGTGTTTCTTTTTTCGACTGGATAAATTCATCGATCTCTTTGTGCAGCTTTTGATAACCGGCTAGTTTATCCCCGAGTACTTTTCGGCTAATTAAATCCAGCGCCTGAATACCGTTGGTACCTTCATATATCTGCGCGATACGGGCATCTCTCACTAATTGTTCTACACCAGTTTCTCTAATGTAACCGTGGCCACCGAATATTTGCTGGGCGAGTACGGCGCAGTCAATGCCGTTGTCGGTCAGGAATGATTTTGCGACTGGGGTGAGCAGTGCAACCATTTTGCCGGCATCTTCTTTTTCGATTGCGTCGTGTGAAAATCGGCTGATATCCACCTGGTTCCCGATGTAGGCGGCTAATGCTCGACCTGCTCCGTTTAATGCTTGCTGGGTTTGTAACATCCGTTTTACATCGGGGTGTTCAATGATGGTGTCGCTGGCGCTGCCTGGGGCAACCTGGCTTTGCACTCGCTCCTGCGCGTAGGCGAGGCTGGATTGGTAGCCGGTTTCGGCGATGCCGAGGCCTTGAGTTGCGATGGAGAGCCTCTCTTCGTTCATCATGGTGAACATGTGATTTAGGCCGCGGCCTGGGGTTCCAACCAGGTAACCGGTCGCATCATCAAATTGTAGTTGGCAGGTTGATGAGGCTTTGATGCCCATTTTGCTTTCGATGCCGATGCACTGTACGCCGTTGCGTTGATCGGGATTGCCATCATCACCAAGAACAAATTTAGGCACTAAAAATAACGAGATGCCTTTGCTACCTGCGGGTGCTCCGGGCAACCGTGCCAGTACAAGGTGGATGATATTGTCGCTGAGGTCATGCTCGCCGCCGGTGATAAATATTTTGTTGCCGCTGATTTTGTATTGATCGTTATCTGCCGGTTCGGCGCGGGTGATGATGGCTCCGAGATCACTACCAGCCTGTGCTTCGGTTAGGCACATGGTTCCGGTCCAGCGGCCTTCGTACAGTGCTGGCAGGTATTGCTGTTTAAGTGATTCGCTGGCATGGCAATCGATCAGTAGCGAAGCGCCGGAGCTGAGTACTGAATAAAGCGCGAAGGATGGGTTGGCTGCGTAAAGCATCTCATCGACCATCAGCGTCAATGATTTGGGCAGGTTCTGGCCACCGTATTCGGGGTTGCCGCCTAGCCCACACCAGCCGGAAGCGGCGTAGGTTCTGAATGCTTCGCTGAATCCATCGGGTGTGGTGACTGTGCCATTGTCGAATCGGCAGCCCTGTGCATCGCCGCTCTGATTGAGGGGAAGCAGTAGGTTTTGGCAGATTTTTGCGGCTTCTTCGAGGATGCTTTCAGCGAGATCTCGATCCGGTAATTCATCGCCCCAGCTGGCCCATTGCTGATCCAGACCAAAGGTATCAAACAGAATGGAGTGGATGTTTTGTAGTGGGGCTTTGTAGTGGATCATGGTGTGCAAACCTTTGAGCTGGAATGTGGGTGCAATAAACTAGAGAGCTTACTCCCACCCACAGCCAGATCAACAGCAGATTCTGATCTATACGAGAATTTATTCGGAAAAGGATTCCTTGAGTTTTTTAGGAACCAGCTGACCTTTTATTTTCACGTATGCAGGCAGACCATTTTTGTAGGGCGGGTAGTCTTCGCCCTGGATCAATGGCTCCAGATACGCGCGGCAGCTAGGGGTAATGCCGAAGCCATCACGGGTGATGTAACCCTTGGGTAACTTCTTCTCGATGTTGGCGACTTTGGACAGCGGTGCTTCACCAATGGTCCAGCTGTATTTTTTGGTTTTCTTGCGCACGATAGTAGGCATCACGGCATTTTTTCCCGCAAGGGCAAACTCTACCGCAGCTTTACCCATGGCGTAGGCCTGTTCGACATCGGTTGCGGAGGCGATATGCCGGGCTGCTCGTTGCAGATAGTCAGAAACTGCCCAGTGGTATTTGTAGCCCAGATTGGCTTTGATCATCTCTGCTAGAGTTGGTGCTACGCCACCCAGTTGTGCATGGCCGAAGGCGTCGGTGGTGCCTGCGTCGGCAAGGAATGTTCCGTCGGCATAATGCGCACCTTCTGAAACCACAATCACGCAGTAACCTTTTTCCTTTACGGTTTTGTCGACTCGGGCGAGGAATTTTTTCTTATCGAAGTCCACTTCCGGGAAGATGATAATGTGCGGTGGGTCACCAGCCTGTTCTGCGGCCAGGCCACCAGCAGCAGCGATCCAGCCCGCGTGTCGGCCCATCACTTCAAGTACAAAAACCTTGGTAGAGCTTTCGCACATCGAAGCTACGTCCATCGACGCTTCCCGTGTTGAAACCGCAACGTATTTGGCGACTGAGCCAAAGCCTGGGCAGTTGTCGGTGAAGGGTAGGTCGTTATCAACGGTTTTTGGAATGCCGATGCAGGTGATCGGGTAGCCCACATCTTTGCTGAACTGGGCGAATTTATTGGTGGTGTCCTGGGAGTCGCCGCCGCCGTTATAAAAGAAGTAGCCGATATTGTGGGCTTTGAATACTTCGATCAGGCGTTCATATTCGGCGCGGTTGTCTTCAATGCTTTTTAGTTTGTAGCGACAGGAACCAAATGCGCCGGATGGGGTGTAACGCAAACCGGCAATGGTTTTTTTGTTCTCTTTACTGGTGTCGATAAGCTCTTCGCGCAGCGCGCCAATAATGCCGTTGCGACCCGCATATACGGTGCCGATCTCTTTTTTGTGTAGTCGAGCGGTTTCAATTACGCCACATGCGGATGCGTTGATGACCGAAGTCACGCCGCCGGACTGCGCGTAAAAAGCATTCTTTTTGCTCATATTTGTTCCTGAATAATGGTATCAATGCTCAATCACAGCCTCGCTACCAAAGTAAAGATTCTGTGATTGGGTGGTCTGTGGAATAATACTGCCACATTTTAGTACATTCATTGCGCCAGTACAGGAAACTCACAACAAATGCATATTCATATCCTCGGTATCTGCGGCACATTTATGGCGGGTATCGCCATTCTGGCCAGAGAGCAGGGGCATCAGGTTACCGGTTCTGATCAAAATGTTTATCCACCGATGAGTGATCTATTGGTATCAAATGGTATTGATATTTATCAGGGGTATGACACTGCTCAGTTTGACACTAAACCGGATCAGGTGGTAATTGGTAATGCGATGAGTCGCGGTAATCCTGCGGTTGAATATGTGCTTAGCAATAATTTGAACTATGTGTGTGGGCCTCAGTGGTTATCGGAAAATATCCTGCAGGGCCGTTGGGTCGCAGCGCTTTCCGGTACCCATGGCAAAACCACCACCACCGCTATGCTGACCTGGATTTTGGAGTACGCAGGCAAACAACCGGGGTTTTTGATTGGCGGCGTACCGGGCAACTTTGATGAATCCGCCCGTTTAGGCAGCGGTGAATTTTTTGTGGTGGAGGCGGATGAATATGACAGCGCATTTTTTGATAAGCGCTCCAAGTTTGTTCACTACCGGCCCCGCACATTGGTGATCAATAACCTTGAATACGATCATGCGGATATTTTTCCGGATCTGGCTGCGATTCAAACCCAGTTCCACCACCTTGTGCGCACCGTTCCTGAAAATGGTTTGATTCTTACGCCGCCTGCGGTGGAGTCAATTGAGCAGGTGCTAGAGCAAGGATGCTGGACCAAACGAAGTACCGCAGAGGCGCTTGATAAGCGAAATTCCGGTAATGATGCGGATTGGCAGGCTAAACCCACGGTAGCGGATGGCTCCCGTTTTGAGGTATGGCATCTGGGTAAGAAAGCTGCTGAAGTGAGCTGGGATCAATGCGGGGTTCACAATCTGAATAACGGTTTGATGGCCATAGCATCGGCGCACCATATGGGTGTTGGTATCGAGCAGGCAGCGGAAGCGCTGGGGGAATTCAAGGGCGTGAAGCGGCGAATGGAGTTGCTGGATACCATTGCCAACACCTATGTATATGATGATTTTGCCCATCACCCGACCGCGATTCAAACTACGTTAGAGGGGTTGCGTGCACGGGTCGGCGGTGAACAAATCATCGCGGTAATTGAGCCTCGCTCCAATACCATGAAGCGGGACGTTCATCAAAAATCGCTGAAGAACGCCTTTTCTGCGGCGGATGAGGTGGTTTGGCATCGGGTGCCGGCAATGGAATGGGATGTTCAGGATCTGATCAATGGCAACAGTACACCGATGCAAGGCAGTGAATCGATTGATCGAATTATTCAGATCCTGGCAAGCCAGGTAAAGAAATCGGATGGTCAGCCGCATCATATTGTCATTATGAGCAATGGCGGATTTGACGGAATTCATAAGAAGTTGATCAAAACGCTGAAAGAGGCAACATGATGTCCCAAAGCCCTGTAGCAACACAGAAAACTCCCGACACGGTAACGCTGGCCATAACCGGCGCATCGGGTGTGCAGTATGCAATTCGACTGCTGGAACAGTTGCTTTACGCAGGTGTGCGGGTAAATCTGTTGATCTCTAAAGCGGGTCATCTGGTGATCGCAACTGAAACTGATCTGAATATGCCGGCAAAAGCATCGGCTATTGAAGCGTTTTTTCTGAAGCGTTTTTCAACTGATCAGCAGCCGATTGCTGGTGATCTAATTAAGGTTTATGAAACCAATAACTGGATGGCTCCGATTGCCTCTGGTTCCGGCCGTAGTTCCGCAATGGTGGTTTGTCCATGCACCACCGGAACCCTGTCATCGATAGCTGCTGGAGCCTGTGAAAATCTGATCGATCGGGCGGCGGATGTCACCCTTAAAGAGCAGCGTAAGCTTATTTTAATGGTGCGGGAAACACCTTTCTCAGTGATTCATCTGGAAAATATGCTCAAGCTCGCGAAGATGGGCGTAGTGGTGATGCCCGCCAATCCTGGTTTTTACTTTCAACCGAGTAGCGTTGAAGAGATCGTCGATTTTATGGTCGCGCGTGTTCTCGATCATTTGGATATTGAGCATAAGCTAATGCCGAAATGGGGCGAGTAAGCGGGTGAGTAGTGGGGTGAGTGATTGGGCGAATAGGCGCGTACGCTTTCCTGTTGAAGCGTGACAAAAAACAGTAGAGAATGAATTGGCGAAATTAAGTTGTAATGTTCCGCACGTAGCCTGGAACAGGTAAAAAATGGTGGTTCAAACACACCGTACGGATAACGTTTAATAACAATAAAATGGAGTTATAACGATGATAAACACACCCCTCGAGGAGGGCTATTTCACGATCAGGGATGATGGCCAGCCCGTTCTTATCGGATCCTACAGCCCTTCCAGCGGTAATACCTATTACCCCACTCGAAAGCTTTGCCCGGTGACATCCGAACCAGTTGAAACCATTGAGCTGCCCATCGAAGGCGAGCTTTATTCATGGACCTTCGTGAGAATGGCTTCCATCGGTTCACAGGAAAAGAAAGCAGGTGGCGGACATGGTGTTGGCCAGGTTGACCTGCCCTGCGGTACCCGAATCCAGACCGCCATTGCTGGTGAGCTAGGCGACTGGGAAATTGGCATGAAAATGAAGCTGGCGCTATTACCTGTTAAGCAGGATGGCGACAAACAACTTTGCTCATACCAGTTCGAGCCAATCAAATAATAATAGGGCAATTCATTAAGCGGAATAGCTTTGTGAAGAAGGCTCAACAAGGAGATAAATCATGAGTAGAGACGTATATGTAGCGGGCGTTGGAATGCACCCGTTTATGAGAAACGCACCTTCCTGCAGGGATATGTATTTTACCGCTGCTATGGAAACGATGAAGGATGCGGGTATTAAATTTCAGGATGTCGGTGCGCTGTATAACGGCTATATCGGCGGCGAAATGATGGAAGGCGTAAGCTTTGCTAAGGACTTAGGGCTGACCAACGTGCCTATCGTGCATGTTGAAAATGCCTCTGCGACAGGTTCCTGCGCATTTCGGGAAGCGGTGAACGCGGTTAAAGGTGGCGAATGCGATATCGCCATGGCGGTTGGTTATGACGATATGATCAAATTTACTCGCTCCAAAGCGATTTCAGCAATGGCCGGGCCACCCAAGATTGAACAAACTATTTTGCCTGCGGCATTTTTTGCGATGTGGGCCACCCGTCGTATGCACGAAGCGGGTACAACCGTAGAAACCTTTGCGAAAATTGCGGCGAAAAACTGGAACCACGCTCGACATAATAAATACGCTCAACGGCAGTCCAAAAATATCGTAACGCCTGAAGAGATTCTGGCTGCAAACGAAGTATCTTATCCTCACACCACTAAAATGGCCTGTGCCGCAGGTGGTGGTGCAGCGGGTGCAGTAGTCGTTAGCAAAGAGATTGCGAAAAAGCTGGCGAATGGACGGCCGCTGGTTAAGGTGACTGGCTCACAGGCTAAATCGGAACATTACACCGATGGTCATGTATTTTTGGGTGCGGTAATCGGCCCAGAGGATTTGACTCGAGTAACCACTCAAGCGCTTTACGAAGAATCTGGCATTGGGCCAGATGATGTCGATCTGGTTCATGTGCATGATGCCTTCCCTATCGAAGAGCTGATGTACTACGAGCTGATGGGCTTCTGTGGTGAAGGTGAAGGCGACCGAATGGTGGCAGATGGTGAAACTAGCATTGGTGGTAGAATTCCGTTCTCGACCGATGGTGGTTTGACCGCTCGCGGCCATCCAGGTGGACCAACAGGCCTTGCTCAGGTGTGGGATGCGGTGACGCAGCTGCGGGGCGAATCGGACAAACGCCAGGTTGAAGGCGCGCAAAATGCAATGGTCCATATGATGGGCGCAGGCTCCATTTGTATCATGCACATGTTGCAAAAAGAGGGTTAACCCGAAGCCTTTTAGAAACAGGGTTCGGGGGGTATAATTGCCACCGGACAAAATCGTGACACCTGATTTCTAATAGTAATTTGTGATTTAACGATGCTGTCCGGCGGGTTTTTCTGCCCGGCAGCATTTTTTTTGGTGGGGCGTAAAAACGCTCCAATTTTAAGTAGTAGCAACGAGGTAAATGATGAATATCGATTTTACTGCTGAAGAGCTTCAGTTTAAGGAAGAGGTGCGTGAATGGTTTAACGCCAATCTTCCCGCAGATCTCAAGCGCAAAAGTGAGTTGGGCATAGCGCTCAACAAAGAAGAAACCCAGACCTGGGGAAAACTCCTCAACTCAAACGGCTGGGCTGCAATCAACTGGCCAAAAGAGTACGGCGGTACTGGCTGGTCGGTTTCGCAAAAACACCTGTTTGATGAAGTGCGTGTAGAAGTAGGCGCACCCAACATCATGGCGATGGGTATCGCAATGCTTGGGCCTGTTCTTCATGCCTTCGGTACTGACGAGCAAAAAGCCGAGCACCTGCCGCGCATCCTTAACTTTGACGACTGGTGGTGTCAGGGTTATTCAGAGCCAGGCGCTGGTTCTGACCTCGCGAGCCTGAAAACCTCTGCCAAATTGGTCGGTGACGAGTATGTGGTAAACGGTTCAAAAATCTGGACTACTTACGCGCACTACGCCGACAAAATGTTCTGCCTGGTACGAACCAGCACAGAAGGCAAAAAGCAGCAGGGCATCTCTTTCCTACTGCTGGATATGAAAGATCCAGGCATGACCGTTCGACCGATTGTTTCTATCGATGGTGAGCATCACCTGAACCAGACTTTTATGGATGATGTACGTACCCATAAGAGCAACCTGGTTCATGAAGAGAACAAAGGCTGGACTGTTGCTAAATATCTGTTGACCCACGAGCGTACCGGCATTGCTGGCGTTGCGGGTTCAAAAGCAGCCGTTGCCGAGCTTAAAGCCCTGGCGAAGAAAACCATTGTTGATGGCAAACCTGCGCTCGAAAATGAGCAGTTTGCAATGAAAATTGCTCAGGTTGAAGTTGATCTTAAAGCATTGGAATTCACCAACTTCCGCACATTGGCAGCTTCCGCTACTGGTGGTGCACCGGGTGCTGAGTCTTCCTTGCTGAAGATTAAAGGCACACTGATTCAACAGATGTTGGCGGAGCTTAAAGTCGAGCTTGCTGGATATCTGGCCTACCCATGGGGAACTCTGGGTGAAGCGGGTCCTGAAGATTTTGGACACGCCGCTGCCAGCTATAACTTTGGTCGGGCCTCTACCATTTATGGCGGAAGCACCGAGGTTCAATACAACGTTATGGCTAAAGCCGTTCTTGGCCTGTAGGAGGGTTTTAAAGTGGATTTTTCATTATCAGAAGAACAACAACTGATTAAAGAGTCGGTTGATAAATTTATCGCCAAAGATTACATCTTCGAAACCAGAAACAAAATTCTGGAAACCGAAGATCGTTTCAGCCGTGACCTGTGGAAGCAATATGCTGAACTAGGTTGGTTGGGCATGGCGCTACCGGAAGAGTACGGTGGATTCGGCG
>JAHRWD010000012.1 GCA_019090315.1 Pseudomonadales bacterium
GCATTCGCCACCTCCTAAATGATTAGAAGGTGTCCACTAAAGCGGGGGAAGATCACATTGTTATACTGCTATTTTCCGATTGCTTGGGCGCTGAAATAGCCGAGCGCGACATAGGCCATGAACTGATCGCTATAGTAGCTCTGGTCTGCTGTTGAGTATTGGGGGAAACTCAATTCTAAGGCGTCGATTCCAAGGCTTTTAACGAATTTAGCCTTTCTCAAGTTCTTAAGAAAATTGGGATAGCTATCTAAGTGATAAGCAAAGACGTTGACATGATTAATATCAATATTTTTCAATGCCTTTGACGTCCATTTTCCGGAAGGGGTTTTGTTTCCTTCAAGAACAGTTCTGACTCGAACTATTTCTTTGGCACCAGCTAAAGAAACATCATTGCAAATTTTGCCGTCAACGAAATTCGAATTGATCATCTTAAGATAAAATAATTTGCTTTTTGAGCCATCTTTGTTTGTGGCGGTACCGATCATTAATGGACTAGGCACGCGCTCACCACTTGTCAGATCGGATCGCGTTTCATCTGACGCGATAATATTCTCAATATCGGGTATATCAAGAGCTGTCCCCCAATGTGAAAGACGCGCTTTAAGTGAAGAGTATGCGCCAAATGTGTATTTCGGGTCATGCTCACCATCAATGATAATAATCCGCTTTACCCCTCTACGAATAAGAGCGAATGCGCCAAGGTTCTCTGAGTGCCCGCCATCAGAAAGCTTTAAGGTTTCGCTAGATGCAGTTGTGGGGTCAGTTATCGACTGAGCAAGAAAGCTCTTTAATGCGGCTCCCGAAATGGCTGTCAGGTTGCTTAGTTCAGGTGCTCCATTTGAATCGTACAGGTAGAACCCACGAGCTAATGAACCAGCAGAGCTAGTTGAGAACTCGTATATATCTGCTGCCACATTCGAAGATAATGGCTCCAAAAGGGTAGTGTTAATGACTAGTTCTGGCAGTATTTTTTGCGAAACCAGCGGAGCTAGTTCGACAATTTTAGCTGGCGGATTAGAGTCGTCTTGGCCGTACTTAAGTTCAATCTGAGTTTTATAAATTGAGGCCGCGGTTATCTTTGGCAATAGTGCTTTTGATAGTTGCCAGTTGGAAATGAAGTTTGCCGTGTAGTAATGATAGTACAAACGTTGGTTGAAATTTTCTTCGCCGAAAGTTGCCGCACCAAAGCCCTTTCTTTTCTCGGGATTTAACTCGTTGATAAATAGTTCGTAACCCGTGTACCCACCGCCTGAAACAGTAGAAACAATATCAACATCGCTCAAAATTCCTTGATCATAGAGTGTTTTTAACACTCCAAATGAAAAGCTTGCCGAACGCAGTCCTCCTCCCGAGATGGCGATTCCCAAATCTAAACTTGGGCTAGCGCTTCCAAGAGATTGTCGATCTTGGTCGGTTAGAGTAACACTAGATTCTTGGGTCGGAGCTGTTTGGCAACCACAAACACCAAGTGTAATGACCAGTATGAAAAATTTTCTAAAGTGCATATTGTTTATCCTTATTCGGGTTTATCCAGGTATGTGGGATAGCGGTATAACGATGCAATAATGGGCACCCGTCTAGGGCGTCCCAGCAGCCTCTGGCTGCGAATTAGTTGCCTTGTTATAACTTGCCATGCCAGCTGAAGATGTAACAAGAGTGCTGATTAATTGATTAGTTTGCGCCTCATTTAAAGATTTGTTGGCGGCGATTTGGCAAATATAGAACATACCGATATTTAGAAAGGCAGTTCGTTCTGTCGTGGTTGTCAACATACTTGCAGCTTCTTGGATGGTGGTTGTAACTTTAGCCAAATCACTTGCTCCGGCAGGAGCTTGCCCATCAGCAGCTTGTTTTGTAATTTCACTAGCTGTTTCAGATAAGTTTAATATAGCATCCGATAACTTTGCCTCAGCCTGTATGTTAGCCGTTTTTATTGCCAGAGCCGTTTGCATGCAAGCCTCTCCATCTTCAAAAAGCACTGCGGCCGAAGCGTCAGCTTCCCAAACAAAAAGAGTGCCTACAGTTTTGTCTTGTGCATCCTTAATTGACACGTAAGAGCGCTTGAATCTAGTCCCACCTAATTGGGTACAAGCAGATATAGTAAATAGAGCAATGATTAATAAGGTGAGTTTAACTTTCATTTTTATTTCCTTTCCCGTGATTAAAATTTAGTTTCGTAGTTATAAGGTTTTAGCTAAGCGGGTGGATTTTTTGTGCGAGAATGAACGAAGTGAATGCACAAAAAAACCAGCAGGTTGGCTGTCCAGTGGAGGCGCGTTTTTTGCGCCGGAACGATGCGTGAGCTTTTTGTTATGAATGTAATGCCATCATTATTTATGGAGAACCATCCCTACCTTCTACATAACCATATTTGACGTAGTGCCGTAATTAAACGGGACGCTACCCTTTAAGTCTTGCCCCGTGTTCAGTCTCCGTGGAGCAAATTAGCTTCTCCCGCAAAAACTCAATCGTTCGATTAACCGCATCCAATGTAGGGTGCCCCTGCTCATCGACAAATTCAGTAGTAAGCACGGAATGCGCTTTCCCAGAAATACCGTGCGCATTCCCAGGTGACGAATCAATCTCAATAGTTTCAATCCCATCACCAAATTCTTTGCGCAGTCGATCGAACCGTTCCGGCGGACTGGTTTTATCATCACTAAATCGTAGCGCCAGTATTTTTTGTTTTTTTTCTGTTACTCGTTTTTTTACACAAGCCAGGTCTTCATCGCTGATATGTAATGCGGAACGTTTACTGGTGGTGACTGGAAAGGGCAGGGAAGGTTGGCTGAGTACCGGAGCCATCACGGATGGATCTACCATTAGCGAAAGCGCGAAGTTCCCAGTAAGACACATTCCGATGGCTCCGACACCTGGGCCGCCAAGTTTTTTATGTGCGCTTCGGCAGAGTGCGCGTAGGTAATGTGTAGTGGGGCTGGATTTTCGGCTGGCTAAAACTTTGAACTCTTTTCGGATGCAAGCGCGCAGAAGTTGCTGCGCAATATATCCGTTTGAATTGGGTTTGCCAGGGGTGCCGAACAGGCTTGGCATTAGAACGGTAAAGCCGCTATCTGCGACTATGGTGGCAAAGCGGGCAACTTCAGGTGTAATGCCGGGCACTTCGTGCACGATAATTACGCCGGGGCCAGTACCGCGACGATAGATCGGGTATGTTTCGCCATCGTGGCTGAACTGGTCTAAAGAAAATCCTTCTAACGACACGCTTCATTCCCTGATTATGTCTAACAGATCCGTAACGATTACGGTTCGCTGTTGTAACCAAAGCGATTGATGATGGCTTTGGATTTTGCCGAACGTAAATAATCCATCAACGCTTTTGCGGCGGTACTGTCTTTTCCTGTGCGTAATAGTACGGCATCTTGGCGGATGGGTGAATATAAATTTTTTGGAATAGCCCAAAAAAAATGGTTATAAGTCGAATCGGTTTCTGTAACCTGGGATTTTGCAATCAATCCCAATTGTGCATTTCCGCTGCTGACAAACTGATAAGTTTGTGCAATGTTTTGCCCCTGTACCAGTTTTGGTTTTATGGTTTCTTTTAATCCGAGATGATCAAGTGCTTCAAGCGCGGCTTTGCCGTAAGGGGCTAGTTGAGGGTTGGCTATTGCCAGTTTGTTAAATTGGCCCTGTTTTAGAATATCGGCGGCGCTGTTTGTTTTGTAGTCGACATCATTCATAAGTTGGTTTGGTTTTGCCGACCATAAAACTAGGGTGCCTCGCGCACATGTAAACTGGCTTCCTTCTACGGCCAAACCTTGCTGAACAAGTGCGTTGGGTTTACTTTGATCCGCAGATAAAAAAACCTCAAAAGGCGCACCATTCCGAATTTGCGCGTACAACTTTCCCGATGACCCGAAGGACAGGATTGCTCGATGTCCGGTGGATTGGAAAAACTGCTCGGCAATTTCGTTCATCGGTTTGATAAAGTTAGCCGCGACCGCAACGTTGACGGTTTCTGCCTGTATTGAAAAAGCGCTGGTTGAGAGGCCAAAAGAAAGCGCCGCCAATAACCCGCGGCGTGCCGCGCCGATACCCCGCCTTGCAGTATTCATGAAGCTGTTCCAAGCAAATAGATCATTGCGGTTTTATACCACAAATTACTGCTCTCCCTCGTGTAGAATGTCGCGCTCTATATTCCCCTGGCACTAACCCTCAATTCATTGGCAGCACTCTTGACTTCAAGTTCGACCCCAATCAAATTCAGCCTAAACCCGGAGCAGCTCAAAGCGGTTCAGTATGTGGATGGCCCCTGCCTGGTATTGGCGGGTGCTGGTTCGGGCAAAACCCGAGTGATCACCGAGAAAGTCGCTTATCTGATCAAAGAGTGTGAAATAGCAGCCAACCATATTACTGCGGTGACCTTTACCAATAAGGCCGCCAAGGAGATGAAGGAACGGGTATCCAAGCAATTGGATAAAAAGGAGCGCCGGGGCCTAACGATCTCGACCTTCCATACCTTGGGGCTGAAGATTATCCGCAGCGAACAGCCGATGCTGAACCTTAGCGATGGTTTCTCGATTTTTGATTCCCACGATAGCGGCCAGTTAATCCGCGAGTTAATGCTGGCCTCGGTTGAAGAGGCGGAGGATGCCTCTGATCGGGTCAAATTCCATATCTCAAACTGGAAGAATAACCTGATCTCCTGCGACCACGCGCTATCCCATGCGGCGGATAAAGAGGAGCAGCTTTCCGCCCGAGTATACGTGGAATATGAGCGCAGCCTGCGGGCATACAATGCAGTGGATTTTGACGACCTGATCATGCTGCCGGCACGATTGTTCGCAACCGAGCCAGCGGTACTGGCCAAATGGCAATCCCGTATTCGATATCTGCTGGTGGATGAATATCAGGATACCAACCAGTCCCAGTATCAGATGGTGAAATATCTGGTTGGCAACCGCGCGGCGTTTACCGTGGTGGGGGATGATGACCAGTCGATCTACTCATGGCGTGGCGCGCAGCCGGAAAACCTGGCGTTGCTGGCGGAGGATTTTCCAAAGCTTGAACTGATAAAACTGGAGCAAAATTACCGCTCGTCGTCGTTGATTCTGAAAGCTGCCAACGCGGTGATCGACAACAACCCCCACGTTTTTGATAAACGTCTGTGGAGTCAGCTTGAGCACGGCGAATCGATCCGCGCATTACGTTGTGCCAGCGAAGACGCCGAAGCCGAGCGAGTAGCGACGGATATTTTTAATCATCATCTTCAACACAAGCGACCTTTTAGCGATTATGCGATTTTGTATCGCGGTAATTTCCAGTCGCGATTAATTGAAACTAAGCTCAAAACCCTGCAAGTTCCCTACAAGATTAGCGGAGGTAGCTCCTTTTTCGGTAAAACGGAAATTCGGGATATCCTCTATTACCTGCGGGTAATCATCAATCCGGACGACGACAACGCCTTTCTGCGGATCATCAATGTACCGCGCCGGGAGATCGGCCCACGTACCCTGGAAAAACTCAGCGCCTATGCGCAACAACGGGACAAAAGCCTGCTGGCGGCCAGCGGCGAGATCGGACTTCGCCATCATCTGCCGGAGCGTGTCACCGAAAAGCTGGAAGTTTTCTCCCGCTGGATGGCCAAGCTACAGCAGCGCTGCGTGCAGGAAGATCCGATGAAAGCGATCCGCCAGATGATCGAGGATATTCACTACGAAACCTGGTGTTACGAGCAAAGTAGCAATCCTCGTGCGGCTGAACGAAAGATGGAAAACATCGGCCAGTTGCTGGCGTCCATCAATTCAATGCTGGAAAAGAATGAAGACTCAGATCTCAGCGACGTAATCCGCAAGCTGGTGCTGCTGGATATGCTCGATGAAAAACAGCAGGAAGATGACGACGACCGCGTACAGCTCATGACCCTGCACGCCAGCAAAGGTCTGGAGTTCCCCAATGTCTTTATTATGGGGCTAGAGGAAGACTTGTTGCCCCATAAAACCAGCGTTGAAGAGGATTCGGTTGAAGAGGAGCGCCGCCTGTTTTATGTAGGCATCACCCGAGCCCAGCGAGAACTTACCCTGACTCTTAGCGCCCGACGTCGCCAATATGGCGAAGTCAGCGAATGCACTCCGAGCCGTTTTCTTGATGAGCTACCAAGAGACGATGTCGAGTGGGAAGGCTGGGACCAAGAGCGCTCAGAGCAGGAAACCAAAGCCGTAGCCAGTGCGCATATTAGTAATCTGAGAGCGATTCTGGATAAGTGATTCGGGCCACTGATTTGTTGTCAGCCGTGATAGAATCTGCGCTTTCGGGCTATTAGCCGATAGAAGCAGCTAGTTAGAAAACAACCTAAATGAGATCCATATATTAATGTTGTTGATGATCGACAATTATGACTCCTTCACTTACAACGTGGTGCAGTATTTGGCTGAGCTGGGTGCGGATGTAGAGGTTCACCGCAATGATGAAATCAGCGTAGAGCAGGTTGCAGCGCTCAAGCCTGAACGGTTGGTAATATCGCCAGGCCCCTGCACGCCAAATGAAGCGGGCATCTCGGTGGATGCGATCAAGGAGTTTGCTGGCAAGTTGCCGATTCTTGGCATCTGTCTGGGGCATCAGGCTATCGCGCAGGCTTTTGGCGGTAAAATTGTTCGTGCAAAACAAGTGATGCACGGTAAGACCTCGATGATTCACCACAATAATGTTGGTGTATTTCGTGATCTTCCCAACCCTTTTCAGGCCACCCGCTACCACTCATTGGTGATTGAGCAATCGAGCCTGCCGGACTGTTTTGAAGTGACTGCGTGGACAGAAACCGAATCCGGCGAGCTGGATGAAATTATGGGTATTCGCCATCGTGAGCTGGATATTCAGGGTGTACAGTTCCACCCGGAATCGATACTGACCCACGAAGGGCATGCTCTGCTCGCAAATTTTCTTTAGACCTTTTTCTAGACGCAAATCAGGATTGATTCGATGGATATCAAGCAAGCAATCGCCCAGGTAATTGAAGGTAATAACCTTAGCCGGGATCAGATGGATCAGGTGATGACTCAAATTATGACCGGCGAGGCGACTCCATCCCAGATAGGCGGGTTTCTGATTGGCCTGCGGATGAAGGGCGAAACCGTCGATGAGATTGTGGCAGCGGCGGAGGTGATGCGTAAACTCGTAACACCGGTGCAACTGGATAGTAAAAATCTGGTAGATACCTGCGGAACCGGTGGTGATGAGTCCGGTATTTTTAATGTTTCAACCGCTTCTGCCATTGTGGTTGCAGCGGCAGGCGGGCAGGTTGCCAAGCATGGCAATCGCTCGGTTTCCAGCAATACCGGCAGCGCTGATGTGCTGGAGCAGGCTGGAGTAAATCTGCAGTTAAACGCCGATCAGGTCGCACGCTGTGTGCAGGAAGTGGGTGTAGGTTTTATGTTTGCGCCAGCTCACCACAGCGCGATGAAACATGCGATTGGCCCGCGTAAAGAGATGGCGGTGCGTACTATATTTAACCTGCTGGGGCCGTTAACCAACCCCGCCGGCGCGCCCAATCAGGTGCTCGGCGTATTCAGCGAGCAATGGCTGCGACCACTGGCGGAGGTGCTCAAAGCACTCGGCAGTGAGCATGTGCTGGTAGTGAATTCCGAGGATGGTCTGGATGAAATCAGTACTGCTGCGCCAACCCGGGTAGCTGAACTAAAGAATGGCGAGATCCGTGAATACATGATTCAGCCGGAAGACTTTGGAATAACACGGAAACCGCTGGATTCAATGAAAGTGGACAACGCAACTGAGAGTCTGGCGCTGATAGAGAAAGCACTCAAAGATGAAGGCGGAGCTGCCAGTGATATCCTCGCATTAAATGGCGGCGCAGCTATTTATGCAGCCAATATCTGCGGCACGTTGGAGCAGGGCGTTGAGATGGCGCAGGACTTACTGGCCAGCGGCCAGGCACGGGAAAAACTGAGTGATTTAATCACGTTTAGCCAGAGCGTTTAACTTGCCGCTCGGTTCTCGCCCTCCCATCCCTTCGCGTAGATCGCGAACAGCGAATAACATAATTTAAGACTGAAGTAACTGGATAACCGTATGAGCACAATTCTGGACAAAATATTGGCCCGCAAAGTGGAAGAAGTGGCGGAGCGTGAGAGCAAGGTTCCACTTGCTGACCTTAAGTTACAGCTCAAAAGCTATAGCGATACGCCGAGGGGTTTTGTTCAGTCGATCGAAGCACGGATTGCGGCGGGTGACCCCGCGGTGATCTCCGAAGTAAAGCGGGCCTCCCCCAGCAAAGGGCTGATCCGAGAGAATTTTGATCCCGCTGCGATTGCAGAAAGCTACCAGAGTGGCGGTGCGAGCTGTCTTTCGGTGTTGACCGATGTCGATTTCTTTCAGGGCGCAGATCTGTTTTTACAGGAAGCTCGTGCGGCGTGCTCGTTGCCCGTTCTGCGTAAAGATTTCACTGTTAGTGAATATCAGATTATCGAGTCCCGTTTGCTGGGTGCCGACTGTATTTTGCTGATCGTCTCCGCGCTGGATGCCGAACAGTTGAATAAGCTCTGCACCCTCGCACGATTGATCGGTTTGGATGTATTAGTAGAGGTGCATGATAAGCAGGAGCTCGACCTGGCGCTGGAATTAGATACCCGACTGATCGGCATCAACAACCGTAACCTTAAAGACTTCACCACCTCCCTCAATACCACCATCGATCTGTTGCAATACATTCCGGACGACCGAATCGTAGTGACCGAAAGCGGCATCCACACACTGGAAGATGTTGAGCTGATGCGCAAACATCAGGTAAATAGTTTTCTGGTGGGCGAAGCCTTTATGCGAGCGGATGAACCCGGCCAAAAATTGCGGGAGCTGTTTTTCTAGCCCCTTTTCTAGCTCTTTTTCTACTCCCAACCGTTATGATCTAAAGAGTCTGAACAACCCATCAACTGTACGGGATCAATCAGTATGGATACTCAAGAACAGCTCATCATGGCCAACGGCCACAATATCAACACCCTGCGTATTGGCAAAATTGATCCTGAAAAACCCACGCTGGTGTTCATCCACGGTGGGCTGGACTGCATCGCCATGTGGCGTAAATTTCCCTATCAACTGGTCGAAGAAACCGGCCTGTCGGCAATCGTTTATGAGCGCTGGGGTCATGGTAGATCGGATATGCTGGTTGTACCCCTTGAGTACGATGCGAGGGAAGAGGAAGCCAATCAGCCGCTAAAAGATCTCTTCGCCTACTATGGTTTGGGCAAGGTGATTCTGGTTGGGCACAGCTTTGGTGGTGGCATCGCGCTGGTTGCATCCGGCATGGAACACGACCAGATAATTGGTACGATCGCAATCGCGCCGCAGCTGGTAAGCCACGGAGATACCAAAGGTGGTCTGGACAAGGCGATTGCTGCTTATGACAGCGGGAAACTCCGTGACAAACTGATCCCGTTTCATGGTGACAACACCGATATTCTGTTTCGTAACTGGTCCGGTGGTGCTACCGATCCCAACTACGTGCCCCGCGATTACGCTGAATATCTGGTCAAGATCAAGTGCCCGGTGCTGGAGATCTACGGTACAGACGACAACTACGGTTACCTGCACAATCTTGAGCATTCTCGAAAAACGATCAGCAGCCCGCTGGCGGTCGAAGAGATTCAGGGTTCAAGCCACTACCCTCACCTTGATAGCGTAGAGCAGGTGCTGAAATGTTCAGGGCGCTTTATCAACGATCTACTGAAAACCGTATAGCCATTACGCCGCTGAGAGTGACATCAAAGCGGCAGTGGGATAGAATTTCCCGTTCACAGGTTAACAATAATAATACCCAGCGACCTGACGCAATCCCCGCTATCTGCTAAATACCGATGTACTAATTCGCTAGAATTGCCTGGTATTTCAACAGCTAAATAGACCGATTCACGCTGGTGTGAAAAGTTGTTTGCCTCTTTTGCAAATCTACATGGAGGTCTCAACACCATGAATTTTGAGTTTTCTGACAACCAGAAACTGCTGAAAGATCAGGCCAATAAGTTTCTGGCAGACAAATGTCCACTGACAACCGTTCGTACAATCCTCGAGGGCGACGAGCCCTATGACAAAGCGCTATGGAACGATATCGTCAACATGGGCTGGACAGCAGCGGTTATCCCTGAAGAGTTTGATGGCCTTGGTTTAGGCTACCTGGAACTCTGCATGATCGCAGAAGAGATGGGTCGCTCACTGGCTCCTGTTCCCTTTTCATCCTCTGTATACCTAGCGACCGAAGCACTGCTGCTTTCCGGCAACCTGGAGCAAAAAGAACAGTACCTTCCTAAACTGGCCGCTGGCGAGTTGATTGGTACCGTTGCAGATGCCGAAGGCTATGGCAGCACATCCGATGAAGGCTATTCAGTAACCTTTACGGACGGCAGATTAACCGGCGAAAAAATGCCTGTTATCGATGGCGATATTGCTGATTTTGCAGTAGTTGCTGCCAACGGCGCTAAAGGTACATCGCTCTATCTGGTAGACCTTAGCGACGCTTCGATCTCCAAAGAAGTATTAAGCACACTAGACCCAACTCGTTCACAGGCGCGTTTAACCTTTAACGGTACGCCAGCCCAGTTGTTGGGTGAAGACGGTGCAGGCGCACTAGCGCTTGAAAAAGTGTTTGATAACGCTGCCGTACTGTTTGCCTTTGAGCAAATTGGCGCAGCTGAAGCCGCACTGGATGCAGCCAAAGACTACGCAATGAATCGTTATGCGTTCGGTCGTTCAATCGCCAGCTTCCAGGCAATGAAACACAAAATGGCAGATATGTTTGTCGCCCTCGAACTTGCGCGTTCCAACTGCTACTACGGCGCCTGGGCGTTAAGTACCGGTGATGTTGAACTGCCGGTTGCTGCTGCAACCGCACGGGTCAGCGCCACTAAAGCGATGTATCAATGCGCCAAGGAAAATATCCAAATTCACGGTGGCATGGGTTTCACCTGGGAATTTGATTGTCATTTCTTCTATCGCCGTTCGAAATTACTAGCGGACAACCTGGGCAGCCAGTCGCTTTGGGAAGAAAAATTAATTAGTCGTGTAGTCGCAAGTACCGCAGCCTAACCGCGTATTCAGCACTCACAGCTAACAAAATAGCCTAATTAAGAATGGCAGGAGATTATCATGGATTTTAACGATACCCCGGAAGAAGCGGCGTTTAGAGCCGAAGTTAGAACCTTTCTGGATTCCGTGGCAACACGTAAATCAGATCCCCAGGATAGCTGGGACAAAAACCTTAAAAACGAAGCCGAAGCAATTGAGATAGCCAAAGCCTGGCAGCGTACATTGCATGACAACGGCTGGGCCTGTTTGCACTGGCCCAAAGAGTACGGCGGTCGAGCAGCAACACAGATCGAACGAGTAATATGGGACCAGGAAGAGGGCCAGTATCTGGTGCCTAAAGGGTTCTTTATGATTGGCCTGGGAATGGCCGGCCCCACCATCATGACCTACGGAAACGACGAGCAAAAAGCACGTCACCTACCGACACTGGCATCGTCAGAAAAAGTTTGGTGTCAGCTGTTCAGTGAGCCAGTTGCGGGTTCTGACCTTGCGGGCATCCGAACCAAGTCAGAAAAAGATGGCGACGACTGGATCATCAATGGCCAGAAAATCTGGACCTCCGGCGCGCACTACAGCGACTGGGGAATCCTGGTTACACGGTCTGATCCCACCGTCGCCAAGCACAAAGGCATGACCTACTTTATGGTCGATATGAAAAGCCCAGGTGTTGAAGTGCGGCCCATCAAACAGATCACCGGTGGGTCAGGTTTCAACGAAGTATTCTTCACCGATGTACGTATCCCCGACAGCCAGCGTCTTGGCGAAGTGGGTGACGGTTGGAACGTTGCACTAGCCACCCTGATGAACGAACGAGTTGCAGTTGGCGAACGTAAAGGCGGCGACGTACTCGAGCTGATCGAGTTAGCCAAAAACGTAAACATCAACGGCAAACCAGCCATTGAAGATGGCGCAGTACGGGCCAAACTGGCGAAATGGTACACCGAATTCAGTGGGCTAAAATTCACTCGATTCCGTAGTATTTCAGCCATGTCACGGGGTGAAGTACCGGGCCCTGAAAACTCCATTGGTAAATTGGTAGGCGCTGCGAAAAGTCAGGACATGGCCGAGTTCGCCATGATGCTGATGGACCGCGCCGGCATGATCAACGACAAAGAGATTGCACCGTTTTCTGGCATGTTTCAGCAAACATTCATGCAATCACCCTCAGGTCGTATTGCCGGTGGTACCGATGAAATTCTTCGGAATGTCGTCGCTGAACGAGTACTTGGTTTACCCCAGGAACCTCGCTCAGATAAAGGTATGCCGTATAATGAGATACCGACTGGGACTATAAAATAAAATTCCTGCTCTAAGATAAGCAGGAATTTTGTTGAGCCAGTTGCCTAAGGGCAACTGGCTTTTTTATTGGTTAAAAACGAAATATAGAGCCATATAGCACTAGTGCAAAATATCTGGATAGAATAGCTGCTCAGGTAATGCAGATACCGAACCACGGAATATGGAAGAGAAAGACCTGGCTCCGTTTTTCGTTTTATTATTCACGGGTTTAATCTTGGTGCTATGTTTTGTTTAATCCCTCGATAATTTTTCTGGCTTCTTCTTTTGGATCTATATTTAGTATGTCGTCCAATTGGCTTGCTGTCTCTTTATAGAGATTAACTTCCATCGACTTGCCGCCTTCCAGGATTGATCGCACCCTTAGTTCAACATATTTAGTTTTCGCTTCCTCCGTATTTGTAGTTTGAACCTTAGACTTTAACCATAACCCTTCTTTTAATAAATTCTTCGCTAGTTCTTGCGCAACAAGCTCATACGCATCTTCTTCGGTTATTGCTGTTTTTTTGTTTTGGTCTACTTCAGGTGTTTTCTCTTTGATGTCACGCAACGAAGGCCATTCTCTCATAGCTAAAGAGATTATCAGTACGATATGTCCAATAGGTATGAAACATAGAATTACCCACCACCCCGAAAATCCAGCCTTTCTGAAAATTCGTGCGAACGACAATACTATTGCTAATAGCATTACGCCAGAAAACAATAAAACTAGTTTTTCCATCATCATAAAAATATTCTCTAGGCTTATGATTTTAATCTACGTTTGTTCAAAAACTTACAGTACCGAAAAGGCGCATCATTCAACGGGATTTGTTCCTTTCTAATGCAGTGTACTTACGTTAGTAAATGTCTCAATCGTCGGTAAAAATATAAGTCGGCCCGATATGTCTTATGCGTTTATCATTGCTCCGTTCAGCTATGCAAACATCTCTAATTTTCGCGCCTTCTAATATAGAAATACGATGTTCTCTCGCCGTATTGATTTCGTAATAAGTTTTTCCAGAA
>JAHRWD010000013.1 GCA_019090315.1 Pseudomonadales bacterium
GCCCAGTATGCCGCAGATCGATACACTCTCTATGGGTATGACTCAGGATATGAAGGCTGCCATCATCGAAGGGGCAACCTTTGTTCGTGTTGGTACCGGTATTTTTGGCCCACGGGCATCCAGGAACACGTAGCGCTGTTCAGTGGGTCCGACCAGACCCCCATTTAATGTAAACCGAGAATCTAATATGCAAGATAATCCAGTAATCACGTTTATCGGCTCCGGCAATATGGCGTCGGCACTTATCGGCGGCATGGTAAAACAGGGTGTTGCGGCTAGCAATATCATTGTTGCTGGCCCGGAACAGGAGCAGCTGGACAGCTTGCAAAAACAGCTGGGTGTGCGGGTAACCACCGATAATGCCAGTGCGGTAAAAGAAGCCGATATTGTAGTATTTGCCATTAAGCCACAAATATTCCGTGCCGTGCTGGAGCCACTGCGTGAAGCGGTGGCTACTAGCCAACCCCTTTTACTCTCCATTGCCGCAGGTATCACTACCGCTGCAATGCGGGACTGGTTGCAGCAGCCCGCTGCCATCGTCCGCTGCATGCCCAATACCCCGGCGCTGGTTCAGCAGGGTGCTACCGGCATGTTTGCCAATGATCAGGTCAGCGAATCACAAAAACAGCTGGCACAGTCGGTGATGGATGCGGTAGGAATCAGCTTATGGCTGGATACCGAATCCCAGATTGATGCGGTTACTGCGGTTTCCGGCAGCGGCCCTGCTTATTATTTTCTGGTGATGGAAGCGATGGAAGCAGCCGCTATAAAAATGGGGCTCGATCCCGATACTGCGCGCCGTTTGACCCAAAAAACAGCCCTTGGCGCTGCCGCGCTAGCCTCCGACGGAGATCAGGACCCGGCACAACTTCGTATCAACGTAACCTCACCCGGAGGTACTACAGAGCGCGCTTTGCAGGAATTTGAAAAGGGCGGATTAAAACCATTGTTTGAAACCGCAATGGAGGGTGCAAAACAGCGCTCTATTGAGTTGGCAGAGCTGGATAGCTAAGCCAGATATTTGTGGGCTATAGCGTGCGGGCCAGAGTCCAGACATCAATCTGCTCAACTCCGGTTTTACCGAACTGTTTACTCAGTTCGGTGACGGTGCTGCCGGTGGTTAATACATCATCGACGATAGCAATCGAGCTGTAATCAGGCTCATCACACTCAAAACAGCCGGCAATGTTGGCGGCTCTTTGGCGGGCATTCAATCCCGTCTGTTTTTCCGAATAGCGGGTTCGGCGCGCGATATGTGATGCATAGGGAATATCCAGTAAACGCGAGAGCTGTCGGGCTACTAAATCCGCCTGATTAAAACCCCGCTCCCGCAATCGTTGGGGGTGCATCGGAACGCTTGTGATCAGTTTTGGTAATGGCTGGTTATCGTAGTGGTGGGGTAGAAATTGCGCCATCAATGTAGCCATTACCCGCGCATGGGCCCGATTGCCATCATATTTAAGCTCAATCACCATCTGATCTACCGGCCAACGGTATTCGAGTAACGAAATTGCACGATCATAGGGTAATGACTGGCCAAGGCAGTGGCCGCAATGTGTATGATCCTGTGAGGGTTCAATCGGCCAGCCACAACGCAAACAGGTTGATTCCAGCCAGGGCAAGCCCCTTTGGCAAGCAAGGCAGAGGTCGATAGAGGGCTGGCCTTTTGCGCCACATAACACACAGCAGCTTGGAAATAGCCAGGATTGTACTTTATTTGCCCAGTTGTTAACCATGGGGTGCTCTGTTGGTTGACAGCAGGTCTGGCATCATTATCATTACCCGTCCATTTCATGCTGGCATCAGGGTTCACCTCGCGATACCAGCAGATAATTAAACAACTGTGCCAATAGAATCGATATCGATCACGGACTGACAATTATGAAAGAGATACGCCACAACTGGAGTCTCCAGGAAGTAAATCAACTATTTGATCAGCCGATGAACGACCTGTTGTTTCAGGCCCACACCGTTCACCGTGAATTCCATAATCCGAATGAGGTGCAGGTCAGCACACTGCTTTCCATCAAAACCGGTGCCTGCCCTGAGGATTGTAAATATTGCCCCCAGAGCGCCCACTATAACACCGGCCTTGAGAAACAGAAGTTGATGGATGTTGAGAAGGTTATCGAAGAAGCCAAGCTTGCCAAGAAAGCCGGAGCCACCCGCTTTTGCATGGGTGCAGCCTGGCGTTCACCGCCTGTAGCGGATATGCCGTACGTGCTGGATATGGTGAGACAGGTAAAGGATATGGGCATGGAAACCTGCATGACTCTGGGTATGTTGAATGATGAGCAGACCGCAGAACTAGCGGATGCCGGGCTCGATTATTACAATCACAACCTTGATACCTCGCCAGAATTTTACGAATCGATCATCACCACCCGAAACTACCAGGATCGCCTTGATACCTTGGGCCGTGTGCGCGATGCGGGTATGAAGATCTGTAGTGGCGGCATTGTTGGCATGGGCGAAGGTGCTGATGACCGTTCCGGATTATTGATGCAACTGGCGAATCTACCAGCACATCCGGAAAGTGTGCCAATCAATAATCTTATCAAAGTAGAGGGTACACCGCTGGATCAGGTTGATGACCTTGACCCTTTTGATTTTGTTCGCACTATCGCGGTTGCCCGTATTTTGATGCCCCTCAGTCAGGTCAGAATCTCCGCTGGTCGGGATGATATGAACGACCAACTGCAAGCGATGTGTTTCTTCGCTGGAGCCAACTCCATTTTCTGTGGTGAAAAGCTACTGACTTGTCCACTGCCTCAGCAAAGTGATGATATGCAGCTTCTTGATCGGCTTGGTATTCAGTCCGAAGAGTACAAGCCATCACCTAAAAAAGCAGTCGCACAGGATGATAATGCTCAGTTTTACAACGCGGCTGGCTAGCATAGACCTGAATTTTTAACCTCCTGAATTACCTACCCAACACCCATGGCGGATCTGCTTAACCCTAGTTTTAACCTGGCCGAAGGCCTTGCTGCTAAAAAGCAGCAACACCTTTATAGAACGCGGATTGAAGTGGAGTCGCCCCAGAGTGCTGAAATCAGGGTTGAGGGCAGGGACTACCTGAATTTTTGCAGCAATGATTACCTCGGATTAGCCAATCATCCCGATCTGGTTCAATCCTTCAAAACCGCTGCGGATACCTGTGGGGTTGGTAGCGGCGCATCACACCTGATTAACGGTCACTCGTCGGCCCACCAAAACCTCGAACTCGAACTGGCGGAATTTACCGGGCGTGACCGAGCGCTGCTATTTTCAACCGGATATATGGCCAACCTTGGGGTGATCTCCGCGCTCTGTGGCCGTAACGATGCGGTGTTTGAGGATAGGCTCAACCACGCTTCGTTGATCGATGCCGCAATACTTAGCCGAGCAACCCTCAAGCGTTATCGACACAACGATGTTGCTCACCTTGAAGAAACGTTAAGCATTTCCAAAGGCAACCGAAAGCTTATTGTTACCGATGGTGTGTTCAGCATGGACGGTGATATCGCACCGATGGCTGGGCTAGCAACCGTCGCTAAACAGCATCAAGCCTGGCTAATGGTAGATGATGCCCACGGCATCGGCTTTCTGGGTGAGCAAGGCACTGGCACATTAGAACAGTTCAATCTGTCCGAGCAGGACGTACCAGTATTGATGGGCACACTGGGCAAAGCACTGGGTACTTTCGGTGCTTTTATTGCCGGTTCCGAAGAGCTGATCGAAACCCTGATCCAGAATGCCCGCACCTATATCTATACCACCGCGCTACCTCCGGCGGTGGCAGCAGCTACCCGAACCAGCCTTGGGCTGATTAAAACAGAAGCCTGGCGGCGGCAGCATCTGACGGAGTTGATTAGCGCATTTCGAACCGGCGCAGAGCAGCTTGGTTTAGCGTTAATGCCATCCATTACTCCCATTCAGCCACTTCAAATTGGCGATGCCGCACGAGCCATGGCGATCAGTGAACAGCTACGACAAAAGGGGTTTCTGATCAGTGCTATTCGACCGCCGACTGTGCCCGAGGGTACGTCAAGATTACGTATCACCCTGACCGCCGGACATAGCCATCAACATATCGAGGCGCTGCTAGAGGCGCTAGAACAAGCTTGCAAAGCTGAGCGTGAAACATGAGCAGTACTCAACCAATAATCGAATCCTACATCCCCGCACCGGTCGATAAATCCCGTATTGCCGCATCCTTTAGCCGCTCGGCGGCAAGCTATGATTCCGTCGCGCAACTGCAGCAGCAGGTGGGTTATCAGCTACTGGAAAAACTACCAAAGGGTTTCAGAGCAACAACGATTCTTGATGCAGGTTGCGGAACCGGCTATTTCACAGGGGAACTGACCCAGCGTTACAATCCCGACCAGATACACGCCATTGATCTGGCTGATGGAATGCTGAGCTATGCAGCGAACAAAACCGCCGAAGCGGATCTGGCCCGAACCCACTGGGCCCAGACTGATGTTGAAAATTTGCCCTTTGCGGATAACAGTTTCGACCTGATCTATTCCAGCCTGGTAGTGCAATGGTGTGCTGATCTGGAAGCATTTTTTCGTGAAGCAAAACGAGTGCTCAAACCTGGCGGCATACTCGCGTTTTCAACCCTCGGTCCCAGAACTCTGTATGAACTAAAAGAAGCCTGGAAACCCATAGATCAGCACGTTCACGTGAATGAATTTATGCCCTATGAATGTGTAGATCAGCTACTTTCAGGCCAGTCGTTTACCTCCTCAGAACTCAGCAGTGAAGATATCGTGCTGCAATACCAGCGCCTGAACCAGCTTACCAAAGAGCTAAAAAGCCTCGGCGCACACAATATGAACGAGCAGCAATCCAGTGGTTTGACCGGCAAAAACCGTATTAAAGCGCTGATAAAAAACTATGAGCAATTTCGTAGCAGCGATGGAATTTTACCAGCGACCTATGAAGTCTATTACGGTGTGGCAGTAGCCTAGCTCTGGCCCGGCTCTAATTGGAAAATTATTTTGAAACAACCTCTTAGCTACTTCGTAACCGGCACCGACACCGATGTGGGTAAAACCCGAATTGGCTGCGGTATTCTCGAATACGCCAAACAGCACGGCCTTAGCACCGCTGCAGTCAAACCGATGGCAGCGGGCTGCGAGCTAACCGATGAGGGTTTTAAAAACGAAGATGCGCTTGAGCTGATCGAAGCGATGACGCTGTCATTACCTTACTCAGAGGTGAACCCCTTCGCCCTTGAGCCCGCAATCGCGCCCCATATTGCTGCCGAGCAGGCAGGCGTTGAAGTAAGCGCAAGACAGCTAACGAATCATTGCCAAAAGATTATCGATCTGAAATCAGGTATCACCTTGGTGGAAGGAGCGGGGGGCTGGCGAGTGCCGATCAACCGTACAGAAACCTTTGCCGATGTCGCTAAAATGCTTAATTTGCCGGTGATATTGGTGGTAAGTATGCGGTTGGGCTGTATTAACCACGCGATGCTGAGTCTGGAAGCGATCCGTGCTGATGGCCTGTCGGTGGTTGGTTGGGTAGCGAACCGCGTCGATGCGGAGATGTCCTGCTACCAGGAAAACCTTGAAACACTAAAACGCCAAATACCCGAACCTTGCCTTGGGGTCGTGCCTCATCTAGAAAACCCCGACGGCAAAGAGATCGCCCGTTATTTGAATATAGAATTGTAAACCCGACAGACTCCTGGCTGCTCAGCAATGGTCACCAATCTACCTTGATAAGGTATAAGTAGCAGTATAGTATCACTCAATGAGAACCGAACTTGTTACCACTTTAAAGCGCCAGGCGACCAAAATATTGGCTGAGTTGCATGAATCGAAAGAACCCATCCTAATTACCGAACATGGCCAGCCTTCGGCATATCTCGTTGATGTGGAAGATTATGAGTTAATGCAAGTCAGAATGCGGCTGCTAGAAGGCTTATCCCGCGGTGAGCGCGCGGTTCAGGAAGAACGAACACTGACTCAACAGGATGCCAAAAAGGCAATGGCCAAATGGCTCAAATAACATAAGTGGCTCAAGTAATATGGACAGAGCCTGCGCTATCAGATCTGGATGAAATAGCCGAGTATATCGCGTTAGATAACTTTGAAGCAGCGGTACATTTAGTTCAGCGAGTATTTTCAGCTACTGAGCGCCTGGAGCAGCACCCAGAATCTGGCCGCTTCCTCCCGGAGCTTGAGAAAAAAACACGCTATAGAGAGATCGTAGTTGGGCCTTGTAGGGTTTTCTATCGTTTAGAAAATGATAAGGCCTATATCCTGTATGTCATGCGTGGTGAGCGAGAACTTCGTGTATTTCTACTTTCCGATCGTTAAACAGTTATGGCTGCATCAGTCGGCCCTTTTGTGCATTTCGCTACACTCCATTTTTTAATAATAAGTCCGCGGCTTTCACCCGTAGCCGAGCAAAACGTTAACCAGGATTAGAACTATGCCATCACTAAAAATTGACCCCAATTCAGTAAAAGGCTTTCTAGCCGATGATGAAGGGGCAGCGCTATACGAATATGCCAAAGAAGTTTCACTGCTCGGCCCATGCCTGGAGGTCGGCAGCTACTGTGGTAAATCGACAATCTATTTCGGTTCAGGCTGCCAGGAAAACGGATCAATACTGTATGCATTGGACCATCACCGTGGCTCTGAAGAGCACCAACTAGGCGAGGAATACCACGACGCTGACCTGTACGATGCCAACGCAGAATGCCTCGATAGCTTCCGGGAGTTTCGCAAAAATATGCGTGCCGCAGAACTGGAAGATGTCGTGGTTCCACTGGTAACCAGTTCTGAAATTGCAGCCAAATTCTGGAGCACTCCGCTAGCGATGGTTTTTATCGATGGTGGTCACAGCATCGAAGCAGCCATGACCGACTACCGCAGTTGGGCCGGGCATATTCTTCCTGGCGGCATTTTGGCTATTCACGATATTTTTCCTGATCCCGAAAAAGGAGGTCAAGCTCCTTACGATATTTATAAATTGGCGCTGGCTTCGGGGTTGTTTCGAGAGTTGGCTATAGTGAATACATTGGCTGTTTTGGAGCGGATTGCTTAATAAATTCTTTTCTTGGGGAAGGTCGTAGCATGAAGCATGTGTCACTAATACTGATTGATCCCCAGGTCGGTTTTTGTTCACCATATGGTTCGCTTGGGCTGAGCTATGGCACAGAAGAGTTGAGCGAGATTGATAAAGTAATTCCAGGTATTAAGATGGCTTTAAGCGAGAGCTATCGGCGACACCTGGTGAAATCGGAATACGGGGTAGGACAATTTACCAATGCTGATTTCGAGCACCCCTTGGCAAACTTATGTGTTCCGTCGATAAACGATGACTGCAAGGTTATCGATGCGCTTTCCTCCATCAACTACCATTCATCCACGACAAAACACCAGCGAAGCGCCATGTCCTGCAAAGGGTTCAGGTCAGAGATAGAAAATGATCTGGAATTAGGTATACGACATTTTGTGCTGGCGGGATTTCTCCTTGAGCACTGCGTTAAGTCAACGGCGATAGATCTGTTTGATAGCTTGTCGGGCAGTGATGCTGAAGTTTCTGTGTGCAGCGACCTGTCAGCTTCTAGAGTGCAGAAGTACACAAATGGCACCGCGGCCGACACTGCAAAAGCTTTACATGATTTGGGTATTAAATTTAAGTCGTGGCAGAGTATTCGAGGATAACAAAGAGTAGGAAACTGTCCTGTAGGTTGGACGTGTTAACGCACACTCCTGCGTGCTGGGGAAAGTTATCCCAATAAATTCACTTCCGTAAATAACCTCGAAGCAGGTGTTGCATCACAAAGTGCATCCGCTGCTAACAGCACCGCTCCGGCAGTCCAGGTGGGTTGTTCGTTGGGCCAGAGTAGATCCAGATGGTATTGATAGCCGGTCCAGTGCACTCCCTCATCGCATCGATATTGATGTAACCAGCTGAACAGTTCTCTGGCTGAATCGTGCTTGTCCGCAGCGATCAGTGCCATGGTTAGCTCGCAGGATTCTGCAACGGTGACCCAGGGTTCGTCGGATACACAGAGGCACCCCATCTCATCTTTGACGAAGGTATCCCAGTGTTTGTGGATATGATCCTGAGCCTGTTGCCCCTGATATACTCCGGTGAGAATTGGGTAGAACCAGTCCATTGAGTAGCGGGATTTGCTTTGGTCAAAGCGTTCGGGGTGATGAAGCATGGCATCGCCCAGTGCGGCTCTGCCGGAGATCCATTCGGGTTTGGATTGCTTGAGCACAAAGGCAATGTTGATGGCGCATTCGATACTTTTGTAGATCGAGCTGCAGCCGGTTACCAATGCGTCTTTCTTCGGGGTTCCTGCATGCTCAATCGCCCAGGTGATGGTGCCATTTTCAGCCTGGTATGACAGAACATAATTAATCGCAGCTTCAACGCAGGGCCACATCTGCTCAAGAAAAACGCGATCTTCTGTGATCAGATAATGGTGCCAGACACCGGTGGCAATATAGGCGATAAAGTTGGTTTCGTAGCGCGGGTCATCATCCATGACCGGTTGGCCATCGACATATTTGGCCCACCAGGCACCGGTTTCAAGTTGATTGTCTGCGGACCATTTATAGGCCGCGATCGCTTCTTCGTAATGCCCGGCAATGCTCAAGCCCATTGCGGCTTCTGCATGATCCCAGGGATCGAGGTGACCACCGGTGAACCAGGGAATAGAGCCATCTGAACATTGGGTCTTAAGGATGAAATCGACTGGTGATTGAAAGTGATCGAGTGGGTTGTCGCCTTTGGTAAGGTGGATCTTACTCAAGGCTGGAGTCCTTTACGGAAATACAACACTACGCTTTTTCCCATCAGCGGGTTTAATACGGTATCGAGAATTTTGGTCAGCAACGGCTTTTCCATCAGGTCCCACACCAAAAACCGGTGATACAGTTTGACCAGCCAGTTCTCTTCCTGATTTCCCCAGAACATACATCGCAGCCACCAGTAGGGCGAATGCAGGGAGTGTGCCCAGTGCTTATCGAAGCGACGGAAACCAAACGCCTCAATCGCTTTTTGCAGTTCCTGCTCTTTGAATATGCGGACGTGGCCGCCCTCTACATCGTGATAGGGAGTGCTTAGCCACCAGCAGATTTTCTCTGGCCACCAGCGGGGTACGCTGGCTACAAATACGCCGCCGGGTTTGAGAACTCGATCAATTTCCGCAAGTGCTTTTGGATATTCGTGTAGATGCTCCAACACTTCGGAGCAGAAGACTTTATCGAAGCAGTGATCCGGGAAGGGAAGGTGATAGGCATTGGTCTGGCTGAGACCGAAGTGCTTGTCCGCGCTGCTTTCATCGAATTCTGCAAATCGGGATTGTGCGGTCTTGAGGTCGTCCAGACACATGTCTACGCCCACCGCTAATACGTCGGCATGGCTATAGGTATGCAAACTCAGCCGGCCTTCACCACAGCCTACATCCAGTACTCGGTCGGTATTTTCGAAGCAGATTCGGTCGAGGTCTAGGGTTTGCATGAAAGGGAGCCTTTGATTAAGTCTGGGCGAAGTAGGCTGTGATTGAGCGTAGAGTACGAATCCATGACTTGACTAGAGGTTCCCCAGGACTACTTCATCGGATTCCAGGATGGACTCGATATCGGAAACCGCTTCAGGGGCTGGAGCTTCAATTTTTGCCAGGCTTGTAGCGGGATTTAATACGCGCTCATAAAGGCGAGTCATTTCGACCGCCGCAACCGACCAGCTAAAGGTTTCAAGGATACGAGCCCGGCCTTCGTCGCCCATTTTTTGCCGTAACAGAGGGTTATCCAGTAACTGCGCGATCGCTTTGGCTAAAGATTTTTCATCGCCGCATGGCACGATAAAACCGGCATTGCCGACTACTTCTGGCAGGGCGCCGCCATTGGATGAAACCACCGGTACGCCGCAAGCCATCGCTTCGCCAATGGGCAGACCGAACCCTTCATAGAGTGATGCGGTGACCGCAACGGTTGCCTCGGCATAATAATTGACTAACTCTTCGGTGCTGATGCCGCTGACGAACTGGATTTTGTCGGCGATTCCGAGCTTATTGATCAGCTTTTCGGTTGGACCACCGGCCTTTGGTTTACCGACTAACAGCAAGTCCAGCGATGGATAGTCTTTTTCCAGTATCGCTAGTGCGCCCAGCAGATATTCGAGACCTTTTAACGGTACATCGGCACTGGCCATCGCCATAAGCCGGAACGGTTTCCGCGTTACGCCTTTTACCGGCTTGAACTGGCTGGTATCGATACCGTTGTACACCAGCTCGATCTGCTCGGTTGGGCGACCAAAATCTTCAGAAATATCCTGCCGTGAATGTTCAGAAACCGTCACGACATGGTTGAGTTTTTTAACCACTTTTTGCTGCATGGTCAGAAAGTTATGCCAGCGTCGCACCAGTAGGCGGGAGAATGGGCCTTTGGCGCTTTCCAGCTCAATTCTGCGGTCGCGGGTAATAGGGTGATGGATGGTGGTAACCAATGGAATATCCATCTGCTGCAGTTCCAGCAGCCCGTAACAGAGACTCTGGTTGTCATGCACGATATCGTACTTACAACCGTTCTCTTTAAAGTAGTCAACCAGCCGGCGACCAAAGGTTTCCGGTTCAGGAAATCCGCCGGTTAATTTGCTGAAATATTCGAAGCGATTGGTTGAATCAAGAAAATTCCGTGGCGCTGTGCGGGGGATCCAGTGGAAATGTTCAAACAGTTCCAGGCTGGGAATCTTGATAAGCCGTACACGGGGGTCAAGATTCGGATACGGAGGGCCTGATATGACATCAACCTGATGTCCGTGATCACAAAGGGCGGTGCTTAGGAACTGTATATAGATGCCCTGGCCACCACAGAAAGGTTTGCTACGGTACCCTAGCAGCGCAATTTTCAGGGGTTTGCTGGTTTGGGGTGAGCCGCTGGCACTGGACAGCTCGTGGTTCCCACCTTCAAGATCGATCGCTTCCATACTGCTCATAAGGTTTTCTGTACTTCTCTGGTCACTTCGCCTGGCTATACCGGTTTTATTTTTAAGAATCCCAGTTTGGTTCAGCTCTAGACTGCTTGGAAAGTAATGAGCATCACCATCCAGTGGGCTCAAAGCGGGTTATCTTACGTCGCTCACAGCTCAAAAGCCACACTTGCGGACGGTATACCGTAGGCGCTAGTGGCGGTTGGCTGGGAAGAGGGGTCGGGAACGGGCAAAATTATTCCCGTGAGGCGTACCCAAAAGCTGCGGATTGTTCTGTTTTGGGTGTTGTTACATGGACGATTAGCCGAGACTAACCTGTATGCACCTGGTTGCGGCCATTGGTTTTGGCCAGATACAGGGCATCATCTACTCGATTGACCAGATCCTCAGATAGCTCACCCGACATGTGCTGAGCTACACCAAAAGATGCGGTAATGTTACTGACAGCACCGGTACCTGATTTGCTTCGGATGCCCAGTTGTTCGAGTTTGATTCGAATGGTTTCGGCCGCAATAGTGGCATTTTCAAGTTTGCAATCGGGTATCAGCAGGGCAAACTCTTCACCACCATAGCGTGAAAAGTGAGTGTTTTTTATCGTAGCGATCGCTTGCTCGGTGGTTTTTGCCACACCCTGAAGCACCCTGTCACCAAACGTGTGGCCGTAGGTATCGTTAAATTTCTTAAAGTGATCGATATCAAATATAACCAGGCAAAAAGAGGCATTGTTGGTATCGGTTAGTTCTTCAATCTTTTCGTCAAATGCTCGCCGATTATAAATTTTGGTCAATGCATCGGTGATAACTTGTAGATGTTGTTTTTTTAACTCGGCTTTCAGGCCTTTGATCTCCAGTTGTGACGAGCTCATATGTTCCTGGAATGATTGAGTTAGCGCAAAAATGGCCTCGGTATTGTCGGTAACTGTGGTCACCAAATTTTGAAACTTGTCAGGGTTCTCCGCAGCCTCAGAAAATAGCTGGATGCTTTGCTCAAGCGACTGACTGAAATCATCGGTACCGGAGTGGGTCTGCTCAATCATTCCCTCAAACTCACTCATAATGGTGTCGAGCTGATGATAGGCTTCTGGATCTGCCGGGGGTGTTTCGAGCACAAACTCCTGCATCAATTTTTGACTGTCTGTTCGTGTACAGGTACCGTGATCCTGAATGGTTTGCATCAATTTTTCGTTCAGTGCTGGATTGTTTTGAACGGCATAGTTGTACCACAGTGCGTAGTTTTCCGGCGTGGGTGGAATTTTATGCTTCACCAACATCGGTATTATCTCGCGGAGATAATTTGATGCTTTGGCGATGTCGTGGGGAAATGAGATAGGCATTGTGATTGTTTTCCGTGCTGTTGTGATTACTGCATGGCCAGTATTTGGAGTTATCTATGTGGCGCATAACCATGGCTTCAGTATAGGTCAAACGGGTAGTTTTGCCTGAATATGCTATTCCAAAAATAGAGTTGTTGATCTCGGATAGGGTTATGAATTTAAATCTTCAGAATAAAGTGGTACTGGTTACGGGCAGTCACCGCGGTACTGGTGCGGTAATAGCCAAACAGTTTGCAAGTGAGGGCGCCCGGGTCATCATTCAGGGGCCTGATCAGGATGGTTTTGCGCAGGCCGGTGATGATGCCTTTGACGCCCATCGGGTTTGGGGTGATCTTGCGACAGATGCGGGTGCAGAACTGGTGTTTGAACAGGCCATTAGCGCATTCGGTGTGATCGATATTTTGGTCAACAATTTCGGTCAGGCCGATGCGGGCTCCTGGTGGAACACCTCAAGTGAAAAGTGGATCGATATTTATCAGGTCAATGTGTTGTCTGCTGCTCGTATGATTCAGCATGTAGTGCCGCAGATGAAACAGCTGGAATCTGGTCGGGTGATTCAGCTCGGTACTATCGGGTCCATTAAACCCAATTCGAAAATGCCGCATTACTACGCCTCAAAAGGAGCACTGGCGAACATGACGGCCAGCCTGGCGAAGGAGCTTTCCGGTACCGGTATTACGGTTAACACCGTGTCTCCCGGGCTAATTCGCACACCAGAGATGGAAGCAAGCTTTAGAAAAAAAGCCCGAGCCAAAGGCTGGGGCGAAGACTGGGCTTCAATCGAGGCAGCCGTCGTGAAAGAGATGTTCCCTAACCCGACTGGGCGTATCGCTACCCGCGAGGATATTGCCGATCTGGTGATGTTCCTGGCAAGTGATCGTGCCGGTTTTATCAATGGCCAGAATGTGCGAATAGATGGCGGATCGGTTGATATTGTCTAGGAGCCTGTCGGACTTGGGGTAGCCCCGAGTGATGAGAATTAGGAAGGCTCTGGGCTGGTGTGAATGATAAAGTCCCGTAGAGTTTGATCGCCCAGTACTTGATCCCGCTGTTGCTCCAGCTCTGAAAACAGATGCTCAACATCCGGTTGCTGTGAACTGTGAGAACCGCGCCCTTCAATCGTATTGAGAATATCCTTCAGTTTAATCGCATCCAGCCCCCTGGCGGGCAGGTAGTTTTCCTCATCAGTGTTTGCTTTGATCAATAGGCTGTTTTGCTCGAACAGCTCAATGAGTGGTATCACTTCACTAGATGGGGTGGATAGCTGTCTGGATAGCTGTTCTAGCGTGCAACCCGGAACTCCTTGCCGGAACTGTCGTGCAATGAAAACCATGATCTGCATACCCAATTGTTGTTGTGCAAAACCATCAAGCCGATGTTGATCTCTGGGTTTCAAAACTGAAGAGGGGCTTTGCCAGTAGAAGCTAATATTGGCCCCAATTAACAGGATTAACCAGCTTAAAAATAGCCAGATGATCAGCATCATCGCGATCGCAAATCCGGAATAGATTGCATCGTATTTGCTAGAACCCGCAACAAAAGCGGCAAAAATCGAGCCGCCGGACTTCCACAAAATAGCGGCAACTATACCGCCACATATGGCGGGTATGAACCGAACTTTTGTATTCGGGACAAACATGTAAACCGATGTGATTAACGCTGTGAGAATCAATGTGGGCAATACCCGGGCACTAAACCAGGTCGAAAATCCAACCGTGTCAAAGGAAAGCAGATACTGCATCCAGTTGGTGGTCATGGTTGACGCGATGATTCCGACCAGGCTGACCAGAAGAACCGGGCCGATCATGACCACCGTCAGGTAATGGCTTATCCGCTGCGCCAGGGTGCGTTGGTGATTGACACACCAGATGTAGTTAAATGCAGCTTCAACTTTTTGAACCAGTGAAATTACCGTATAAAAAAGTAACGCGATGCCAAGAGTTCCCAGTACCGCAACATTCATGTTTTCGACAAAATTGATAATTTGCGCACTCAATTCAGCGCCTTTTTCTCCCATTGGTTCCAGGAAATTTTGCAGAACGGGTTCGAGCTTGTTGTGCACACCGAAGGCCTTCAGAACCGAGACACTGAGTGCAAGCAGAGGAACGATCGATAGCAGTGTTGTGTATACCAGCCCCATTGCGCGAAGCTGGATTTGATCAGTTGCTAAAAGGTCACGAGTGACAGCGTATGTGGATTGCAGCACCCTGGTTAAAAAACGTTTGAGGGGTGCAAAATCAGCCGCATTGAGCTGAATCAGGTGCTGGAAATATTGGGTAAATTGTTGCCAGTTCATGGCCTGGATATGCTTCCTACAGAGTTAGTGGATCAACATGTTGCCATTAAGCCTGAATAAATGGAAACCTGTTGTACAGGCCCGAGCGCTATTGGTTGAGTCAGTTGCGACTAACGACACCCTGCTCGGTAAAAACCTTTCCGAGTGGTACATCCCAGCTTTCGGGTTCCAGATGATCGACCTGCTGAAAGCTATAGGCAATACCCGCCAGTTGTGGTTTTTGCACCTGTTCTGTCTGGATAAAAGCAAAACTTCTATCGTAGTAGCCTCCGCCCATACCCAGTCGGTGGCCTCGCTTATCGAAGGCAACCAGTGGCATTAGCACCAGATCAAGATCCTGATTGTTAATTAGCGCCTGTTTTCGGATATCCGGTTCAAGAATGCCGAAGCGATTGGGTTTCAAAAGATCATCGTGCTGATAAGAGAGGAACAGTAGTTCGTTGGTTTTGTCGGGATGAAGGGCTGGTAGATAGACAGATTTCCCTGCGGTAAGTAGTTGCCGGATCAGCGGTCCCGTTTCGATTTCCCCATCATTGTCTAGAAAGCAGGCGATATGTTGAGCTTGTTTAACCCACTCATGTGCGGCACAAACGGTAGCGAGTTGGTGGCTAGCAAGAGTCTTCTGTGAGCTGGATATACTGCGGCGTTGCTGGCGGATATGGTTGCGTAGTTGAGCTTTCAAATGAGCAACTGCTGCGTTAGCGGGGCCGAGGATATGGTAGAAAAGGAAACATTAAGGAGGGGGGTAAAAAAGTATCCCAGGGAGCGGCTGCTGGTAGTGTCCTTGAACCCAAAGGTTCAAGGTGGAGGTCTCTGTGTAGGTTTAGGCTCCCCGCCGGGGCGGGTATGCGCACTGTCTTCAGCTAGTGACCCCCTAGGTGTTGAAATCGGCTCGAGGACTTTACCGCTTGCCAACACCCCAGGACAACTTGAGTATAGCATCGATATTTGGGTGTACGTAAAGGCTTTTAGATAAAAATTACAGACGATTTATTTCTAATGGATCTGTAGTTCAGATGGCATTGATATAAGAGGTGAGATATTTGCACTTTTTCGCCTTGCCTGAGAGCACAATCATCTCTCGTACAAAGGTCTCAGGGTAAGGGCTTATTTTGTTCGGCAGTTAATCAGTGGGTTAGTTCTTATATTTGAGCAATGCTGCATCAAGTTTGTTGATCAGTGATTCGCCGCTCTGGTCAACGTCCTTGAGCCTTTCTGTTGAATCAAGCAACTCATAACTGACATTAAGTGCTGCCATCACGGCGATGCGGTCGGTACCGACGACGCTGCCTTTGGAGCGGATTTCACGCATCTTTTCATCAAGATAACGTGCAGATTGAATCAGCGACTGCTGCTCTGAAGCGGGACAACTTACCTGGTAATCACGATCGAGGATACTGACCGAGAGGGTGACGGTGGGTTCGCTCATCCTGCTTGCTCCAGGGATTTTAATCTTGAAATAATCTGAACGATTTTTTGTTTTGCCTGGTTGTTCTGCTCGATCAGCCGAGCACGTTCAACGGGCCAGTTCTCCTGCTGTTCTTTCATGATCTGGTTTTCTACCGATAGCTGATCACAGAGCTTAATCAGGGTGTCGATTTTCCCGGCCAGAGCATTAATATCAAGACTTTCCATCGACTTACCATTCTAAATTAAGGTGGTTACTATAGATCTCTGGTTGATGGGGGTCAATGAGGTTAAACTGCCGTTTTGAATATCTTTTTAAATACCCGTGCCGGTTAACGCTACCCGCCAAAGGTTGGAACAACTGATCGATGGAATTTTCTGAAAAAATAGAGTTTGACGACCTTCAGAATCGTCTTATGCATACCGAAATCATACAAAGCCCCGCTGAACTACATGGATTAGTGAGTGGTATGTTGTGTGCCCGCCCGGAGCTGGAAACAGAGCGATTGCTGGCTGATCTATGGACTCAGCTTGATCTTGACCCGATCGAGCTGCACGAACTGGATGGCATTTTGCGAACATTGTTTGATGGTAGCCGAGAAGCATTGGCTGACAGTGATTTTATCTTTTATCCGTTACTGCCGGATGATGATGAAGTGCTGTCCTGGCGCACCGAATGTCTTGGTGGCTGGTGCCGGGGTTTTTTAAGTGGTTTTGGATTGGGAGTTGATCCCGATGATGGCCCACTTGATGGCGATTCCGGTGAAATTCTCAGCCATTTCAATGAAATCACCCAGATATCCTCGGCCTATGACGACGAAGATCCCGATGACCTTGATGCGGATTATTTTGAGCTGGTCGAGTTCGTTAAAGTCACCGTTATTCATCTTTTTCTTGATGCAGCAGAGCGAAGCCCATGAGTTCATTCTCTTCTAAAGAATTTTCCCGGCGCCGCCAGCGATTGATGGAGCTGATGGGTGATAACTGTATCGCCATTCTTCCCTCCGCAGAAGTGGCTATTCGTAACGGAGGCACTGAGTACGCCTACCGGCAGGACAGTGATCTACTCTATCTAACCGGGTTTCTTGAACCCCATTCGGTGCTGGTTTTAATGCCCGGTAGAGAGAGCGGTGAAATGGTGATGTTCTGTCAGGATCGTGATCCCAGCATGGAGTTGTGGACCGGATACCGGGCAGGCCCTGAAGGGGCATGCAAAAAATTTGGTGCAAATGATGCGTTTCCGATTGGCGACATTGATGACATATTGCCAGGGCTGCTAGAGGGTCGTGAAAAAGTATTTTACGCAATGGGCAGTAATCAGAGCTTCGATCATCAATTGATGGACTGGATTAATCAGATTAAAAGCAAAGCTCGCAGTGGTGCCCACCCACCCCACGAATTTGTCTCGGTTGATCATGTATTGCATGAGCTGCGGTTGCTCAAAAGCAAAAATGAACAGAAAACCATGAAAAAAGCCGGGCAAATTTCTGCACAGGCCCATGTTCGGGCGATGCAGGTTTGCCAACCGGGCATGATGGAGTATGAGCTGGAAGCTGAACTGCTGCACGAGTTTGTAAAAAATGGCGCCCGTGCGCCAGCCTATTCCTCGATTGTGGGCGGGGGTGCAAATGGTTGTATTCTTCACTACATAGAAAACAACGCTGAGCTGCTGGATGGTGATCTGGTATTGATTGATGCGGGATGCGAACTGGATGGTTATGCTGCAGATATCACCCGTACTTTTCCGGTGAGCGGCCGTTTCAGTGATGCACAAAAAGCACTCTACGAAATTGTACTGGATGCCCAGCAGGCAGCCTTTGAGGTGATTCGCACGGGCTGTCACTGGAATCAGCCCCACGAAGCAACGGTTCGAGTAATTACCGCAGGTTTGCTGGAGCTTGGTTTGCTGAAGGGCGATTTAGACGAGCTGATCGAAAAAGAAGGCTATCGCGATTTCTATATGCACAAGGCTGGCCACTGGCTGGGAATGGATGTGCACGATGTTGGCGACTACAAAATTGGTGGCGAGTGGCGGTTACTCGAACCCGGTATGGTCATGACCGTTGAACCGGGGATTTATGTTAGCCCTCACAATATGGATGTCGACAAAAAATGGCGGGGTATCGGTATTCGCATAGAAGATGATGTGATCGTAACCCGAGGGGACTGCGAGGTGATGACCGGCGCAGTTCCCAAAACGATCGATGAAATTGAAAAGCTAATGGCAGGCTGAGCAAATGAGTTCGCAGCAATCGGATTCCGGAACTCCTAACCGCTACGATATAGCGATTATCGGTGGTGGTATGGTGGGGGCCAGCCTCGCATTGGGGTTGGCGAAAAGTCTTCCGAAGCTACGTATTACGGTGCTGGAAGCATTTCCTATTCCTGAAAACAGCGGCGAATTTCAGCCCAGCTTTGATGCGCGGGCTACAGCACTGTCGATGAGTACCCGGCGCTATTACGAGCAAATAGCGATCTGGTCTCAGCTTGAATCAAAGGTGACACCGATCCACGATATTCATGTTTCTGACCGGGGGCACTTTGGTTCTGTGCGTTTGAATCACAGCGACCAAAACGTAGATGCCCTTGGATACATGGTTGAGAACCGGCAGTTAGGCAACACACTATTGGCACAAGTTCGTCGCTCCCCCTCAATAGAGTGGCGTTGCCCGGCGAAGGTTGAGCGCGTTGAAATGATAGATAATGGCGCTCGCCTGACCTGTGCTCAAGATGACGAAAATGATGGCGAGCATATAGAGATCGAGGCAAAGTTAGCGGTAGTAGCCGATGGTGGGCACTCCGGGCTGGTGACCCAACTGGGTATTGCCCAGGATCGCCATGATTACAATCAGATCGGAATTATCGCCAATATCAGCAGCGATCAGCCCCATCAAAACAGGGCTTACGAGCGTTTTACCAAACGTGGCCCAATGGCCCTGTTGCCCCTTGATGGCCATCGCAGCGCGCTGGTCTGGACCCTCGAAGAGGATCAGGCTGAGCAAGTGTTAGCACTTGATGATCGGGCATTTCTTGATGAATTACAGCGTAGCTTCGGTCATCGAGCAGGCAACTTTGAACGAGTCGGCAATCGTCACAGCTATCCTTTTGTTCGTGTACAGGCGCGGGAGCAGGTGCGTTCCAATATTGTGATATTAGGCAATGCAGCCCATGCCTTGCATCCGGTTGCGGGGCAAAGTTTTAACCTTTCGTTGCGGGATACGGGCGCACTGATAGAAGCGCTAAAAAATGCCGATACGAATGGCCAGCCGATCGGTTCAATAGTGGTGCTGGATGCATATTATAGGCAGCAACGCTGGGATCAGGATAAAACTATCGGTACCAGCCAGGCATTGGTCGAGATGTTCACCCACAACAATTCAGCGGTCACCATACTGCGTGATCTTGGCCTGTTGATGATGGAAGGTTTGCCGCCAGCGAAGGCCTGGTTTAACCGGCAGGCCAGTGGTCTTTCTGGTCGCGCAGCGCAATTTTAATGCGAATCGTCAAGCGGCAAAAACACGGGTAGATAGTATGAGCGAAATGGGCGAATCCGAACAAAACAGATACGACATTGTGGTGGTGGGCGCAGGAATGGTTGGCCTGGCCTGTGCGCTGGCCAGCGTTTCAGATTTATCTGATCCTGGACGAGACATTGGGCTTAAAATAGCGGTCATCGAGGCGCAACCGGAACCGGCAAAATGGCAGCCGCAGCAGTTTGATAAACGGGTAAGTGCATTAACTGAAGCATCTCGGCGGATACTGCAAAACCTCGGTGCCTGGGATGAGATCCAGCAAACTCGTGTATCCCCCTACAACAAAATGCATGTTTGGGATGGCGATGGTGTTGGCAAAGTCGATTTCGATGCGGCGGATATCCAGCAACCGGTGTTGGGGCATATTGTTGAAAATAGCCTGATCACCACCGCACTGCTTCATCAGGCTCAACAGCATCCACAGATCGAGCTATTGTATGGTTCCGGCGTTGCGGAGCTATCACCTATGGAGGATGTGGAGAGTGTAGAGGGAGAGGTTGAGAACCGCTACCGAACTATCAGGCTTAACAATGACCAGCAGCTAACGGCGAAACTAGTCATAGCTGCAGATGGCGCGCTCTCGACTATTCGTACGCTGGCCAATATTCCGTTGAAGGAGAAAGCCTACCAACACAATGCGATTGTTACCACGGTAAAAACCCAGAAAGAGCATGGTTTGACCGCCTGGCAGAGATTTGATGAAACCGGGCCGCTTGCGTTTTTGCCCCTGTCTAAACCCCAGTCCCAGTCGGAGCCAGGCTCGGATCTCCCCGATAACCACTACTGCTCGATTGTCTGGTCGGTGACACCGGAAAAAACGGCGGAACTGTTGGCCTTAGATGACGACCAGTTTCGTCAGGCGTTAGGCGCGGCCTTCGAATATCGGTTGGGGGAGATTGAAGCGGTTGAATCCCGTTTTCATTTCCCACTGATTCAGCGTCATGCGGAGCAGTATGTGCAGCCGGGTATTGTACTGATCGGTGATGCGGCACACACGATTCATCCGCTCGCGGGGCAGGGAGTAAATCTGGGTTTTCTGGATGCAGCGGTATTAGCCGAAGAGCTGCAACGTGCGGTGGCCGCACAAGTATCCCCAGGTAATCTGGATATCCTCAAACGTTATCAGCGTCGTCGTCGTGGTGATAATCAGATGATGATCTATTCGATGATGGGCTTCAAAAAGCTGTTCGAGCAATCCTCATTGCCAGTACGCTGGGCCAGAAATCGTGGGATGGATCTTTTCAACCAGAGCGGTTGGCTGAAAAATGCGGTGACTAACAGGGCGATGCGTGTGAATACCAAACTACCAAAAATCGCCCAGGGCTAAGCGCTCGTTAATCAGCCTGAACCAATGGCCCGCCACCTATACAGCCTGCTTTTCTATCTCTGTTTGCCGATTATCTTTATTCGGATGTTGCTGCGCTCCCGCAAAGCACCGGAATATCGTCATCGTTGGGCTGAACGATTAGGTTTTATTTCAAATCCACCGGCTCAGGGCGGGGTCTGGATTCATGCGGTTTCTGTGGGTGAAACCCTTGCTGCCGTACCGCTGATCAAGCGGATTCAAACTGAATATCCCGATCTGCCGATTACCGTTACCACCATGACCCCAACCGGCTCAGAGCAGGTTATCCGCCATTTCGCAGACAGCGTATTTCATATCTATATGCCCTATGACCTACCCACTGCAGTCGGACGCTTGTTGAAGAAAATCAGTCCGCGGGTGCTAATCGTGATGGAAACCGAATTATGGCCCAATCTGATTGATCAGTGCCACCGTAGAGATATACCGGTGGTGATCGCTAATGCACGGTTGTCCGAAAGATCGGCTGCAGGTTATGGCCGATTGAAGTCGCTGGTGCAACCAATGCTTCAGCAGCTGTCGCTGGTGGTTGCGCAGGCAGAGGCGGATCGTCGACGCTTTGAAAGGATTGGAGCGGAAGCCAGTCGGACAGTGGTGAGTGGAAATATAAAGTTTGATATCTGCCTGTCAGAGCAGATCAAAAACGAAGCCCAGTCCCTCAGGGCCGAATGGGGGCTTGAGGATAGCCAGCGGAAAGTGCTGATTGCCGCCAGTACCCACGAAGGGGAAGAGCCTGTTTTACTGGCTGCATTTCAATGTCTGCTGGTGGATTATCCCTCTTTATTGTTACTGATCGTGCCCCGGCACCCCGAGCGATTCAATGAGGTTGAGAAACTGTGCAATCAGCAGAATCTGAATGTTTTACGTTTTAGTAGCCAGCAAGCCTGTACCGCTCAAACCCAGGTGGTGATTGGCGATACCGTTGGGGATCTGATGACACTGTACGGGGTGGCGGATATCGCTTTTGTGGGCGGCAGCCTGGTTGAAACAGGAGGCCATAACCTGCTGGAACCAGCGGTGTGGGCGCTACCTGTTCTCAGCGGCCCACACCTGTTCAACTTTGCCGAAGCCGGACGATTAATGCTGGAAGCAGGAGCCCTGCAAATAGTGAGCGATGAGCGTGCGCTGGCACTGGAAGTGGCCACGCTACTGGGTGATCAGGATCTGTGTAACAGGATGGGGAATGCGGCGTTTAAGGTGGTGGAACAGAACAGCGGCTCAATGGAACGTCTATACACACAGATCGTTCCTTTTCTCACCAATGTCTCCAAGTGACTAGCCAGCCTGAGCTCTCTATAGATTCCCGGGCTGGCTGTAGTTTATATGCCTTTACTCTGGGTATTCTTGGCCGGATCAATCCACTGGTTAATATTGATGATATCTTCCGGGCTAATCTGCCCGGTGGCCTGCTTGAGTTGTAGCATGTGGATGACATAGTCATATCGTGCATTATCGTAGTCCCGTGATGCACGATACACCGCACGTTGGGACTGTAATACGTCAACGATATTACGAGTTCCCACATCGTAGCCAACTTCCGTGGCTTTTAACGCACTTTCTGTCGAAACAATCGCCTGTTTACGCGCCTTAATACGCAGAATATCGGTGACTACAAGGCTGTACAGGCTGCGGGTTTGTTGGACAAGCTTGCGCTGGGCCAATGTATAGTTTTCCTGTGCCTCGGTTAGCTGGTGAGTGGCCTGTTTTGAAGCTGCGTAGGTAATGCCGCCGGAATAAATTGGCAGGGTAAGGCTAATGCCTGCTGTTTTACTCACCTGATCGGTAGGTGCAAAAGATACAGCCGTCGGCGTTCCACCAAAGTTGATGACAGAGGATGAGGCATCATCGTTGTCATCGGCCTGATACTGGCCAAACAGGGTGACGACTGGCAGGTGCCCCGATTTTTTGATTTTAATATTTTGCCTTGCTGCTTCAACTGCCTGTTCGATTCCCCTAAGCACAAAGTTGCCAGCCAGCGCGTTGTCAGCCCATGCCTGAGGGTCAGCGGGTTGTGGCTTGTTGATAGGGTAGTCCGGTTTCACGGTTGAAATGCTGCTGTATTGTTGACCGGTTATTGCCTGAATGGCTTCGTAGGCAATATCAAGCTGGTTTTGCGTGCGGATACGGCCAACCTGCGATAGGTCAAAAGCGGCCTGGGCTTCATGCACGTCAGTAATAGCGATCAAACCCACATCAAAGCGCTGTTTGGTCTGTTCCAGTTGGCGCTTAATGGCTGCTTCTTCAGCCTGTGCTGCAAGCAGTGCGTCATTGGCTCTAAGGATTTGGAAATAACTGACCGCAACCCGAACAATCAGATCCTGTTGAGCAGCAGAGAAATCCAGCTCAGCTTTATAATCAATGGTTTGCGCCTGTTTATAGCTAAACCAGGTGGATGCGTTAAACAAAGGCTGCGCCAGATCCAGGCCATAACTGGTGCCCATAATGGTGACTGGGGCGCTATTGGATGCTTTGTTTTCAAAATTGGTATGGGTACTACTCACCGAAAACCCGATTTGCGGTAGCAAACCACCGAGTGCTTGTCTGGTTACCTCTTTCTGTCCTTTTAACACTGCACCCGCAGCACGAATTTCCGGGTCATTGTCGAGGGCCGAGTTGTATATGTCGCTGAGCGTCTCGGCCTGAGTGATACTTGCTATCGATAACAGCCCGCAAGCCAGCAGTACGCTAGCCAATTGTGCTTTGATATTTTTAGAATCCATTTTATTTTATATTCCCGGAAGAGAGTCGATCCAAAAGTCAGATTAGCGGGTCAGTATACCAAATCATTTTGATTTGGTGGCATGGAAATTTAGGCGGTGACCTGAAGCCTTTGCGTGAAGGCAATAGTGGAAAATCAATCTTGCATGCGAGTCCATATAGTTGACTAATTTAGTCTGGTATAGTCTTTTTTATTGCCAGCTAAAAAATAGAGGTTACACTTCGCGGCTATCATGGCTGATCAGAGATTCGTTAACGATCTGACCGCCTGTGAACGTTTTAAATTCAGTTCCGGATGATTTAATGAAACCAACGAAAGACAAAGTACCAGCAAATAAACTCGCTCTTGATCCCGAATCCTCCATACCCATAGAGGGATCACGAAAACACTATATTCAGGGTTCCAGTGCCGATATCCAGGTGCCAGTTCGTGAAATCATGCTGGAGGCATTCAATAGCTCCGGAGATAAAAAAATACCGGCTACTTTTCAGGTTTACGATACATCTGGGCCATTTACCGATCCCGGCGGCCCGGTCAATATTTGTGAAGGGCTAAAACCGGTTCGGGCGGGCTGGATTGAGAAGCGCCAGGATACCGAACAGTTGTCACAGATGAGTTCCAAGTTTGGGCGATTGCGGCAGCAGGATATCAGCAGCGAAGCGATCCGCTTTGCTGCCACAGACAAACCTCGCCGTGCCTTGCCGGGTAAAAATGTTAGCCAGATGCACTATGCACGGCAGGGTATCATTACCCCTGAAATGGAATATGTGGCGATCCGCGAAAATGCCGCACTTGAACAGGCGCGATTACACGGCCTGGCGGACAAGCAGCATGCCGGAGAATCTTTTGGTGCGGGAATTCCATCTGAGGTAACGCCAGAATTTGTTCGCAAAGAGATCGCCGAAGGGCGAGCGGTCCTTCCCTGCAATATCAACCATCCAGAGTTAGAGCCGATGATTATTGGCCGAAACTTCCTGATCAAAGTGAACGCAAACATCGGTAATTCTGCTTTGGGCTCATCGATTTCGGAAGAGGTGGACAAACTCACCTGGTCCCTGCGTTGGGGTGCCGATACCGTGATGGATCTCTCCACCGGTAAAAATATTCACGAAACCCGCGAGTGGATTATCCGCAATTCACCCGCCCCGATTGGTACCGTTCCTATCTATCAGGCGCTTGAAAAAGTCGGCGGTAAGGCCGAAGACCTGACCTGGGAGCTGTTCCGCGATACGCTGATTGAGCAGGCCGAGCAGGGGGTGGATTACTTTACGATTCACGCCGGAGTGCTGTTGCGCTATGTGCCGATGACTGCCAATCGGGTGACCGGTATCGTATCCCGCGGTGGTTCGATTATGGCCAAGTGGTGTTTGGCGCATCACCAGGAAAATTTCCTCTATACCCATTTTGAAGATATTTGCGAAATCATGAAAGCCTACGATGTATCGTTTTCACTGGGAGATGGATTGCGTCCCGGCTCTATCGCCGATGGCAATGATGAAGCCCAGTTCGCCGAGCTGCGCACCCTCGGTGAGCTAACCCGTATCGCCTGGAAACACGACATCCAGACCATCATCGAGGGCCCCGGCCACGTTCCAATGCATCGTATCAAGGAGAACATGGAGCGCGAGCTTGAGGAGTGCCACGAAGCACCTTTCTATACCCTTGGCCCGCTGACCACTGATATTGCACCGGGTTACGACCACATCACCTCCGGCATCGGTGCTGCGATGATCGGCTGGTTTGGCTGTGCCATGCTTTGCTACGTTACGCCAAAAGAGCATCTTGGTTTGCCAAATCGCGATGACGTAAAGCAGGGCATTATTACCTACAAAATTGCTGCCCATGCGGGGGATCTTGCCAAGGGGCATCCCGGTGCCCAGGCCAGGGACGATATGCTCTCAATGGCGCGTTTCGAGTTCCGCTGGGAAGACCAGTTTAATCTCGGGCTTGATCCCGATACCGCTCGCGCCTACCACGATGAAACCATGCCTAAGGAATCCGGCAAGGTAGCCCATTTCTGCTCAATGTGTGGCCCAAAATTCTGCTCGATGAAGATCAGCCAGGAAGTACGGGAATACGCAGCGGCCCAGGAGCAGCAAAACCTGGAGCAGGCGATGCAGGATGGTATGGATGAAAAATCCCGTGAGTTCAGTGATACCGGTAGTGAAATCTATCACGAAGCCAAATAAATAGCCTATAAACAGTGACCAGCCCATCTAAATCCAGACAACGCCATTTCAATCATCAGGATATGGTGATTGAAGATCGTCGTACTGTGCACGATGGTTTTGTGAAGGTCGATGAGATCAAACTTCGGCACCGCCTTTTTGATGGTGGTTGGAGCAATACGATTTCTCGTGAACTGGTCGTCAAAAAACAGGCTGTAGTGCTGTTACCCTACGATCCTGTTCTGGATCAACTAGTCTTAACCGAAGAGTTTCGGGTGGGAGCGTTGGACGATATCGAAAGCCCTTGGATGATGGAGTTGGTAGCAGGTACGGTCGATGAAGGTGAAGAGTTTGAACAAACCGCACTGCGTGAAGCACAGGAGGAAGCAGGACTGAAAGTGACAGCACTGCTTTCAATTGCGCGCTATTTTTCCAGTGCCGGAGCTTGCAACGAGGAGATCCAGATCTACTGTGGTCGTATTGATGCGGAGTCGGTCGGGGGTGTGCACGGGCTTGAAGGCGAGAACGAAGATATTCGTGTGCATCGGGTCGATGCGAGTAGCGCCTTTACGATGCTGGCCGAGGGTCAGATTCGCAACGCCGCCACCATTCTTGCCTTGCAGTGGCTGCAACTGAATCATGCGAGTGTTCGGGACCAGTGGGCGGGGATTTGAAGGGCTGGAATTTGATGGAGCAGGTTCGACCAAAACACAAGGTCGATCTGCGCCGGCAGCAGGCGGCGGCTTCCGGTAATTACCTGCGTATTCTCAAACTGATCCCAAAAATCAGGGAGAATGATCAGTATCATTTTGTACTGCATCTTCCCGCTGTTGCCGAGACTGGTGGCGGGCCGGGTACAGGGACAGCAGCACTGGTCGAAACCGATGTGCTGGAGCGTGGCCCCTATACTACGCTGCTGCGATTTCAGCAGATTGCGCAGCCGGAGCCTGAACTGTTAGAACATGACTGGTCAACTTTGCCAGTTCAAATGACCGTACGTGTATACCACGATGCGGAGATGGCGGAGGTCGTGGATTTTATGAATGTGAGGCATTTTGAATCAAGCTACGAATACCCCAATCGACAAATGTTGTTGCCGGATGAAAAACAGCAGGTGAACTACTTCCTGGCGGACTGGCTGGATCGTTGTTTGCAGTTTGGTCTGGCAGCGGAGCCACTAAAATTAGCCGTGGCTAAATCCTGAAGGCTGCTGCCAATGGCTACAACCGCCGCTACCGATACTTCAGCTAAAATCGAAAACCCCTATCGTATTATCCAGATTACGGATCCCCATCTGGGAGCCAGCCGTGACCAGTCTGTATTGGGCATCAATAATTACCAAAGTCTTGAACTGGTAGTAGAGCTGGTAAAACAGCAACAGGGCCGTAACTTCGACCGCATTGTTTCTACGGGTGACATTTCGTCAGAAGGGTCGGAACAATCCTACCGGGATTTTCTGCAGTTGATGGAGCCTTTTGGACGACCGATCAGCTGGCTGCCGGGCAATCATGATTGCCCGGATACGATGGCTGGTATTCAAGATGTACCATTGCTTGATCCACAACGGGTTGTGGAGATGGGTGCCTGGCAAATGTTGATGCTCGACTCCAAAATTTCCGGAGCAGTTGGTGGAAATCTGGATCAGCAAGAGCTGGAGCTATTAGAGGTTACGCTTAAAGTTACAGATAACAAACACACTCTTTTTTGCCTGCACCACCAACCAGTTGATGTGGGCTGTGGGTGGATGGATCCGCAAAAAATCAGAAATGCCGATCGGTTTTTCGAAATTATCGAGCAATATCCGGGTACAAAATTGGTGCTTTGGGGCCACATCCATCAACAGTTTGAAGACACACGGAATAACATCCAGTTACTCGCAACTCCCTCTACCTGCCACCAGTTTGAGCCGCTGCAACAGCAGTTTAAAATTGGCCATCAACTTCCCGGTTATCGCTGGCTGGATCTCTATCCGGATGGACGGATCGTTACCGGTGTATCGCGTATAAAGAGCACTCCATTTGAGATAGACTACCTGTCTGAAGGGTATTGAGTTCAATCGAATTTGGTGTCCGGTGATGCACAGGTTCAATAGTGCGCTTCACCCAAACAATCACGTTAATTCAATTAGTTAGAAGTTTATGAGTGCAGAATATACGGCAAAATCGATTGAGGTTCTGTCTGGCCTGGATCCGGTTCGCAAGCGGCCGGGAATGTATACCGATACCACCCGCCCCAACCATCTGGTACACGAAGTCATCGACAACAGTGTCGATGAAGCATTGGCCGGTCATGCGGATCAAATCGAACTGATTCTTGGTAAAGACGGTTCGATTGAAGTGACCGACAATGGCCGTGGTATGCCGGTGGATATTCACCCGGAGGAGGGCGTGTCCGGTGTTGAACTGATCATGACGCGCCTGCACGCGGGCGGAAAATTTTCCGGCGATGACTATCAATATTCCGGTGGCCTTCATGGCGTCGGCGTTTCGGTAGTCAACGCACTGTCGCTGACTCTTGAAGTCTGGATAAAACGTAGTGGTCAGCTTTACTACATGAAGTATGAAGGTGGTGAAAAGGCTTCCGAGCTGGAAGTGATCGATACCGTTGGCAAGCGCAATACCGGTACCAGAATTCGTTTTACTCCAGACCCTGGCTATTTTGATTCACCCCGCGTATCCCTGCCTCGTCTGGTTCATATGCTACGCGCCAAGGCTGTGCTCTGCCCCGGGTTACGAGTGATTTTTCGTGATGAAACCGCTACCAAAAAAGAGGGTGAGGAGGATAAAAGCCACCAGGAATGGTACTACCAGGATGGCCTGGCGGACTACCTCAGCAGCAAAACAGAATCCCTCGAACCGATACCCCTGACACCATTTACAGGTTCATTTAGTGGCGATACCGAAGCGGTAGACTGGGCTGTTCAATGGCTGTATAGCAATGGTGAACTGACTACAGAAAGCTACGTAAACCTGATCCCCACCCAGCAGGGTGGAACCCATGTAAATGGTTTGCGTACCGGCCTGATCGAAGCGATGCGGGAATTTTGTGAATTCCACAGCTTGCTACCCAGAGGCATCAAACTAACCGCGGATGATCTATGGGATCGTTGCGCATATGTCCTGTCTGCAAAAATGCGTGAGCCGCAGTTTTCCGGCCAGACCAAGGAACGCTTATCCTCGCGCGAGTGCGCACCTTTTATCTCCGGTGTGTCAAAAGACGCCTTCAGCCTGTGGTTAAACCAGCATACAGAAGAGGCTACACAAATTGCCGAACTGGCAATTCAAAATGCCCAGACACGTCTTCAGGCTAGTAAAACCGTTCAGCGTAAAAAAATTACCGCCGGGCCTGCCTTGCCAGGAAAATTAGCGGACTGCTCCACTCAGGATGCAATGAGTGGCGAACTATTTTTAGTGGAAGGAGATTCCGCGGGCGGCTCAGCCAAGCAGGCGCGGGATCGTCGCGTCCAGGCCATCATGCCGCTAAAAGGGAAAATTCTGAACACATGGGAGGTTTCCTCTACCCAGATCCTTGCATCCCAGGAAGTACATGACATCACCACAGCGCTTGGAGTGGATCCGGGTAGTGAAAACCTGGACGGCTTACGTTATGGAAAAATCTGCATTCTTGCGGATGCGGATTCCGATGGACTGCATATCGCAACACTTCTCTGTGCATTGTTTGTGAAGCACTTTCCCGCTTTGGTAAATGCCGGTCATGTATATATTGCCATGCCGCCACTATTCCGGATCGATATCGGAAAACGTGTTTTTTATGCGCTGGATGATGATGAAAAACACGGTGTACTTGAGCGCATAAAAGCTGAAAAACTAAAAGGCAACGTAAACGTACAACGCTTCAAAGGACTGGGTGAAATGAACCCGCTACAGTTGCGAGAAACCACCATGGCGGAGGATACCCGAAGGCTGGTTCAGCTAACCGTTGAAGAGGGTGACGATACCGGAAAAATGCTGGATATGTTGTTGGCAAAAAAACGCGCTTCAGATCGAAAAGAATGGTTGGAACAAAAAGGCAATATGGTTGAGTTGTAGCGGCTTGGAAGGTGTTCCCTTCGGCTCCGCTCAGGGAGCGGCTTTGGGCGGGTGCACAACATTCAAAATCTACCGCACCCTGAGCGGAGCCGAAGGAAAATATGACAGAAATATTAGCAAGAGCCTCTCATTTTATTGGAATCCTTATTCTATTTTCGGTAGTGTTTGGACAGCATATAATTTTAACCAAAAAGATGACCGCCCCTCAGATAAAAAAGTTTCTTCTTCTGGATGTGGTTTTTCGCCTGAGTGCTTTATGGATAATAGCGATAGGTATTATCCTATGGTTTAACGTAGGGAATGTTCCAGAGTTCTATAGCCAAAATACAGTATTTCATATCAAGCTATGGCTATTTGGTTTTGTGGGAATAATATCGATTATTCCCACGTTGTTCTTTTTAAAAAATCGTAAATCCAATGAGAAAAATATTCCAGTGCCTGGACATATTGTCTGGATGGTTCGCGGCGAATTGATTCTATTACTTTGTATGCCTGTGCTTGCAGCTGCTATGGCAAGAGGTTTTAATTTGAGCTGACAGCGCGTGGATTAAAACGGGTTTATTGACAAATAGGGAACAAAAAATGTCTGAAGAGAAAATTGTCATCAGTGGCACTGGGCTTTATACCCCTGACCAGAAGATATCAAACGAGGAATTGGTGGATGCATACAACCAGTATGTTGATAATTTTAATCAGGCGAATAGCGTAGAGATAGAATCGGGTTCGCTGGAACCTCTGCAGCGTTCCAGCGCAGAGTTTATACACAAAGCTTCCGGGATAAATAGCCGATATGTAATGAACCAGTCAGGGATTTTGAATCCCGATCGTATGTGCCCGGAGATACCGGAGCGGCCTGATTCAGAAATGTCATTGCAATGTGAAATGGCAGTTGCTGCTGCAAAGCAGGCATTAACCAATGCCAATAAAAAACCACAGGACATAGATGCTGTGATTGTTGGCTGTTCCAATATGCAGCGAGCATACCCTGCGATCTCGATCGAAGTTCAACAGGCATTAGGAATTGAAGGCTTTGCATTTGATATGAATGTCGCCTGTTCATCGGCAACCTTTGGTATTCAGATGGCGGTGGATACTATTCGCAATCAAAACGCACGGGCGGTATTGGTGATTAGCCCCGAGATTACTACCGGCCATCTCAATTTTACTGATCGTGACAGCCATTTTATTTTTGGTGATGTAGCAACGGCGGTATTGGTGGAAAGTGCTAGCTATTGTTCAGTCGAAAACTGCTTTGAAATTATCGAGACAAAACTCTTTACTCAATTTTCCAATAATATTCGTAACAACTTTGGTTTTTTGAATCGAGCCGACGAGACCAAATCCGGTAATATCGATAAACTATTTCGCCAAAATGGCCGAAAGGTTTTTAAGGAAGTATGCCCGGCAGTAGCAAAGCAAATTAGCGAGCAGCTGAATAGAAACAGTGTGCCGGTTGAGCAAATAAAGAGGCTTTGGTTGCACCAGGCCAACATCAATATGAATCAATTGATTAGCCGAAAGGTTTTAGGCCGTGATCCGGAGCCTGAGGAAGCACCGATTGTGCTGGATGAATATGCCAATACCAGCTCGGCGGGCTCCATTATTGCTTTTCATCTTCATCGTGACGATCTGGTTGCAGGGGATACGGGTGTCATCTGTTCTTTTGGTGCAGGCTATTCTATTGGTAGCGTTCTGGTTCGTTGTGGCCAAAAGGCCGGCTAACGAATTTTCAATACCAGAACCTAAAGGCTTTCTATTGTTCCGGAAGGCATTTATTCCGGCCAGTTTCCTTGCATTTCAGGAGCGCATCGTCAGCGCGCCGATAGACCTCGTCAGGTGAATCAGCCCCTGCAAATGTAGCGTAACCGATCGATATGGTCACCGGAACGGGTTTCCCTTTGTAGCCGAATCGGTAATTTTCAACCCCTGCTCTTAAATCCTCAAGGCATTTTTTTGCCTGTTCGAGTGTGCTATCGATCATCAGCAGAGCGAACTCTTCACCTCCAATTCGTCCGAAAAAATCTGATTCTCTTGTCAGCGAGCTGATCACGCTGGTGACAGTTTTTAATACTTTGTCACCAACCGGATGGCCGAAATTATCATTGATAAATTTGAATTTATCGATATCTAGAATGGCCAGGGTTAAGGGTTCAGGGTGGCGTTTCCAGCGCGCATATTCCTGAGCCAGTCGCTCTTCATATCCGCGCCGATTGGGAATGCCGGTTAGGGGATCTTCAATCGCCTGTTGTTGGCTTTGGGCCAGCGAATCCTGTAGTTGCTTTGCAGCGGCTTCAAGTTTCCGGGTACGTTCACGTAGCTCGGTATTGGCTTGCTCTGCTTTTTCTGCCCGCTCGGTTTCGCTTTTTACGAAACTCTCTACGCTATTGTCGATCTCATCGAGCCTGAATTGAACTGCGCTTTTGAGGCTATCCAGATCAAGACTATCGGATACTGACTCACGCAGATCAAATACGTGCTGGCTAACCCGATCGGTCAGAAGGCTCTGATTTTCACTTTGAGCGCTCTGATTTTTCTCCTCTTCAGTTAGATGGACTTTGAATCCATCAAGTCGTGTTGCGATCTCCTCCAGGAATGTTGAAAGATCACCAATCTGTTTATTCTGGGTGGTGAACGTGGTTTCCAGATGATTCTCAAGTTGATCAATAAGAGCGAGATATTGGTCAGGTTCTGTTATCTGTTCGAGTGAGCGTAACAATGTGCCCCGGTCGAAATGTGAATCAATCTCTGTAGGCAAATTTTCAAACAGGTACAGTAAGTTCGTCCGTACATGATCATTAGATCCGCTATCGTCATCTGCTTTGTCACCGAGTAGCTCACTAATCAGCCGCAGCTTATCGGTTGGCAGGTTATCCGGGTCGATATACTGAGGCAGCAGGGCAACCGCTTCATCCAGCTCTTTGTCCTCACCTTTAACATGGCCGCAAATCCGTATAATTTGAGAATGAAGCAATTGAAGCTTTTTGCCGTGCTCTTTTTCCTGTTCATCCAGCTCGTCCAGCAGGCGAGTGTATTTATCCTTGTATTTATCGCTCATTTTTTTGCCATTTGGTATATCGGAGTGCCATGGATTATGCGTGGAATAAGTCGTGCGTTCTGGTTACTTTAAGGATAGTCGGTTATTGCAATATTTCATGTTTAAGGCGCGTGTTTTTTACCGCGTCGGAGGTGAGCGAATTCCCAGTTTCGTGGTAGGATAAGCGCAATTTAGAACCTGTAGATTTCCGGAAACTGATGAGCGATCTTACTGAATTCCAGCCAGACCAGGAGCAGATAGCACTTAAGGATTATGCCGAAAATGCATACCTTAAATATTCGATGTACGTCATTCTTGATCGTGCCTTGCCCCACATTGGAGACGGTCTGAAACCGGTGCAGCGTCGCATCATCTATGCGATGTCCGAGCTTGGGCTCAAGGCGACCGCGAAGTACAAAAAATCCGCCCGAACCATTGGTGATGTAATCGGTAAGTTTCACCCCCACGGTGACAGCGCCTGCTATGAAGCGATGGTATTGATGGCCCAGCCATTTTCTTATCGTTATCCGTTTGTTGATGGGCAGGGAAACTGGGGATCGCAGGATGATCCAAAATCCTTCGCGGCGATGCGCTACACCGAATCACGCTTAACTGCCTACGCCGATGTGCTGCTGGGTGAGCTTGGTCAGGGCACGGTTGACTGGGGTGCGAACTTTGACGGCACCCTGCTTGAGCCGAAAATGCTGCCAGCCCGGCTACCGAACATATTGCTAAATGGCATTACCGGTATTGCTGTCGGCATGGCAACCGATATTCCTCCCCATAACCTGCGAGAAGTGACCAACGCGGCGATTCATCTATTGGAGAACCCAAAGGCGGATCTGGAGACTATTTCGGAATTTGTGCCGGGACCGGATTTCCCCACAAGCGCAGAGATCATCACCCCCAACGCAGATCTGATGGGTATCTACAGTACAGGCCGCGGCAGTTTCAAAATGCGTGCGCTGTTTGAGATTGAAGAGGGTGATATTGTAATTTCAGCACTGCCCCATCAGGTCTCGGGGGCAAAAATTCTTGAGCAAATTGCTCAGCAGATGCAGGCCAAAAAACTGCCCCTGGTAAGTGATCTGCGCGATGAGTCGGATCACGAAAATCCTACGCGACTGATCGTTGTGCCCCGCTCCAATCGGGTTGATGTGGAGCAACTGATGGCCCATCTGTTTGCAACCACCGACCTTGAACGCAGTTACCGGGTCAACATGAACATGATCGGCATCGACGGCCTGCCCAAAGTAAAGGGCCTGGTTCCGCTGCTGCTTGAATGGTTGCAGTATCGAACCGAAACCGTAAAACGACGATTACAGCATCGGCTGGACAAAATACTTGATCGTCTGCATCTGCTCGATGGTTTGCTGATCGCCTTCCTCAATATTGATGAAGTGATCGAGATTATCAGAAACTACGATCATCCAAAGGTGGAGCTGATAGCTCGCTTTAATCTGAGTGATCTACAGGCCGAAGCGATACTCGATCTTAAACTCCGACACCTCGCCAAACTTGAAGAGATGCGAATTCGAGCCGAGCAGGAGGAGTTAGCTGAAGAGCGGGACAAACTTGAAGGCCTGCTCAAGTCGCCCGCGAAACTGAAAAGGCTGATCAAGAAAGAGCTGACTGAAGATGCAGAAAAGTATGGTGATGATCGTCGTTCGCCAATTGTACAACGGGCTGACGCCAAAGCCCTTGCGGAAACCGATCTGGTGGGCGCGGAACCGATTACCATTATCCTGTCTGAAAATGGCTGGGTAAGATCTGGCAAAGGTCACGATGTTGATGCATCCAAACTCAACTATCGCTCCGGTGATCGCTTTAAAATGGTTAGCATAGGTAAGAGCAATCAGTCCGCGGTATTTTTTGATAGTGGCGGCCGCGCCTATACACTTCCTGCCCATAGTTTTCCATCCGCGCGTAGTTTGGGTGAGCCACTCAGTGGTCGATTAAAAATGCCCTCCGGAGTGGGGGTGGAATCCGTGTTGCTGGCGGAGCCACAACAGTATTGTTTGTTGGCCTCGGATGCGGCCTATGGTTTTTTGGTTAAGTACGAACAGCTGATCAGTAAAAACCGTGCGGGAAAAGCGATGCTGACCCTGCCTTCGGGTTCCAGCATGATGCAACCTATTATGGTTGATGACATCGAAGCCCAGCAGTTGGTTGCTATCAGCAACCTTGGACGAATGCTGGTTTTCCCGTTGAGTTATCTACCGGAGCTTGGGCGCGGAAAGGGCAACCGTATCATCAGTATTCCTACCGCTAAAGTAGCTGCTCGTGAAGAATTTTTGTTGGCGTTGCATGTTTTTTCGGCGGGTGATTCCGTGGTGATTCATTCCGGAAAACGGCACCTTACTTTGAAGCCATCCGATATCGAACACTACAATGGTGAACGGGGCAGGCGCGGAAGTAAATTGCCCCGTGGTTTCCAAAAGGTAGACCGAGTAGAGATAACTAAAAGTAAAAACAACTAGAAAATTGCATATAAATATTTAACAGAGACCTTTGCACGGGAATTAGAGTTTGAGCGAAATCATTTTAATCAATATTTCAGGGCAGGATAAACCCGGTTTATCTGCAACCCTGATGAACATATTGGCGGATTATCACGTTAATATTCTGGATATTGGTCAGGCAGTCATCCACGATACTTTGTCACTTGGTATCTTGATCGAAGTGCCAAAAGCGGCTGGATCCGCACCGGTTTTAAAGGATATATTGTTTTGCGCCCATGAACTGGATCTTGCTATTCGGTTTACCGCTATTGATGCGGATAACTATGAACACTGGGTGGATGAACAGGGAAAGAAACGATTTATTGTTACCCTGTTATCGCGTCGTATTACCGCTTCACAGATGGAAGCGGTCAGCAAGATTATCAGTTCTTACAATCTTAATATTGAAGATATCAATCGGCTGTCTGGTCGAGTAGCACTGGAAGATGAAAATGATAAATCCAAGGCATGTGTTGAATTTTCTATAAGAGGTGAGCTTGAAAACCCCGCTCAGATTCGTGCAGAATTTATGGAAATTTCTCAGCATTTTGATGTTGATATTGCATTTCAGGAAGACAATATCTATCGACGCAATCGTCGATTAGTTGCGTTCGATATGGATTCAACCTTAATCGATATGGAAGTCATTGACGAACTAGCGATAGAAGCAGGAGTGGGTGATAAGGTTGCTGAAATTACCGAACTTGCCATGCAGGGTAAGCTCGATTTTTCTGAAAGTTTTACTCGTCGATTAGCCTTGTTAGAAGGGCTTGATGTCAGCGCGCTTAGAAAAATATCTGAACGTATGAGCCTTACTGAAGGTGCCGAACGATTAGTGTATACATTGAAACAGCTGGGCTATAAAACCGCTATTTTATCCGGTGGTTTTAATTACTTTGGAAAACATCTACAGGAAAAATTGGGTATTGATTATGTCTTTGCCAACGAGCTGGAAATAGAAAATGGAAAAGTAACAGGAAAAGTTTCTGGCACGATCGTCGATGGAAAACGTAAGGCAGACCTGTTGCAGGAAATTGCAGAAAAAGAATCAATTTCCCTCGATCAGGTAATTGCAATTGGTGACGGGGCAAATGATTTGCCAATGCTCAGCATTGCAGGATTGGGCATTGCCTTTCGCGCCAAGCCCTTGGTAAAACAGAGTGCGGAACACTCGATTTCAACCCTTGGCCTTGATGGTGTTCTGTACCTGATTGGATTCAGGGACAGGGATGAGGGGCTTTTTTAGTTACCAGTAACGGCTGCGGAAGGTTTTACCTGAGAAGCTTTACGCTACGCCCATCTTCAATATTGTCACTCGGATGATTGATAACCAGCTCACCCTCGGTCACACCCTCAAGAATTTGCGCCATAAGGCCGTTACGCTGCCCTGTTTTAACGATGCGTCGTTCGGCATATCCTTCGCTAGCTATAAATATAGCCCAGCCATTTTTATATCTGAATAAGCTGCTTTCCGGAACCTGTAATACTTTTTCCTGTTGCCATAGGATAAAGCGTGCTTCAACACGATAGCCATCACCAAGCCGAGTCCAGATTTCGGCGGGTGTAGTGAGTTTTGATATTACCAGTACACGTTGTTCCTCAACCCCCAGTGCAGATACTTTTGTAACGCCAACCGGTTCGATCAGATGTACAACGCCATCCAGCATCTGGTCACCCCCCCAGCGATCGAACAGTACTTTCATTCCCGGTTTGATTTTTACGGCATCCGCCGAGAGTAGATCTACCTCTACTTCCAGGGCCGAGGGATCACCCACCTCCAGCAATGGTTCACCGGTACTTACTGGCCCATCGCAATCCCGTGCGACCTTGAGAATTTGACCATTGACAGGTGAGCGCACGGGGATATGTTCGCCGGGCAGATCATCGACCTCTGGAGTGGATTGGTTGATAACGGTGCGAGCTGCCTGAAGCTCATATCGTGCTACTTCAACGTTAAAATCGGCTGAACGTTTTATTGCAATACGGGCCTGCATCTCTGTGGTGGAATTATCAAATCGATCCCGTGAGACCAGCGACTGTTTCAAAAGAGGTTGCAGGCGTTTGTGCTCGTTGGTTGCCTGGGTTGCCGAGGCCTCGGCGGCGCTGGCCTGCTCTTTTGCCACCTGTAGCGCAGATTGCGCCGCTGCGATTTGTGCCTGTGCCTGGGCTCGGCTTCGGCGATCCAGAATTTGGGATTTAAGTGGAGCGATGGAGAGTAAAACCTGATCTTTCAGGACAGGGTCGCCAACGTTAAGCTGTTGGCGGCAGGTGATGCCATTCATCGGTGCCGAGATGATATAGCGGTCGATTACCCGTGTTCGCCCCTCCTCCTCTATGGTTACCACCAGCGGCGCTCGACTGACCTTAACCACTTCAACCAGTACCGGCTGAGGCCAAAAGCCCCACACCAGTAAACCTATGGTTAGCGGAACCATGAGGGCAACCAGTGGGTGTTTTTTCAGTAAATCGAGCATTCAGTCACTCCCTGGTTTTCAGTACCGCAACCATATCCAGTTGGATCAGGTTTCGCCAGATCATCAATGAAGAGATGATCGCGGACATGATGACCACCAGGGCCGAAAATGCATACACATCTTGGTTGAGAATCAGCGGTACACGATACAGATCAGTATCGATCTGAAACGCCATATAAGCACTCAATCCATAACCCAATAACCAGCCAAGGGGGATAGCCATCAGGGTAAGCAGGGCAAATTCGCCTAGCAAGATATAGGTGATTTCGGAATTGCGGAAACCTAAAACACGCAGACTTGCCAGTTCCCGGCTCCGTTCAGACAGCGCAATTCTCATACTGTTGTATACCACCCCGAAAGCGATGACTGCACCTAGCAACGTCGTGATGCCGGTAAAAAAAAGTATATTTTTCGCCATCGTATCGTAAAACATGCGGATTGATGATCGTTGTTCAACTACACCAGCGATACGCGGTATCTCTTTAAGGGCCGCATAGATCTGCTGCTGGGATTGTTTGTCGACTTTAAGCCGTGCACCGGAGGTTGCATTGCCCTCTTTCAGTGCTCTATTTAACGCCGATAGCCGCATATAGGCGTTTGAACCCAGGTACTGTTTGGCGGTACCGATTAGCGGAACCTGTATGACCGATCGTTTGCCCTCCAGTATTTCGACTTCAATCATCTCACCGGGTTTAACCTTTAGCCGCTCTGCCAGGTATTCCGTGAGTACCAGACCTTGTGGAGGAACCTCAACTACATTGAGTTCAGTATCGAGTAAGCGCATCAGTTTACTCTGTGGCGGGATACCGTTAATGGTGGTGCGATAGGAGCGGTGTTCAAATCGTAATTTCACCGGCACGATACGAAAACCTTCGACATACTCGACCCCGGGTATGCTACGCAGTGAGTAGAGTGCGCGCGCTGAGGTGGGCTCCGTATAGATGGCGATCATGTCCTCTTTTTGGCTTATGCCATATTGCACATCGATCATGTAATCAATGGCGCCTTTCTGAAACCCACTCATCATGATAATTGCACTGGCCAGACTGATACCGATTACCGTAAGCAGCGATTTTATTGGTCGTCGTTCAATATGACGCATAATCATTCGGGTGGGCTGTGAGAACCAACGTTGTAGTCTCAGCCGTTCAACCAGCGTTCGATGATATAGCACCGGTTGTTCCGGGCGCATCCCCTGGGCAGGGGGGAGTTTGACAGCCCGGTGTACGGAATAGAGGGTTCCGAAAATCGCAACTCCCACGCTCATTACCGTAGCGGCGATGATTACCTGTGGTTTGAGCACGAAGATCATAAAGGGAAAACTAAAAAATTCGGTATAGAGGTTACTCAGGCCCTTGCCCATCCAGACCCCTGCGCCGATACCGCCAAGGACTCCCACCGATACAATCATCAATACTAGCTTGCTGTAATGTATTGCAACTTCAATACTGCTGTATCCGAAAGCTTTTAATACAGCAATCTGCTCCCGCTGCAGATTGATCAATCGGCTGATTACCACGTTGAGCAAAAATGCTGCGACAGCAAAAAAAATGACCGGGAAAACGGTTGCCATCGTCTTTAACTGTTCCAGCTCTGCGGCTAAAAACCGATGGGATAACTGATCTTCCCGCGCAATTGCGCCAATCCCTCCATAGGGTTCAAGGATGTTGTCGAGATGATCGATCACATCCTGTTGATTGCTATCTTTTCTGAGGGTAACGGTAACCATATTGAAACCGCCATCCATATTGTAGGCACTGGCCAGGGGTTTTCTGGACATCCACAGCACGCCGTAACGTTTGTAATCCGGAAACAGCGCACCCGGTGCAATTTGATAGATATATTCGGGTGAAAGCGCCAGACCCACTATCGTAAGTGTTTTTCGTCGTCCATTGATGGTGGCCGCCAACTGATCTCCGGATCTTAATCCATGAGCCTGGGCAAATTTTTCATTCACAACAATTTCATTGTCACGACCCGGCTCGGCCAGACGACCCTGGCGTAGATAGAGCTGGTTCAACAGGCCTGCTCCGTGGCTCGGCAGTGATAGCAGATGAGCGCTTACCGGTTCATCAAAACCACCAATATCAAGGGTTACGTAGGAAACTACCCGGGTCTCGATCTTGTCGATACCGGGAATTGCCTCGATATGTGTGACCAGTGCCAGCGGTGCGCGCTTTAGCGATGCGAAGATGTGACTGAAGTGGTGATTGCGATAGTAGCGTTCGCGGGTTTCGTAGAGCGAGTCCAGCGCACTGAGGGACATGATAAAAATAGCCACACCGCTACCGATGACCATAGCGATGGCCAGAGCCTGCATACGCATACCCTGAAATTCGCGCCACAGTTTTTTGTCCATGGCTTTCATCGTGATATTACCAGCTCAACTGGTCGGGTGAGATCGGCGACTCATTGGTGTAGGCCTGACTGATGAGTCCATCCGTCAGATGGATCACCCGATCAGCCATCTGGGCGATGCCGGCATTGTGGGTAATGACGGCTGTGGTAGTGCCGAGCTCACGATTGACCCGTTGCAGTGCTTCCAGAACCACTATTCCGGTTTTGGAATCAAGTGCGCCGGTAGGTTCATCGCACAGTAGCACCTGTGGTTGCTTGGCAATGGCACGGGCGATAGCTACCCGCTGTTGCTCGCCCCCCGATAGTTGAGCAGGAAAGTGATCTACGCGATTTCCAAGTCCAACAAGCTCCAGCGCTTCTCTGGGTTTCATTGGCGATTTGGCAATTTCGGTAACCACGGCAATATTTTCCAGTGCCGTGAGGCTGGGGATCAGATTATAAAACTGGAATACAAAGCCAACATGATGACGGCGATACTCTGTTAATTCAGCTTCGCTGGCGTGGGTTAGGTCATGGTTCCCGTAGCCGACATTACCCAGCGTTGGTGTATCCAGGCCACCGAGGATATTCAGTAGTGTAGATTTGCCACTACCGGATGCACCAAGCAGTACGGTAAATTCTCCACGATAAAGGTCGAGATCAATACCGCGCAGCGCGTCTACCTGAACTTCACCCATCTGGTAGCGCTTCGTCAATCCACGGATATGAAAAACAATATCGCTGTTTGAGGCGTGATCAGGTGTTGTTAATTGTTGCGGCATCTCCAATCCCTTTTACCGGTGAAGCCTGTGTAGATTAGCCTGATATATTGATCAGGACAAACCTGTTTGTCAGGGATTGTAAACTGGTTTGGGTCGGCAGGTTCGGGGGTTCACGGTAACAGGGTGCTTTAAAAGGCAGGGTTTAGCATTCCTGCCTCGTCCGACACTGAATCTCGGTTATATGAATCAGGGCGTGTACCCATCGGTGAGCGTAAGAAGGAATGCTTTTAGGTCAATTGCTTCCTGTGCAGACAATCCTAGCGCAGCGGTGAATAACGGGTCACCAAAGTTGAGTTCTGTAGCAATATTGTCATCCACCTCGGGGTATTCGTCGTCGGCGCTAAACCCTGCTTCGGCACTGGATACGATAATATCGTAATGATTAATTACATCCTCAAGCGTCTGATATCGCCCGTTGTGCATATAGGGTGCAGTGAGCTCGATGTTTCGAAGGGTCGGGGTACGGAATTTTCCTCGTTCTGCGGCTTCATCACCATTGCTAATGACGGTTGGATTTCCAGCCAGCCCTTCATCAACAAAAGCCGGGTTACTGATATTTTCGGGGTTTTGAAGGTTAGGCGGTGTACCGACATTAAAATAGTTAAAGTTGGTGAATAGTGAGCCGGCCGGTGGATCATTCACAGTATGGCAGTTGCCACACTTGCCATTCGTTACACCTGATTTGCTTGTAAAAATATCAAAGCCTCGTTGTTCACTTGCAGAAAATAATTCGCCCCCTGCCATTACTGCATCAAATTTGGAGCTAAAAGGGTTTAGTTCATCGGACTGCTCAAAGGCTGCGATGGCGTCTGCAATATTGTGATAGGCCGCATCCACATCATCAAATGCATTTTCGCCATATACAGATAAAAAATCATCGGCGTAGGTTGCACTCGCTACTTCATCTACCACGCTGGTTCTTCCTGCCAGGCCATCGCCATTATTCATCTCTTTGGGGTTCAAGAAGGGCCCTTTGGCCTGTTCGATCAGATCAACCGCTCGACCATCAAGAAATTGGCCGCCCTGATAGTTTGAAACGGTGCCGTCATCGGTAGTAGTTGGCGTCTTGACGAAATCTGGGATGAAAGAGGCATAAGCAGCAGTGGGTGCGTTACGATTTCCAAATTGTCCGCTTACAGAGCCTTCCGATACCGGTGCGGACTGAGCTACGGAGGCATCTGAAAAACCTGCGGCTGGGTCGTGACAATCTCCACAGGACTGATTTTTTCCGCTTGATAAATTTTGGTCGAAGAACAGTTTTTTCCCCAACGCTATTTTGGTGGTGGAGGCATTATTCTGTCCGCCACTATTACCACCATCACTACTTCCACCACCGCATGCTGAAAGAAGGGTGATAGTGGAAATTAATAATAAGAAATAGCCAGTACGCCAGTGCATATGAAACCTATAAATCATTTGTAAAACAGATACTAATGAGCGTAGCACTCGGCCGATATCTCACCTGTCGACTCGTTCACAAATATAAAAGCAGTGATCGTCGGTGATAAAGGGGATTGATATATCAATATTTCAATGAATAAATCGCGGCAAATCACAGTTGCTGAGATGAAAAAATTGTAATACCGTTCCAGCGCTACTTTTTGAAAAATCGACAGATAAATACAATAAGGTTGAATCACTATGGCGACCAATAGCGAAATTATCCGGGACTTTGTAGAAGCATGGAGTACGTTGGACGTTAAAAAGCTAATTGAGTTTTTTGCGGAAGATGGTTGTTACTACAACATGCCCGCGCAACCGGTACGGGGCAAAGAAAACGTTGAAGTCCTGATCGGCAATTTCCTGGCAAGCTGGACAGAAACCACCTGGGATATTCTCAATATTTCAGAAGCCGGTAATGTGGTTTTCTGCGAACGACTGGATCGAACCAAAACTACCGCAGGGGATGTGGATCTACCCTGTGTGGGCGTGTTTGAGATGCAGGATGGAAAGATTAAAGAGTGGCGAGACTATTTTGATATGAGTACGTTCGTAAATGCGATGGGTTAGTCGCTTGCGCGTGAGGTGATACTAATTTGGCGGAGTACCTGGGCGGGTTGTTTACCCCGCCTCCAGATCAAACTCATAATCCATCTGTGAATGGGGCTCCTGGAGATAAGGCCCCTGAATGTAATTAATACCAAGCTGCCATAGTTTGGATACAAAGCCCGGGGAATCAATCCCTGGAACCATGATTAGTTTCCCTTCTGCCTGTAAAGCCCCTACCAGCTGAGTGAATTTGTCCTGATGGCCGTCGTAGTCTTCAGTGAACATTGGCGCCATTACCACATAGTCGGCGTCCAGGTGTTGTAGTGTGCGGAGCGGGTCGCGACCGATACCAAATTCATTGATGGCGGCACGGCAATTAATTTTGTTGATCCCCTCAACGAATAGCTTGCTCTGTTTCAGGTAGGTTGATGCATCGAATTCGGTGATCTGAAAAATAATGCGATTACTGGGAATAGCAGCCGCTTTTAGTGCCACGCCAATCCATGGCACAAGGGATTCATCACAGAGTGAATGGTGTGAGACCTTTATGAAAAGTGCGGTATCGTGGCCTTTTGCAATATGGGTTGATAGTGCTTTTATTCCGTTGAGGATATTCCATCGGTCAAATTTGGCGCGCCATCCGGCCTCTTCTGCCAGTGCATATAGTTTTTCACCGAATAGCTCGTTGCCATCACTATCGAGGATTCCTGTATGCAATTCGTACAGTTCGCCACCAATTCCGCGTAACCCAATGACCGGCTCATACATCAGGAACAGGGCCTGATGGACCATGGCATCTTTGAAATCGTCGAGCTGGGCAAGAGCCGCTGATTTGTCGGCGGTTTCGTTGGTTTCATGGATAAATACAGCGGCACTGCCATTATCTTGTCCGCCTGCCGTATAGGCCGCTTGCTCGGAATGGACGACAATGGCTTCGATCGTTTCCTGTGGATCTGTAATTCTGGAAATGCCAAAACTACATGCGAGGTGTAAACTTTTATGGTCCACCTCAAAGGTATGATCGATCAGTTGGCCACACAATTTTTCTGCCCAGCTATAGAGTTCTTCTTTAGTTGAAGAGCTACAGAGAATCATGAACACGTGATCGGTATGGTGGGCGAAAGACAATTCCGGTTCGAGATGACGACTAAGGAAAACATCTATTTGCTCGAGTAATTGCTCGTACCCTAACAATCCAAGGTTATCGACAATCTCGGACATATTTTCTATGGAAAGATAGCCAAATGCTGCGATCTGCTCAGTTTGACCTGCTTGTTCGACACGTTGCGTCAGAAGGTTCAACAACTCACGACGGCTTAGGATGCCACCGCTGGGTGCGGTGCTGTCCCTGGTTGATGAGGTCTGGATTGCGGGAGAATGGCTGGTTTCTCCACGCAAAACAAGCTGTATACAGGTTTCGCCATCGTATACCGCTGGAATGAGGGAAACAGGCAGCTCAAATTCAGTTCCATCAGCTCGTTTGGCGGAGAGTTGAAAATCAACCGCCTCCTGTTCGTCATTGCCAAAGCTTTTTAGTTGTCGTTTAAACAGGTCGCGGCTTGTAGTACCGACCAGATCCATAATGGGCGTGGCTTCTAGCTCCTCCATTGAAGGATAACCAAAAAGTGACAGGTATTGCTGGTTTGCGTAGATATGCATCCCTTCGTGGATGTAGGCAATGCCATCGTCCGAGCTTTCAAGCAGCAGCTGGCAGCGCTCTTCGGACTCATCAAGTCTAGATTCTGCGGCGCGATTAATTCTTCTGGCCCTGAGGTTTTCAATCTCCCTTTTCAGTATGTGCTGGATCCGCTCAATCTGGTCAAGCGGTGAGGCATCAACGTAACCATCGTTAAGGGCCTGGCTGACGGGATCGATATCACCTAATTCAGCTTGATGGCTCTGATCGAATAAAAGTAATGCCGGCAGGTCAAGATTACGAGACTTGATTTGACTGAAAATGGTTGCCGGGCTGAGGGCATGATCTGATCTGTTGGTAATACAACAGAGATCCCATTGATGTTGATCAAGCTTGCTTTCAAGGTCTGCGAGATTTTGAATAGTATGGGTGTACAGGGCTTGCCCGCTATCGCGGATCGTACGAATTAACTCCTCCAACATATTGTCAGATTGATCAAATATAAGGAGTTGGAGAGTATTGTGCATTTTTTTCTCTAAAGATCTGTTTCTTTATGCCTGCGTAAGAAAAAGTATAGGCAGTGTTTTGCGCAAATAACAGACAGATCTGCGAGTTAGTTCACGTTATTAATGTGGTTGATGTAATCTGGGTAGCCACCGAACCTATAGCGATTGTATCGGAGTTATATCGCTATTGTCGCGATATATAGTACCTTTCGTTGTAACTATTCAGCTCACCCCCGAAATCCGTCATTTCCGTGTTGAAAAATGATCATTTACACTTGTACCAAGAGTAGGCCTCATTAGAGGAATTCACATTTTCCGCCTTGAACTGCCAATTTCAGGGGCAATCTGAGTAGTTACCAGTGCATTTGTCAGGGTGATGAATAGTTACCTTTCGTTTAGTATTGTCTAAAATTGTAGAGTTCCGGTAATCCCTTTGGTTGGTGCGTATGAGTACTATCGTGATATGCCGTTTAATTTGTAGATAATGACAGGAGCTCTTGTGACATTAAGGAAGTATTCATGACAGGTATTTTGGGTGGTTTGAACTGGGACGACGGCGCCTCTTTTCTCAATATCATTGGTTCGGATGGCGAGGAAATAGCCCTGGCATCGGAGCAGGGCAGGGTTCTGACAACCGCCAGAACCGATGGCCCACAATTGAGTTGCTGGCGAGATCAAGCGGTATCGGTTGCGGTCTATGCGGATGAGGCTGGGAAAGATCACGATAATTTTGCGAAGCAGGTGATTGAGCAGTACCTTGAGTCGCCCGAAAACTTGAATCAATATTATCGCTCGGCCTATTCATTGGTGCTGATGGATCACGCTAGCCGAAAGGTATTTCTATCGGTTGATCTGTTTGCCAGGTTTCCACTCTATGTTTATCGGGATGCGCAGGGTGTTCACTTTTCCACTTCATCGATCGCGCTAACCGAAAGTACAGGCACAGGCAACGCCCGAATTAGCCCACAGAGTATTTTTCATTACCTCTACTTTCATATGGTGCCGACACCGAACTCGATCTATCAAGAGATAGGCGCGGTGGAATCCAGCCACTTTGTTGAAATCAGCGAGAAGCAGTACCGGAGCCAGTTAATACCGGGCTCGGCGGATATGAAACCGGTTCGGGCGACAGCGACTGACAGTCAACGATTACGTGATGCATTGGCAGGCTCGGTCGATCAGAAAGCCGCTGAATGTAAGGCGACCTTTCTTAGCGGTGGCCTTGATAGCTCCACCATTACCGGTTTGCTGGCAAAAAGTCGTGATGGCGATGTGGATGCCTACTCGGTGGGGTTTGATGCCGAAGGCTACGATGAGATGCCCTACGCACGACTTGCGGCGAAGGAGTTTGGTGTTCGACACCACGAAATCTATCTGACACCGGCGGATGTAGTGAAATTGCTGCCAAAAATTGCGGCGCGTTACGAAGAGCCGTTTGGTAACTCATCGGCACTGCCCACGCTTTTTTGCGCCACCGCAGCCGCAGCGGATGGCCATAAATCAATGCTGGCGGGTGATGGTGGTGATGAGCTATTTGCCGGTAACGAACGTTATGCGAAACAAAAATTATTTGAGTTCTATTTTAAGCTACCGGCGGCGGCTCGCAAGCTGACTGAGGTATCGGTGCTCAATGCACCGCTACTCGATAAGATTCCTCCCTTTGCAAAACTGCAAAGCTACATTCAACAGGCCCGTATTCCATTGCCGGACAGGCTAGAGACCTACAACTTTTTCAGCCGCAATCAGCCCGCTGATGTGATTCACCCTGAACTGGTCAAGCAGCTGGATCTGGAAGGCCCGCTGAAATTGCTGCGTGCGACCTATCAGCAACCAGCGGAGGCTGATAGCCTGCACCGGATGTTATGGCTTGACTGGAAACAGACTCTGGCGGATAACGATCTGCGTAAGGTCACCACTATGTGTGACCTTGCCGGAGTGGATGTTCACTACCCGATGCTGGCGCCAGAGATGGTGGAACTTGGCCGGACCCTGCCATCCAGTCTGTTGCTGCCCGGACAAAAATTACGGCACTTCTACAAACAGAGTTTTGCCGGTTTTCTTCCCGAGGAGATTATCAATAAACCAAAACAAGGTTTTGGTCTGCCATTTGGTGTCTGGATGCGGGATTATGCACCACTCAAAGAGATGGCCTACGATGCATTATCGGATCTACGGAAACGGAACTACCTGAATGACGATTATCTTGATCAGTTGGTGAAACTGCATCAACATGATCATGCGGCGTACTATGGAGAGTTTATATGGGTGTTTATGATGCTGGAATTATGGTTACAGGCGCATGACTTTTAGTCTCAAGAATATTGTTGCTGGCCTGTTTTTTATGGCTATGTTCACATCGGCTAGCATAGTATATTCGGCTGAGCTTGCGGATACCGTCCAGAAAGTTAAGCCTTCGATCGTCGGAATCGGGACCTATAGCGTCAACAACAGGCCACCGGCATCGTTAAAAGGTACCGGGTTTGTAGTGCTGGATGGGCAATATGTGATCACCAATGCCCACGTGATACCGGATAGCCTGGATCACCAACACAAGGAATATCTGGTGCTTTTTTCCGGTACTGGAAACAGACCGGACATCCGTAAAATAGTGTTGTTGGAGCGCGATAAGGTCCATGATCTGGCGCTTTTGAAAATAGAAGGCAAGCCGCTGCCTGCACTGAAGATTGGTGATTCAGACAGGGTACGTGAGGGTGAAAAATACGCCTTTACCGGTTTTCCGATTGGCGCCATTCTCGGCTTATATCCAGTGACCCACGAGGGCATCATTTCAAGTATTACACCGATTGCAGTACCTCAGGTTTCAGCTCGCTCAATTGATGCCAGCATGCTCAAGCGGTTACGTGATCCCTACACCGTATTTCAGCTCGATGCGACGGCCTACCCAGGTAACTCCGGAAGCCCGCTCTACCATCCGGAAACAGGAAAAGTGATTGGTGTGATCAACAAGGTATTTGTAAAGGAAAGCAAGGAAGCGGTGCTGGAAAAACCCAGTGGTATTAGCTATGCCATTCCCGCGCGTTATGTGAAGGAGTTGTTTGAGAAGCAGGGGCTCTCTCAAAAGTAACTATTCGAGACCGTTGCACGAAAGCTATTTTTTTCCCATGCTGCGTGGCCTTACATAGCGCCTACTTTCGCCTTACCTGAAAGAAAATCATCTCTCGTGCAAAGGCCTCTATTCAGCTTAACTCCTAAGCAGGTATGCACCGGGTTCTCCGTCTAATCAGACCTTATAAAAATCCCGATACCATTCAACAAAGTTGGCGATGCCGGTTTCGATTGGCGTATTGGGCTGATATCCCACATCTGTGATCAAATCATCCACATCCGCATAGGTGGCGGGTACATCTCCCGGCTGCATCGGTAGCATATTCTTGATCGCCTTCTTGCCCAGGCACTCCTCCAGTATTTCGATATAACGCATCAGCTCAATCGGTTGATTACTGCCGATATTGTAGAGTCGGTAAGGTGCCATGCTGGTGCCGCTGTCCGGATCTGCACCATCCCAATTTGGGTTAGGCGTTGCTACGGAATCTAAGGTGCGAATAACCCCTTCGACAATGTCATCAATATAGGTGAAATCGCGGCGGTGATTGCCGTAGTTAAAGACATCAATCGGTTCGCCGGCGAGAATGCTTTTGGTGAACAAAAACAGAGCCATATCCGGTCGACCCCAGGGCCCATAAACGGTAAAAAATCGCAGCCCGGTAGTGGGAAGCTGGTAAAGATGGCTGTAGGTATGGGCCATCAATTCGTTGGCTTTTTTGGTGGCGGCGTAAAGGCTTAACGGGTGGTCAACGTTATGATGAATCGAGAACGGCATTTCGGTGTTTGCGCCGTATACCGAGCTGCTCGAAGCATAAACCAGTTGCTCTACTTCATGGTGACGGCAGCCTTCAAGTATATTGATAAAACCAACCAGGTTGGCATCAATATAAGCACGAGGGTTTTCCAGCGAGTAACGTACGCCGGCCTGGGCCGCCAGGTTAACTACTCGGTCGGGTTTGTGGGTGACAAAGGCTTTCTCGATCGCATCACGATCTTCAAGATCGCAGCGAATATCGGTAAAACCGGGTCGACAGGTGAGCCGATCGAGACGTGCAATTTTTAGATTAACATCGTAGTAGTCGTTGAGGTTATCGATCCCGATTACCTCATCACCCCGGTCGAGCAGGCGATGGGTGAGGGTAGAGCCGATAAATCCGGCTGTGCCGGTGACCAGTACTTTCATTGGTTAGATACCTTGAGCATTTGTATGTCGATTAAATAGATTGGGTTGGTTCGGTTAAAGGCGACCATCAACCTGATCTTTGGAGAGTAGATATTTCACATCGTAAAGGATGTGATCGGCCTTACCAAAGGCACGTATACCTTCGGCCCCGAGCTTTTTAAACTCATCATGGGATACTGCGATAATAATGGCATCGTAGTGGTTTGTGCTGGGTTGATCTACCAGATCAATATCGTATTCATGTTTGGCTTCGGCGGCATCAACCCAGGGATCGTAAATATCCACCTGTGCATTATAGTCTTCGAATTCGTTGATCAGATCCACCACACGGGTATTGCGCAGATCCGGGCAATTTTCCTTGAAAGCTAATCCAAGGATCAGTACCCGTGAACCAACTACATGGATCTTATTGCGAGTCATCAGTTTCACCACCTGCTCGACCACATGACTGCCCATATCATCATTTATGCGGCGTCCGGCGAGAATGATTTCCGGGTGATAGCCGATCTCCTGAGCTTTGTGGGTCAAATAATAGGGGTCAACACTGATACAGTGGCCGCCGACTAAGCCGGGTCGAAATGGTAGGAAATTCCATTTGGTGCCAGCCGCTTCGAGCACCTCTTCCGTATCAATACCGAGACGGCTGAAAATCAATGAAAGTTCGTTCATCAGTGCGATATTCAGATCACGTTGGGTATTTTCGATCACCTTGGCGGCTTCAGCCACACGGATAGAGCTGGCTTTATGGGTGCCCGCGGTAATGATCGAGGCATACAGGCTATCAACCAGCTCAGCCACTTCATCATTTGAACCGGAGGTCACTTTCAAAATATTGGGTAATCGATGAGTCTTGTCACCGGGGTTTATTCTTTCCGGGCTGTAGCCGGCATAAAAATCCTGGTTGTAGGTCAGCCCGGTTGCCTGCTCAATAATGGGAATGCAGACCTCTTCGGTGGCACCGGGATACACGGTGGATTCGTAAATTACGATATCGCCTTTGCCGAGTACCGAGGCGATCATCTCGCTGGCTTTGCGTAACGGTGTAAGGTCGGGCTGGCGATAGGCATCAATAGGGGTTGGTACGGTTACAATGTAGATGTTGCAGCTTTGCAGATCCGCACTGCTGGAAGAAAAACAGAGCTGGGTTGCCGATTCGAGGTCGCAGGCCTCTGTTTCAAGGGTTCGATCAAAACCCTTTGAAAGCTCATCGATACGGTTCTGGTTAATGTCAAAACCGGTGGTTGCAAACTGACGGCCAAACTCGACCGCCAATGGCAGACCAACGTAACCAAGTCCGATGACCGCGATTTTCGCGTCGGATAATGAAATCATCTGTGCTTTCCTTTTCCCCTGAAGAGGGTCGACTGTAAATAATTGAGTTCAGGCATTAAGTCTAGCTGCTAATTCTGGAACTACTAAGTCTGGTAAGGTGTAAATTATACGGGTTTTAATCCACTTTTATCGGCTGCTTTGCTGATTGTGGAGTACTCGATCAGTGCAGTAAACGGATGCCATAGATGCAAAAACAACAACACAGTTTGTCCAGCTTATTCAGCCTGGGTTTTCGACCTCTTTTTAGCCTGATGGCGCTGGCAGCCATTTTTGGTATTGGGTTATGGCTGGGCTATTTTGTACTGGGTTGGCGGGTCATTTTTATCGCAGGTAATCCCGTTCTATGGCATGGCCATGAGATGTTGTTCGGGTTTGCTGCCGCAGCAATTGGCGGATTCCTGCTGACCGCATCGGCAAACTGGGCTGGGCGTCCTCCGATACAGGGCGCGCCTCTGGTTTTGATCAGCCTGGCCTGGCTTTCTGGCCGACTGGTCATGATTTTTGGCGGCCTGCTAAACCCAGTCTGGGTAGCGGCGATTGATCTGCTCTACCTTGGCTTGTTGATAGTGATGATTGGCAATACCCTGATCCGAGCCAGAAACCGCCGCAACTATAAAATCATTGCAGTGCTGACCGCTCTTTTTTGCCTAAACGGTCTGTACCATTTTTCATCATTGGGCGGGCCAGTATCTGCCGATACCGCCATTCGCATTGCCCTGGTAATGGTTTCTGTGATGATTGCCATCATCGGCGGGCGTATCGTACCGGCATTTACTACCAACTGGTTACGTCAGCAAAACCGGCTGGAGCAAACTGGAAAACCCCAAAGCCCACCAATGACGGACGAGCTAGCGATTGCATTTTCGCTTGCGTTGGCGGTTTGCTGGGGATTTTTCCCAGAGCAGGTATTTACAGGTTGGGTTGCAATTATTGCTGGGCTTCTCCACGGCTTGCGTATGTCTGGCTGGAAGGGCTGGGCTACCACTGCTGAACCGTTGATGTTGGTACTGCACATCGCCTACGGCTGGCTGGCGCTGGCATTGGTCGCACTGGGAATTGCGATCGGTTTCGACGGCTTGCCACAAAGCGCAGCAATTCACGGGCTTACCGTAGGTGCAATCGGCACCATGATTCTGTCGGTAGCGGTAAGGGTTTCGCTCGGGCATACCGGTCGGCCGCTGCGGGCTACAAAAACAATATCGTTGATGTTTATTCTGGTTACGCTAGCTGCAGTCGTGCGTATTTTTGCACCTGTCAGTGATTATTATATGGACCTGATTCTGGTTTCGGGTCTAATGTGGATTGCTGCATTTGTGCTGTTTATGATTGAGTTTATCCCGATCTATGTTCAGCCCCGCCAGCCTTAATCAGAGGTTCCTTAGGCCGCGATTGCTCTATCCAGATTGCTCTATCCACTAGTAGCGAGCTGGGGTTGCTTACCCAATAGCACTTCATTGCCCGGTTCGGGTTTGCTCGGAATGTTTCTACACAGCAGCAACGAAACCAGCGCCATGGCGGAGCCGGTATAAAAAACGGCGGATGGATTGATCAACCAGATCATGCCAAACAGCGCGGGAATTACCACAGCCGCAATATGATTGATGGTAAAACTCACACCGGACGATGACGCAATATCCGCCGGGTCTGCAATTTTCTGGAAGTAGGTTTTGATAGCAATCGCCATTGCAAAGAAGACGTGATCGATCACATAGAGACTCGCACCAATATAGGCATTTTCGACCAGCGCATAACCGGCAAACACCAAAATAAGACCTGTGTATTCAATTGTGAGGGCGCGGCGCTCGCCAATACGGCCAATTAATCGGCCGATTTTAGGCGCTAAAAAAAGGCTCAGCAGGTGATTAATAATAAATAGCAGGCTGATCTCGGCAACACCATAACCAAACTTTTCAACCATCATAAAGGCAGCAAACACCACAAAAATCTGCCGTCTCGCGCCACTCATAAAGGTCAGCAGATAAAACAGCCAGTAGCGTTTTCGCAGCACCAGATGTTTGTGTTGAGGTACTTTGGTTTCAAAATTCGGAAACATTGACCACATGATTACCACCAGTACCAGGCCAACACCGCCTCCAAATAGATAGAGCCAGATATAGTCGAGTTGAAGCCATTTGAACAGGAACCAGATAGAGCCGAAGGCAACCAGGGCACTGAAGGAACCTACCGAAATCAGGCGGCCCAAAAATGCTGGCGCCTCCTCTTTGGAGAGCCACTGTAGGGACAGGGAGCTTTTGATGGTTTCGAAATAGTGAAAGCCAATCGACATCAACACAGTGGTGACATACAGCCCGTATTCGCTGGGGAAAAATCCGGTCGCGGCGACGCCGAGGCTCAACACCAGCAGTGAGATTAGCGCGAAGGTTTGTTCTTTGAGTACCAGTAGGACAAAAACTGCGGTAAAGGCCAGAAAACCGGGGATTTCCCTAAGGCTCTGCAGAATGCCAATTTCTACACCGGTAAACGCTGCATTTTCGATCGCGAAATTATTCAGCAATACCTGCCAGATCGAAAAGGTAAAGGGCATTACAATCGACATTAATATGAGCAGAGTGCGTGGGTTTTTCCACGAACCAGATGTGGCTGGCATTGGTTGTGTTCCTGTTAAAGGCTGAACAATGGGCAATCTTAGGGAGGAACAGAAATAGCTGCAAGGGGCTGGCACGTGGTTGGCAAGAGGTACCGCACTATCCAATCCGAATTTTAGGGTTTACCACCCCAGCTAATTAAGGTATAAAAATAGGCTTGCTAGTGGTATTCATACCACGCAGCTCCAGGAAATAAACATAATAAAAAAGGAGTTTAACGCTGTGACACAGTTATACAGTGACGTCCGAATTTTGGACCTTTCCAACGGTATCCCTGGCCCATTTTGCGCGCGCATCTTTGCGGATTACGGTGCAGATGTAATTAAAGTAGAGGCTTTGACCGGTGATCCATCCCGCCGTCGTGGCCCGTTTCCCGGTGATATTCCAAACCCCGAAGCCAGCGCTTCCTACTTGCATCTAAATCGCAATAAGCGCGGAATCACGCTTAACCTTGATACCCCTAGCGGAGTAGATCTGCTGAAACGCCTGGTTAAGGATGTTGATATCGTCATTGAGAGTTTCAAGCCGGGTTACCTCGCTTCGATTGGTGCAGGTTTCCACGACCTGAAAGAGATCAATTCCTCTATCGTATTGGCCAGTATTACCCCATTTGGCCAGGATGGTCCCTACGCTCAATATGAAGGGACAGATCTTACCTACTACGCCATTGGCTCCATGCATATGACAGGCCATGCGGATATGTATCCGATCAAAAAGGCCGCATCGATGGTTGAGCATCAGGTCGGCAACCTGGCTACCGTGGCGGTGGCAGCGGCGTTTCTTTCTGCGCGCTATCAGGGCCAGGCCCAGCACGTAGATGTTTCAGCTGCGGAATCCCAGCAACTCAGTTCTGACCGACGCATACAGATGTTACTTGGGCATAACTACAATGGCGAAACCTCGATGCGCGAGCCACTTTCAGCCAGTGCTTTGCCGATGGGCATCTTCCCATGCGCTGACGGCCACATGCAGGTGATGACCACACCGGCCTGGGCTGACCGCATGGCGAAAACCCTCAAACGACCCGATTTTATGGAGAAACTGGCGGTGCCGGGTGCGCTCTATAGCGCCGAACTCAAAGCCGAAATCGATGAGGTCTTACATCCCTGGCTACAGGCTCATACCCGAGCAGAGATATTTGCAGAGGCGCTGGCCAACCAGTGGCCCTGTTTTCCGATCAACAATGTGGAAGACCTGCTCGAGGATGACCATTTCAGAGGCCGGGATTTCTGGGTCGAACAGGATCACCCGGTGGCTGGTCCACTAACTTATCCTGGCCCTCTGGCCCGAGTGGAAGATGGTTTTGCATTGCGATATCCGGCGCCACAACTTGGCGAGCACAATCGCGAATTCTATAGCGATGAATTGGGACTTACCGGCGACGAACTTCGCCATTTAGCCGGTAGCGGCGTGATCTGATCGGAGATTTGTTATGAGTGATTTACCCTTAAAAGGCATACGCGTCGTTGATATTACCGTGGTTTGGGCTGGCCCAACCGCTGCACAGCATCTGGCTGATTTAGGCGCAGAAGTAATTCGTGTTGAATCCAGCCACAGGGTGCCATCAAGTACACGGGCGCAGCCAGGGTTCACCGCTGAAATGGCTGCAAAAAGCGGTGGTCTAGGACGGCTGACTTACCCCGATGGAGAACCCCAGCCTCAGCCCTATAACCGGGCAGCGGCTTTTAACGCGCTTAATCGAAATAAACTAAGCGTTACTATGGAGCTTGATACTGACGAGGGCAAAGAAGCCTTCACCAAACTGGTCGAAAAAAGTGACATCCTGATCGAGAACAACGCCCAGCGTATTGGCGACCGACTTGGATTTAGCTGGGAAGCATTAAGCGCCATCAATCCAAAATTGATCCTGTGCCGCATGCCTCCCCTTGGGCTCACCGGCCCATATGCTAACTACATCGGCTTCGGCGCCCACTTTGAAGCGCTTACTGCGCTGACCTATTTGCGCTCCTATCCCGATGGTGATATTTCACAGAGTTCACCGACCTTTCATATGGATGACGTCAGCCCAACGGTCAGTTCATTTATGATTATGGGCGCGCTGCATCGTCGGCATCAGACCGGTGAAGGTGGCTTGATCGAAGTGCCCCAGGCGGAAACCATGCTCCATCAAATCGGTGAAGTGGTGGTGGATCAAAGCATGAACAACCGCTCCCAGCCACCGATGGGAAATCGTGATCCGGTCAATGCGCCCCAGGGTGTGTATCGTTGCAAAGGCGATGATCAATGGGTTGCGCTTAGTGTACGGGGCGATGCCGAATGGCAGTCGATGATAGTGGCACTGGGTTCGCCGGAATGGGCAAAAAATCCTGATTACGCAACTGTAAGTGGACGTATCAACAACCACGATGAAATTGATCGCCATCTGACCGAATGGACTAGAAATATAGAGAAGGAGGCGGTTTTCCATCAGCTACAGAAACATGGTGTGCCCGCTGCGCCACTGAACAACGAAGCGGATATTGTTGCGGATGAGCATGTGAAAGCACGTCAAATACTTCGACCATTAACCCAGAAAGCCTGTGGTACTCATGACTATCCAGGCCAGGCGTTCCGCTTTTCCGACATGGAGTTGCGCTGGGATCTTCCAGCACCGTTGCTGGGCGAGCACAATGAGTATGTCTACAAAGAGTTGCTGGGCTATTCTGAAGAACAATATCAGGATTTTGAAGAACGTCACCTGATAGGCGCCCAATACGCAGTGGAGCGCGAAGCGGGTTAACTAGGTATCAGCTTAAGCTACAGTGAAAAAAGCGGATGTTTGTTCCAAACATCCGCTTTTTTTATTTCATCAAATATTGGCTCCGCCTTACTTGTTAAGTTTCCGGTAGCCAAATACTTCCCTCGTATTAGTATTCACCTATGACTAATACACTCAGCTTCGATCAAAAATACAACGCCATTGGCCATCAGGATACCCAGTACGAAGGCATCTTTATTACCGGCGTTACAAGCACCGGCATTTTTTGCCGCCCCTCCTGTCGTGCCAGAAAACCGCTGGCGAAAAACGTGGTGTTTTTTGATACGCCTCAGCAAGCACTGCAATATGGCCTTAGACCTTGCAAAGTTTGTAAGCCGATGGAGCAGATGGATGAAACCCCGGAATATGTCACAGCGTTAATTCGAGAACTGCACGAAAACCCCTACCTTCGGATAAAGGATTATGATCTGAGACAAAGAGGCGTGGAACCAAGCCATATTCGGAGATGGTTCAAAAAACATCACAACATGACCTTCCATACTTACCAAAGATTGTTGCGGGTTAATGCAGCGTTTAACAGTATAAAAAAGGGCGGATCAGTGACCGACGCGGCATTTGATAGTGGCTATAACTCAATGAGTGGATTCGCCGAAGGCTACCGTTCAATTTTTGGCAGTTCTGCCACCGCTACAGAAGAAAAAAACGTAATCAATATCGTGCGTTTCACAAGCCCGATAGGCCCGATGTTTGCCTGCGCAACTGATAAGGGGGTTTGTTTATTGGAGTTTACCGATCGACGTATGCTGGAAACCGAATTTAAAGATCTGCGTAAAAGATTAAAAGCTGTGATCTTGCCGGGAGAACATCCCCACCTAACGCACCTTCAATCCGAGCTGGCTGAATACTTTGCCGGAAAACGGCAAACTTTCACTGTGCCGCTACATACTCCAGGTACGGATTTCCAACAAACCGTATGGGATATTTTGCAAAAGATTCCATACGGAGAAACTCGCAGTTATAAACAACAGGCCGTCGCCATCAATAATCCGAAGGCGGTGCGCGCAGTTGCATCCGCAAACGGAAAAAACCGGGTAGGTATTCTTATTCCCTGTCACCGTGTGATTGGTTCAGATGGAAGCCTGGTTGGATATGGCGGTGGCCTACATCGGAAAAAATGGTTGCTAGATCTCGAAGCCGGTGTGACTTCGAGTTAAGCTGTTTATGTATCACAATAAACGATACGTAAACAGTTGCTAGGCAAGAGTACGATTACAAAAAATATTATTTTATTCTGTTAAATTGAATCGTATTTGATATTTCATTTGAAAATTTCTTCGAGCTTAGTTTCTCCAATAATGTAAAGGAAGCCTCGTAACTAACGGGTCCGCCATTGGATGTGATGACTCTGTCAGCTACGACGACATTCTGATTAAACTGAACATCAATTTTTGGATAGGATTTTTTTAGGCCGGCTTCTCCACCAAACCAAGTAGTCGCCTTTTTACCATCAAGTACACCGGCTTCACCCAATAAGAATGCACCAGAGCAGTTACTTGCCATCCAGGATGCAGTTTTGTTTTTATTTCTAATAAAACTTATTAACGCTTTATTATTGATATGTTCTTTCATATCGTAGGAGCTCGGTACTATCAGTACATCCAGATCTAGATCATCATAGATGGTTTTGTCGCTAACAATGGTTAGTCCCTCTTCGGAAGTAGCCGTTTTGTTTTTTGTCGCAGAGATAATTACTACATTATAGGACGAGAACCAGGATGTTTTTGTGGCGGCTCCAAATACTTCTACTGGTGCTGTGACATCACTTGTTAAAAATCCATCAAATACCAATATTCCAATTAGAGATTGTTTGGCACTAGCAACCTGACTAAAAACGATTGTGGTCAATAGTGTGATTAGAGCGATAATTTTTTGTGCGTTAAACATTGGTTACTTCCTTTAGCTATGAATGCTTTAGTCGTGTTCTAATTTGGTCGCTAAGGCGATACGATTCCAGGAATTGATTTGTACTATTTGCATGATGTACTGTGCAATTTCGTTTTCGTTGAAATAGCTTTGGCAATCTTGATAGGTTTTTCCGCTGACAGCATTATTTGAAATATTGGTGATCTCGTCAGTTAATGCCAGGAGAGTTCGTTCTTTTTCAGAAAATAGTGGGGATTCTTTCCATGCCGAAGTCGCGTGAATACGGTGTTCGGTTTCACCCTGTTTTCGAGCAATGTCTACATGCATCTGGATGCAATAGGCACATCCATTTAATTGCGAAGCGCGAATTTTAATTAGCTCAACCAAGCCGGTATCCTGACCTGTAGAGGCTAAATAATTTTCGATTCCAATCATTGCTTTGAATGCATGGGGTTCCGTTTGTTGAACGTTTACTCTTGATTGCATAGTTTTATTCCTCTTCGTTATCAGTATTGGAACGACTACTACTTAGTCGCTAACCTGGTTACATAATCAGCGATACGAGCGCCGAGGAACTCACCGCTGTTTAGATCGTCTTTAGATGGCATATCGGCGGGATTATGATCTAACTCAGCACGGCCGGTGGCACCGTAATAATGTCCGCTAGCATTATTATTTTTGCCATTAAATGGATTAGAACCCAGGCCAATCCATATCATTCCGTGTTGCATTGCAAAAGTCGTAAGGGTGCTAAGGGTATTAAATTTGTCCCCGCCGCTGCTACCCGATACTGTGAAACCCGCTGCGATTTTTCCATTCCAGGTTTCGGGGAAATATCGTGATACGGTAGCTTCCATAAATGCTTTGAGTTTTGATGACATACTGCCCATAAACGTCGGTGAGCCGAATATAATGGCATCGGAACTGTCAAGTTCAGCGAGTATCTCTGCGTTGTTCCAGCGCGAGCCGGTGAAGTCCTGATCCGAAAGGCGAAACAGCTTTGCCTCTATCTCCCCCGAAGCTACACAACCAGCATGAATGGCCTTCGCTAACTGGTGAGTGTGTTCGGTCTCTGAACTGTAGAGAATCGATATCTTCATTTACTATTCCTGTATCGAGTGAATATCTGGGTTAGGGTTTGATCGTTGTTAACTAGCGCAAGATATGGGTTTACGCAGATGGTGAGCGCTCAGCGTAAAGCCGTGATTTAAATAAAGCCTATGGGCATCTGTGTTCGCAAAGCCTGAATCTAGCTGTAGCGCCGTACAACTGTTTTTCTTCGCTAGGTCAACTGCCCAATTCAGCAATTTGCTGGCGTGGCCGTGTTGTCTTTGGTCGGGTTCGGTAACAAGGTCGTCGATATAAAGAAACCTGCTGAGGATCAAATTCTCGACCAGCCGGTAGCCGAGCAGAGAAACCGGATTACCGTTGTCCCGAAGAGCGATCAAATGGTAACCCTGTTTATTTTGCCGGCCGATTTGATCTGAAAATTCTGATTCGACCAGCTTTGGTCTCAGAATATTCATGAGTGGGTAGCATTGGTTAATTTGCTTAAGCGTAATTGCCTCGACTATATCCATTGGATCGGACTCAATATTCATTTCTGCGGTTGCTGTTGGTGGATTACGGAGTAGACTCTACATTTCGATTGGCATTGAGAAAAGCGCCATAAATCGCATAAATGAGTAGGCCATATGAGCGAGTCGGGTTCACTTCAGCTAAACCTTCCGTCAACTACATCCGGGATCTACCAGTCCCTTTATCAGCAGATTCGTGATCAGATTTTGGGCGGCTACCTGGTGCCGGGTGCCCGACTACCATCCAGTCGAGCGTTGGCAGCTGAACTGGGTTGTTCCCGTGGTTCGGTCGAACGAGCCTATGAGTTACTGCTCGCAGAGGATTTTATTCAGGGCCGGGGCGCGGCAGGCACCTATGTAAACCCTCGGCTCGATTCAGGTTTAATCGCCGCGGGAGCGGCAGGGTCGGGTCTAAGTAGGGGCAAGCGATCGGAAGCAGAATATTCAGATACTGAGCCTTTGTCGCTGCGAATGGGTGTTCCTGCTCTTGATGCGTTCCCGCGAAAGCTATGGAGCCGCCTGGTTAACAAACATACTCGTAACACCGGAGCAGCAGAACTCACCCGTGGTTGCTCTTTTGGTTATGCGCCTTTGCGTCATGCGCTGGCGAACTACCTGGCAATCTCTCGCGGCGTACAGACTGAGCCGGAGCAGATCTTTATCACGGCTGGATTTCAAGGTGCATTAAGCACCATCGTTCAATGCCTTAGCACCCCTGATGATGAAATCTGGTGTGAAGACCCCGGCTATTACCGTGCCCGGAGTTGCCTGAATCAATTGGGTGTGTCGATCATTCCCGTCCCGGTTGATAAGGATGGATTACGGGTATGCGACGGAATAAAAATGGCTTCGCAAGCTAAATTCGCACTGGTGACACCAACACACCAATCCCCGATGGGGGTGACGCTGTCATTAGCTCGGCGTATGGAGTTATTGCATTGGGCGAACTCCCAGGATAGCTTGATCATCGAGGATGACTATGACAGCGAATTTCGTTACGGCGAAAAACCGTTGCCAGCATTAAAAAGTCTGGATGCCAATAATCGCGTAATCTACACCGGCTCATTCAGCAAGGTATTGGCTCCATCACTTACCCTTGGTTATGTGGTTGTGCCGGAGCCGCTTCAATCAATCTTTGAACAAAGTTTTTCTGCGTTATGGTCTTCCGGTTCAGTGCTTGAGCAAAAAGTGATTGCGGAGTTTATGGCGGAAGGTCATTTCAGTGTTCATATAAAGAAGATGCGCAAGCTATATGGAGAACGAAGAGCAGCATTGGCGGGTGCGTTGGGTAGCAGGCTTTCGGGAGAGCTTAGCGTAAGCCTGCAGGCTGGCGGTATGCATCTTATTGGTGAACTGTTAAATGTCAGGGATGAAAAATTGCTTCAAGAAAATGCACTCAAGCAAGGTCTGGCACCAACTATGCTCTCCAGTTTCCAGATTGAAACAATATATCCACCAACGTTGTTGTTGAGTTTTACCAATATTGATGTGAGCGCTGCTGAGACTGTGGCAGGTAAATTGGCGGTTGCGATTGAGGCTTCACTGAACTGATTCAATCCGAGCTGGCTGAATACTTTTCCGGAAAACGGCAAAGGTTTACTGCGCCGCTACATACGCCAGGCACCGACTTCCAACAAATCGGATGGGATATCTTGCAACAGATTCCATGCGGAGAAACCCGCACCTACAAACAACAGGCCATCGCTATCAATAATCCAAAGGCGGTGCGCGCTGTTGCATCCGCCAACGGAAAAAGTGGTTGCTGGACCTGGAATCTCACTCCGTTGCTGATTCAACTACCTCTGAAATAAAACAATCCAGTTAGCCTTAACTGGCCCTGGTTTCGTAGTTGGCGAGATTATTGCAACATCTGTAAATGATGGTGTTCCTCATTCGGACGTTATAGCGAAGGAATGTGAATGAGGTCATAAATTGTTCGACAGGTATACGTACTCGTGAAACAGCAAAAAAAAACAAATTCCGCTATTCAATATCCAGTCGACGATACTGTTTCCGGCGATATGGTTTCAGTTCTTGTAATTGATTCGAATTCCACACGTGCCTCGCTGCTTAATCGAACCCTGACTGAATATGGCTATCAGGTTGTCGAACGATTGACAGATGCACTAAATCTTGTAGAGCAGGTTCAGCATTACTCCCCTGATCTTTTGGTGCTAGGTATGGATCTACCCGATCAGGCTACCCTGCAAAACTTGTCAGCGTTACATCAGCAGGCACCGCGTCCGGTGGTAGTATTTGCGGAAAAGGATGCACCAAAAATGGTGCAGAGTACGATAAAAGCAGGTGTTAGTGCGTATATTGTAGATGATATTCAGCCCCATCGTTTTCGTACCATTATTGAAATAGCAATTGCTCGTTTCAAGGAATACCAGGCAATAAAAACTGAACTTGAACAAACCAAATCAAAGCTATCAGACCGAAAGCTGCTTGAGCGAGCCAAGGGGCTTCTGATGGAGAAAAAGGGAATTGGTGAGCCGGAGGCATATCAACAGCTGCGAAAAACAGCGATGGATAAAGGTATAACTATCACAGCGGTTTCTCAAAACATCATTGATGTTATGGAGTTGCTTGATGGCTAATGTCGCCTGAACGATTGCGGTGCGTTATTTTAAATATACGCACCATGCGGATGGCTAAACAGTGTCTAAAATAGAATAAAAAAATACTTTATACCTGTTAACCCCTTTGTTTTACGCAATGTTGTAAAACTGGCACGAGCCCTGCATTAACTGTAAATATTGAATTTTAACATCATCCGTTGTCAACGGCGACAGCAGATAAAAAATAGAGGTTTGGTAACAACGACGTTATCCAATACCTAAAGGGCAAAGGCGCCCATCAACGAACCTACTGATGAACAGTGGTGCGTTGATGGGCGCTTTTTTTTTTGGAAAAAATTGAGGAATTTTTAGATGAACTGGATAAAACCATTTAAGTTGGCAGCGATATTTACAACGATTAGCCTGACGCTTAGCCCCGCCGTACAGTCAAAGGAAACCATTGGCTTTCCTGAAAAAGAAGAACTGAAATTCGGTTTTATTAAACTGACCGATATGGCGCCCATTGCTATCGCCTATGAAAATGGCTACTTCGAAGATGAAGGTTTGTATGTCACGATTGAAGCGCAGGCAAACTGGAAAGTCTTGTTAGATGGCGTTATTGATGGCCGGCTCGACGGTGCGCATATGCTTGCGGGCCAGCCCATCGCAGCCACTATGGGTTTTGGCACCAAAGCCCATATTATTACGCCTTTTTCAATGGACCTTAACGGCAATGCGATAACCGTTTCCAATACTATCTGGAATAAGATGAAACCGCATATTCCGAAAAGGGCGGATGGCAAACCGGTTCATCCCATAAAAGCCGATGCATTAAAACCCGTGGTCGAAAGCTACAAGGATGCGGGCAAGCCCTTCAAAATGGGCATGGTATTTCCCGTATCTACGCATAACTATGAACTGCGTTACTGGTTAGCTGCTGGGGGAATTCACCCGGGTTATTACGCACCCCATAAGGGTGATAGTTCCGGACAGATTGATGCTGATGTTTTGCTTTCAGTAACGCCGCCCCCGCAGATGCCGGCAACCATGGAAGCTGGAACGATCCACGGTTATTGTGTTGGCGAACCCTGGAATCAGCAGGCGGTTTTCAAAGGTATCGGTGTGCCCGTGGTAACGGATTATGAAATCTGGAAAGACAATCCTGAAAAAGTATTTGGGATCACCGCAGAGTTTGCAAAAAAATATCCCAATACCACCGTGCGGTTAACACGAGCTCTGATCCGTGCAGCCATGTGGCTTGATGAAAATAACAATGCCAATCGACCCGCTGCGGTAAAAATACTTTCCCAGTCCAACTATGTTGGTGCAGATTACGATGTGATTGCCAACAGTATGACAGGAACGTTTGAGTATGAAAAAGGTGATAAACGGCAGGTGCCTGATTTCAACGTATTCTTTCGTTACAACGCAACCTATCCCTACTACTCCGATGCAATTTGGTACCTGACACAGATGCGCCGATGGGGACAGATTTCGGATGATAAAAGTGACGCCTGGTATAAAGAACTCGCTGCGAAGGTTTACCGTCCTGATATCTATGCTGTTGCAGCAAAGTCATTGATAAAAGATAAGCTTGCAAAGGAAATAGATTTTCCGAATTTTAAAACTGAAGATGGCTACCGTGATCCTCAAACCCATTTTATCGATGGCCTGGTGTATGACGGAACCCAACCCAATGGCTATATCAATCAATTCAAAATTGGTTTGAAGCAGGGTGACCACCTATAGATTAATCAGCCTGATAAGGGTGGACTGGCGGGAGCGGGTTGCTATTCCATCCTTTTATCAAATTTTCTAAGTGAATTATTCATAAACACGAATTCGGATATTCCATGAGCAGCACCGTATTAGTCAAAAACAAAGTAGAGAGTGACTCAGCCCTTCGAATAAAAATTCGAATATGGCTAACGTCTTTTCTAAAGTTTGTTTTACCACCATTCCTGGGTGTAGTTGTCTTTCTGTTCCTCTGGACGGCTGCAGCACAAAATATTGTTACCTCGCTGGGTACATTTCCCGGCCCTTCCGCAGTCTGGGTGCAACTAGGAACCCTGTACGATGAACATGTGGCCGAACGTGAAAAGGCCGAAGCGTTTTATTTGAGGCAGGATAAACGTAACGCTGCAAGAGTAGCCCAGGATTCTTCCTATACACCCAAAGTCCGTGCCTATACCGGCAAAGAAACATTCCTTGATCAAATCGCAACAAGTTTGGTAACCGTATTGAGTGGATTCTTTGTGGCTGCGCTGATTGCAATACCCCTTGGGATTGCCATTGGTTTAAATGGGATTTTAAGGTCAGCGGTAAATCCAATAATTCAGATATTTAAACCCGTATCCCCCCTGGCCTGGTTACCTTTGGTGACGATGGTGGTGAGTGCCGTATACGTAAGCCCCGACCCCGTGATTGCAAAATCGTTTCTAAATTCAATGATAACCGTAACGCTTTGTTGTCTTTGGCCGATGTTGATCAATACCTCTGTAGGCGTGGCTTCTATACCAGAGGATCTTGTAAACGTAAGCAAAGTGTTATGTTTAAAACCATTGAAGCACGTTCAGAAAATAGTATTACCCTGTGCGATTCCACTGATATTTACCGGCATGCGTTTGTCATTAGGCGTTGCCTGGATGGTATTGATAGCAGCGGAAATGTTGGCGCAGAATCCAGGACTAGGAAAATTTGTCTGGGACGAATTTCAAAATGGAAGCTCAGATTCCCTGGCAAGAATAATGACCGCGGTGATTGTAATTGGTGGAATTGGTTTTCTGCTGGATAGAAGCATGTTACAGCTACAGCGATGGGTATCATGGGATAAATCCAGCGCGGTACACTGATCAAAAGCGTTAGAAATAATCACAATTTTTGTTTATAGAAACAGTTGAGAACAAACTATGAGCGTAATCCTTGATATAAGTCATATTGATATGGTTTTCCCGACCTCGAATGGTCCCTTTACCGCGCTAAAAGAAGTAGACCTAAAAGTATCAGAGGGTGAATTTATCTCACTGATTGGCCACTCGGGCTGTGGTAAATCAACCGTGCTAAATGTGGTGGCGGGGCTTTATCAAGCTAGCGTCGGAGGCGTGGTATTAAACGGTAAGGAGGTGACAGCTCCAGGGCCGGAGCGTGCGGTGGTTTTTCAAAACCATTCGTTGTTACCCTGGTTAACCGTGTATCAAAACGTAGAACTTGCAGTCAAACAGGTCTTTGGTAAAACCAGAAACAAAAAGCAGATAAAGGATTGGGTAGAACACAACTTGACATTGGTACATATGGACCACGCTATGGACAAACGACCAGGAGAGATTTCTGGCGGTATGAAACAGCGGGTTGGAATTGCACGGGCGCTGTCTATGGAACCGGATATTCTGTTAATGGATGAGCCCTTCGGCGCATTGGATGCGTTAACTCGCGCCCACATGCAGGACTCGCTTATGGAAATTCAGAGTGAATTGAAGAACACCATTATAATGATCACCCACGACGTTGACGAAGCGGTTTTGCTTTCTGATCGAATTGTAATGATGACCAATGGACCTGCGGCAACTATTGGAGAAATCCTTGATATTAATCTGGACCGTCCACGAGATCGTTTGGCACTTTCAGTAGATTCAGAATATACTCGCCTACGTTCTGAAGTACTAAAATTTCTCTATGAAAAACAACGAAAAATTGAAGATATCAGTCCAAACAAACCGGCAAAAGAAGTGAATCAGAAAAGAAAAAAAATAGCATAGGGAAACACTAATTTATTCTGATCGAAGTAGAATGTGAGCAAAAAGTTCAGATACGAGTTCAGAAACAGATCAGATTTTCCTGGAATAAAAATTGAGCGAAACAGTATTTATAATTGTAAGGAGTATTGTATGAACAAAGTGTTACTAACTTTCACAGCGTCAGTATTATTATGTCAAAGCGCTATAGCTGAAAATACTATTTCAGAGGCATTTTCCTTGGGAAAAACCCATGCTGATTTTCGGCTGCGATATGAAGGCGTTCAGCAGGACAATGCACTCAAGGACGCGAATGCACTCACGCTTCGATCACGTCTTGGTTATACCACTGCAGACTTTAATGGATTTTCTGCAATGATGGAGTTTGAAGACTCACGTTCGGTACTGGGTGTTGATGACTACAGTGTTCCTCCTACTGGTTTTCATACACCAGGAGGTGTGCCTGAGTATTCTGTCATTGCAGACCCGGCAACTACTGAGTTGGATCAGGCTTATTTGCGCTACAAGTCGGATCAGGTAGATCTGAAGGGCGGACGGCAGGTCATTGTTCTTGATACTGCAAGATTTGTTGGTGATGTTGGTTGGAGGCAGGATCGTCAAACCTTTGATGGTTTGAAAGCCGTATTTGCTCCACTCGAGAATATGGAATTAACCTACGCATATATCGCTCAGCGTAATCGGATCTTTGCTCAGGAAAAGGATGTGGATTCATCTGATCACCTGCTTAACGGAAGTTATAATACCGATTTTGGCAAAGCGGTTGCCTATGCATACTTGTTAGAAGATGAAGGAAATCCTGTGAGCAATGGCCTGGATACCTACGGTTTGTCATTTAAAGGCGGAACAAAAATTGACCGGGCGAAACTTCTCTACGCTGCCGAATTTGCCTTTCAAAGTTCGGAAGTAGGTACCGCCGATTACGATGCCAACTACATGTTGCTGGAGATAGGCGCATTGGCAAACGGTATTACCACAAAAATTGGTTATGAAGTATTGGGCTCCGATGGTGGCGCATATGGATTTTCAACACCCTTAGCAACCCTGCATAAGTTTAACGGTTGGGCTGACCAGTTTTTGGGTACCCCAAAGCAAGGGTTAGTCGATATCTATATATCTGCCGGCGGCAAGCTGGGTGGCGGCAAGTGGGCAGTGATTTATCATGACTTTGCAGCAGATGAATCAACCGCTACCGTGGATGATCTGGGTAGTGAATTTGATCTCCTGTATGCCCGAAAGTTTGGTAAACACTACAATGGTGGCATTAAATACGCACACTACTCTGCGGGTGATGTAGCGGCCGGAAAGGTTGATACGGACAAACTCTGGGTATGGGCTGGCGTATCGTTTTAGCCAGGGCGGTGCTGAAACCGCTAATCTAAAAAAAGGGCATATATACGATATGCCCTTTTTTATGCCTGGTCGGAAAAGGTCTCACCAAGCCCGAAAACACAAGCTTGTGCGCGTGAGAGACTCTTCAATGGAAAGCCGTTAGAATGTTGTAAGCTAGGGATATACAAATTCATATGTGTATTTCAGGCGCTCTCAAATAATGTTTTCTCCGGATATCAAACTATGATGCGCCGGCAATCACCTTAACCTAATCGACAGTACCACTTAATCATGAAACAGATAGTCTGCATGAAATGGGGCACCCTCTATGGCGCTGAATATGTCAACAAGCTGTATGGCATGGTCAAACGAAACACATCCGGTGAGTTTCGCTTTGTTTGCCTGACCGATGACCCAACTGATGTACGAAAAGAAGTGGAATGCCTGCCTTGCCCTACCGTGGATATTCCAGCACCTTTTAATAATACCGGCTGGAGAAAAATTACCCTGTGGGCAGGAACGCTACCGGAGATGACCGGCAGCTGGCTTTTCCTCGACCTCGATGTGGTCATTACCGGTAGTCTTGACGAGTTCTTCGCGTACCGGCCTGAACTCGATTTTGTGGTGATGAAAAACTGGACCCAGCCTAATTCAGGTATTGGCAATACCTCTGTTTACCGCTTCAAAGTGGGAAGCTACCCGAAATTGCTGGCTGAGTTAATTGAAAGACCGTTGGCGATTGTGGATGAGTTTACCAATGAGCAAACGTTCGTTTGTAAACGCATAAGCCTGACGGAGTTCTGGCCTGACCCCTGGTGTCTGTTATTCAAAGTCCATTGTGTACCACCTATGCCTTTGCGCTGGTGGAAAGAACCAGTCTTGCCTGAAACTGCCAAAGTCATCGCATTCCCCGGTGACCCGAATCCGGATATGGCGCTGTTGGGCGAGTGGCCATATAAAAAGTTTTATAAGGGACTGTACAAAAAAATCTTACCCACTACATGGGTTAAAGAACATTGGCGTGAGTAATTTTAATCTGTTCTAGTGAAAATATTTTCTGGGTCTATGAATAGAAGTAAGCTGGATAACCTTAGCTATTCATTTTTCACCTCATACTTATTGGGCCAATCTTGATGAAATGAATGGCTAGTTAATCTGGAATAACTCTGAATCAATGACAAAATCAAATTTTTCCTGGCCGGCACTGTTAAGTGTGGCCCTGTTCACATCCCTGGTATGGACTCAACCATTGCCTGGCGGCCCGCGTGCGCCTTCTCTGTTTCTGATTGTTTTTGGTGCTGTGCTGCTATTTAGAAAAAAGGTCACTTTTTCTGATATACGTATGCAACGGATGCTAATAATTCTGGCCCTTATCTGGGTACCTACCTGCATATCAACATTTACCAGTTACGAGCCGGAAAAATCCTTGCAGTTGGTTGTAATGTTGCCGTTGTTTTTGTTGGCGTCGGTTGCCGGGTACCATGTACTTGATAATTATCTAACCCAGAAGCTTTTGCTGGGCATTATTACCATACTCTGCTGCTTCTGGATTTTTGATGCATCCATACAGCTTATTTTCGGCAAAGATCTATTTGGGATTGAATTATTTGATGGTAGACGTGTAAACGCTCCCTTCAAACATTTACGTTTGGGCCTGTTTGTTTCAATTCTACTTCCCGTCGTATTGGTTCAGTTGGAGCGGTATGGTTTATTTTGGCAAGCCCTCTATTTGCTGGTGTCTATTGTCATTGTCACATCAACTGGAATTCGTACCAATTTGCTCATCGTTATTTTGGCGGTCGGACTCTATATTATCGGCAAGCGGAAAGCAGGTTGGTTGCTTATTGTCATCCCCTTCATTCTCGTCGCCGGCGTGTTGGCTGCAAGTTTTTCTGACATTGCGCAGAAAAAACTCAACAGCTTTTCACAGTTTCCAACGACTTATGATGATGTGAATAAGCTATCCTCCTACCGCCTGGATATTTGGGAGGCATCTTCAAATATGCTTTTGGAAAATCCCTTTGCAGGCGTCGGAGCACGTAGTTTTTCTGAAGCCTTTAATGACCATTCATCCCCTGGAAATAGATTTCATAAGAGTGAGCGTCGCGCTCATCATACACACCACCCTATTATCTCGATTGCAGCCGAGACTGGATTTCCAGGTTTGTTTGGCTTCCTGATAGCCGTATATATGTTGGCGCGTTGGGGGCGAGATTCGGCCTCACGGGCACTTGCCAACCCCTGGGCACAGATACTAATTCTAATCGCTTTCCCGATACAGTCGATGCCGATATTCTTTACGCTTTGGTGGTTTCCTTTTATTATTTTTGTTCTGATCTGCTATTTGCATACTATTCAGTTAAAAGCCTCTGAAAGCGTTGGCAATGAAATCTAGAAAAAAAAATACTGTTTTATGGTGGGGTCGATCAGACTCGCTGTACTCCCGAAATGGAATCATACGACACCTTTTTTTAGAACTCGGCTGGCATATCATCGATTTCGCACCACGAATTAGTGAACTGGCCGGAATTGAGGCGACATTCAGGAATTTTCCTGAGGTCGATCTGGTATGGGTTCCCTGTTTCAGGCAGAAGGATTTAGCAGCAGCGGCTCGCTGGGCGAATAAAAAAAAGATAGCTCTGGTTTTTGATCCGCTAATTAGCGCTTATGACAAACAGGTTTGGGAGCGGAAGAAGTTTTCTGAACAGAGTAGACAGGCTAGTAAATTGCTCGATTGGGAGCGGTCACTTTTTCTGTCGGCCAATCATGTGATAGCGGATACAAAACAGCATGCAGAATTCTATGCTGAGTCATTCGGAGTTAACCCAGAACAACTGCACGTATTACCTGTTAGCGCCGAAGAAAGCCTGTTTTTCCCTCGGCAAAGCGCACCAGAAAATGAACCATTAAAGGTACTATTTTATGGTAGCTTTATTGGCCTACAGGGTCCCGATGTTATTGCAACGGCTATTCTTTTATATACCGGTCCAGAGGTAGAGTGGTACTTCATCGGTGATGGCCCGCTGCGCCAACAAACCGAAGAAAAACTCAGTGGCCTGAATAATGTTCATTTTTCTGACTGGCTTCCGTATGAACAACTGCCACAACGAATCTCTCAGGTAGATCTTTGCGTCGGAATTTTTGGTTCAACACAAAAAACCCAGCGAGTTATTCCGAATAAGGTTTATCAGGCACTGGCATGTGCGCGACCTGTTATTACCTGTACATCTAACGCCTACCCCGAATCAACAAGGGATATGCCCGATTCGGGTTTATTTTTCGTTCCTGCCAATGATCCTGAGGCACTAGCTCAACGGGTCAGCGAATTCGCTAAAAATCCTGAGTTGGTGAAAAATGCAGGTCAATATGCTTTAGCGAGCTACCAGAAATACTTTTCCAATAATGTGTTAAAGGGCAAATTGTCTTCCCTTCTTGAGTCTATTGAAACGTGCGGCGGATGAATGCCTTGTAGCGCGACGGGCTGCAAATGATACTTTTATCGAGGGTCTGGAATTTATAGGCTTCGACAAGCAAAAGGGAATGAACTATTCTAGAATTGTTGTAACCCGATCCCGATAATTAACCGGCAGTGAAAATTTCATTTATCAATCGCGATGACTACTAGACTACGAAAAACTATTCTAAGTTGTTTGCTGCTCTGTTTTGCATCACAAAGCCTGGCTGCACAAGATTTTGTGTTTCAGCTCCTCGGGTCTGCTCCAGATATGGTGACCTGTCATTCGAATGAGCCAGTGCTGTTCTCTGATAAAAATCAGCCGCATCAAAATAGCGCGCGTGTTCCAGTTCAATCGGATTGCTGCTCAACGGATTGTGATATGGGAAGTTGTTTTACCGCACTGTTTCCAACCTATAGTGCTTTCTATTCACCGCTGTTTCCAGTGCCGGAAACTACATACGTTGCACAACTACCCGACCAACAAGCCACCTCTCTTCTTCGTCCTCCGATTCGTATCTGAATCAGCATAGTTACGTCTGAGCATCCGTGATTACCCGGGTGCAGCGTAACTTTTCACGCATCATTCATACCTAACAAAATTGTTGAAGCGGTTCGATCGGCGCTAATCACGCTGAGTTCTGACCGGTATTGTTTTCGGGATCAGCCATGAAATTTTTTTCCATACCTGGAAAGGTAGCATGTAACCAATACTGCTTTTCCAGAAGCCTTCTATTATTGCTTTTTGTGGCCGGTAGCCTGCATGGCAGTGATCACACAGGCAGTGCCAGCTCAGCTGGATTAACTGCAACTGAAGCCGTCGAAATTGCAACTCGTGATAACCCTGACCTGGCTGCAATGCAGGCGCGTTATAACGCTCTATCTCTCGTACCGTCACAGGCCGGCAGCTTGCCGGATCCGACGATAAACCTGAATGCGATGAACTTTCCCACCGATACCTTTAGTAGAAGTCAGGAGCCGATGACACAGCTTCAGATTGGCTTTAGCCAGACATTGCCTTTTCCGGGAAAACGGGGTTTGAGACAGCAGGCCACTGAATACGATGCGTTGGTAGCGGGTCATGGTGTTGCGGAGGGCAGCTTACAGTTGATCAGGAACGTAAAATTAAAATGGTGGCAGCTGTATTATCTGGATCGCGCTCTCGATACCGTTGCTTATAGTAAGACTTTATTACGCCAGTTTATTTCTGTGGCTAAAACCAAATATGAGGCTGGTCAGGGATTGCAGCAAGATCTGCTGCTATCCCAGCTTGAATTATCAAAACTGATGGATCGCGAAATTCAGTTACAGGCACTACGACGAAATCAGGTGATTCAGCTGAACCTTCTTATGGATCGCCCTGCAACGGATGAACTGGCCCTGCCAACTAAGGTATCAAGGCGGATGCCGGATCTACTCGATGAGGATCAGCTTTATTTAAAGGCTGCCTCGATCAGGCCGCGACTAAAGCAGATGGAAACCAAAATTGATGCGGCACAATCCCGGCTCGATTTAGCAGAGCGGAATAGATATCCGGATTTTAAATTAGGGATGTACTACGGAGATCGCACCGGTGGCCGCGCGGATTTTGTGTCAGTCATGCTTGGTGTAAAAGTACCACTGTATTCTGGCTCAAAACAATCAACAGCGGTTTCGCAGAAAAATCTGGAGTTGATAAAAAATCGCCACAATTCGCGTAGTGAAACCGGATTGGTAATGGCCTCGATCGCAACGGCGATTACCGATTATCAGCGTGCCAAACAGCAATTTTCATTGTTTGGTACCGGCATTGTGCCCCAGGCAAAACAAACCGTGGCATCAATGTTGGTGGGTTATCAAGTGAGCGAAGTTGATTTTTTGAATCTGGTACGCAGCCAGATCACGCTATTTAACTATGAACTGCGATATTGGAAAGCCCTGAGCGATGCCAGGATGGCATTAGCACGTCTCGAAGCTGCTGTCGGTGAGGAATCTATCTATGAATAAAATGACTCTCATAATCGCCACGCTAATGTTGGCCATTGGTATTGGCGTGGGTATAAGCACAAATTATTGGTTTTCTGATAATAGAAAATCAGACGTGCTAATAACTGAGCAGGAAAGAAAACCATTATTTTATCGCAGTCCGATGAATCCGGAAATAACTTCGCCAGTACCGGCAAAAGGGCCGATGGGTATGGATTATCTGCCTGTATATGCCGATACCGATGACCAGAAAAGTGAAGTGCTGGGTACGGTAAAAATTGATCCGGTGGTGATGCAAAATATTGGAGTGCGAACTGCAATTGCAGAAAAAATATCTATCAGCCGAACCATTCGTGCTCTTGGACGTGTGGGTTTTAATGAAGAAACTATGACACGTTTGCATCCAAAAATTGAAGGCTGGATTGAGGAGATGTGGATTAATAAAACTGGCCAGAATGTCGTTGAAAACGATATGTTGCTGAGCCTCTATTCTCCAAAGCTTTTGTCTACCCAGCAGGAATATTTATTGGCGCTGAATAATTTGGCGGTTTTAAAGGAAAGTCCATTTGATGAAATACGGCAGGGTGCTGAGGATCTGGTCAGCAGTTCCCGTGAGCGACTGGTGTTGCTGGATGTTCCGGCGCATCAGATTAAAGAATTGGAAGTAACCCGGAAAATAAAAAAATATCTGCATATACATGCGCCAAGGGCGGGAACAGTTATTCGCATCGGTTCGCGTCAGGGTCAATTTGTAACACCAAAAACCGAACTCTATATGATGGTGAATCTGGATCAGGTATGGGTTTATGCGGATGTGTATGAATTCGAATTGCCCTGGGTGAAGGTTGGTGATGAGGTAGAGATGACCCTGGCATCGGTGCCGGGAAAAACCTTTTCGGGTTCGCTGGCATATATCTATCCTTACGCTGAATCAAAAACACGCACTACAAAAGTACGTTTAAATTTTGATAATCGTGAACGTTTGTTACGTCCCGATATGTTTGCGGAGGTTAGTATTCAATCCGGCACCGTGGAAAACAGCGTAGTAATTCCTGCGGAAGCAGTGATCCGTTCGGGCAAAAAACCTCAGGTTTTTATTGTTCGCGAATCAGGAAAATTTGAGCCTAGGCTTGTAACGCTAGGTCTAGAATCCGATGGCAAGGTAGCGGTACTGGAAGGTCTCCAGGCCGGTGATGAAGTGGTGGTTTCGTCACAATTCCTGGTGGATTCTGAATCCAAATTACGCGAAGCAGTATCCAAAATGATGGAGCCGACAAAGCAGACATCAGAAATACTCGATGGCGCTGATGAAGGAGACCATGGAGATGATTAACACCATAATCAGCGCCGCCCTGCGGGATCGATTTATGGTGTTGCTGGCGACCTTGATCATCGCTCTAGTGGGTTTATTCGCCTATCAAAATACACATCTGGATGCGATCCCCGACCTCTCCGACGTTCAGGTTATTGTCTTCACAAAGGTTCCCGGCCAGTCACCTCAGGTGGTGGAGGATCAAGTCACCTATCCATTAACCACCTCAATGTTAGCGGTACCAAAAACCAAAGTGGTGCGGGGTTATTCCTTCTTTGGTATGTCGTTTGTGTACGTGATTTTTGAAGATGGCACCGATATGTACTGGGCCAGATCACGAGTACTGGAGTCATTGAATTATGTCAGTGGCCGTTTGCCCCAGGGTGTGACGCCAACCCTTGGGCCGGATGCCACCGGAGTCGGCTGGATCTACGAATACGCGCTGGTGGATAAAACCGGCAACCACGATCTAGCGCAGCTGCGCTCGATACAGGATTGGTATCTGCGTTATCCATTGCAGACCGTGAAAGGCGTAGCCGAGGTCGCTTCGGTGGGTGGCTACGTGAAGCAGTATCAGGTTGAGGTCGATCCCAACGCGCTGTTGCGCTACAACATCCCGCTGAACAAAATCAAAATGGCGATCAAGAACTCCAATAAGGATGTTGGTGGCCGATTGATCGAAATGGCGGAAACCGAATTTATGGTACGGGGGCTGGGTTATATCCAGTCGATTGCTGATCTCAATAGCATTCCCGTCAGTGTCGGTTCCGACGGTGTACCGATACGGCTGAAGGATGTTGCCAATGTTCATCTTGGTCCCGAGCTGCGCCGTGGACTTGTTGATCTGAACGGCGAAGGAGAAGTGGCGGGTGGTGTGGTGATCATGCGTTTTGGCGAAAATGCCCTGGCCACCATCGAGGCAGTACGCGAAAAACTCGACGAACTGAAAAGCGGCTTGCCTGAAGGTGTCGAGATTATTCCGGTCTACGATCGGGGTGACCTGATCGAACGGGCGGTGAAAAGTCTTAATACTTCATTACTACAGGAACTGATCATCGTCAGTCTGGTGGTGATTCTATTTTTACTGCATGCGCGTTCCGCATTTGTCGCTATTATCACCCTGCCGTTGGGAATACTGATGGCCTTTATCGTTATGCGTTTTCAGGGTTTGAACGCCAACATTATGTCCCTTGGTGGTATAGCAATCACCATCGGCGCGATGGTTGATGGCGCGATTGTAACGGTCGAAAACGCCCACAGTTGGCTGGCTAAAGCCCGTGAAGAGAAGGGTCGTGAGCTGACTCGAGACGAGCATTGGCAAGTCATTGGCGAATCTTGTCGACAAGTCGGTCCGGCGCTATTTTTTTCGCTGATGGTGATCACCGTATCGTTCCTGCCGATTTTCACCATGCAGGCTCAGGAAGGGCGCATGTTCAGTCCGCTGGCCTTCACCGCCACCTACGCAATGGCCGCCTCTGCTATTTTGGCGATCACTTTGGTGCCGGTTTTGATGGGATATTTGTTACGCGGAAAAATCGTCGCCGAACATAAAAACCCCGCAAATCGCCTGCTGCACGCACTACATGGCCCACTATTACGAGCAGCGATGAAATGGCGCGGTCTTACCCTGGTGTTAGCGCTGGGCCTGTTGGCGGCTACTTATTATCCCTACTCAAAACTGGGCAGCGAGTTTATGCCGCCGCTGGATGAGGGAGACATTTTATATATGCCCACTACATTCCCCGGCATTTCCATCACCAAAGCCAAAGAGTTGCTTCAGCAGACCGACAAAATTTTGGTGACCTTTCCCGAGGTGTTGAGCGTATTCGGCAAGGTTGGCCGTGCGGAAACCGCAACAGATTCGGCACCTTTGGCAATGCTGGAAACAACGGTTCGATTAAAGCCGAAGGATCAATGGCCTGACCCGGATAAGACCACCAGGCAGCTGATGGCGGAAATGGATCAGGCAATACAATTTCCAGGCCTTGCCAACGCCTGGACCATGCCGATCAAAACCCGCATCGATATGTTGTCGACCGGTATCAAAACACCTGTCGGTATTAAAGTGTCGGGACCTGATCTGAATGTACTGCAAACCGTGGCGCAGCAGATCGAGCAGATCATCAAAACAATGCCCGAAACCACCTCCGCCTTTGCGGACCGAGCGGTGGGTGGTTACTACCTGGATTTTGATATCGATCGTGAAAGGGCTGCCCGGTATGGCCTCACCGTCGGTGCGGTACAGGATGTGCTGCAAAGTGCCGTTGGCGGTATGAATATCACCGAAACCGTAGAAGGGTTGGAGCGTTACCCGGTCAACCTGCGTTATCCACGGGCGTTACGTGGTGATTTAGAAGCGCTGAAACGGGTGTTGATTCCCACCCCAACTGGTGCCCAAATTCCCCTTACGATGGTGGCAGATATTCGCTACACACGCGGCCCACCGGTAATCAAAAGTGAAAATGCGCGCCCCAATGCCTGGGTTTATGTAGATATTGAAGGTAGCGATATCGGTGGGTTTGTAGCAAAGGCAAAAAAATTGCTTGATCAGCAACTCAACGTACCGGTGGGTTATACCATTACCTGGTCGGGCCAATTTGAGTATATGGAGCGGGCCGCAGCGCGTTTGAATATTGTTGTACCGGTAACCCTGTTATTGATATTTCTACTGCTCTATTTCAATTTTCGTAACATCACGGAACCGCTGGTGGTGATGATGTCGATCCCGTTCGGGCTAGTGGGAGGTATCTGGCTGGTCTATCTCAATGACTACAACATGTCCGTTGCTGTGGCAGTAGGGTTTATTGCGTTGGCGGGAATGGCCGCGGAAATCGGCGTACTGGTACTAAGTTTTATTGATTCCGAAATAACCGAACGGCGTGCCGCAACCAGTCGTAACCTGTCCCTTGATGAAGTGAAACAGGCGGTATTGTCCGCCACCTCAAAACGGGTACGGCCCATCGCTATGACCGCCATTTCAACCATGGCCGGATTGATCCCCATTATGCTCAGTGACGGAACCGGATCCGACGTTACCCACCGTATTGCCGCGCCAATGCTGGGCGGCATGTTGACCGTGATGGTGCTCAATTTGTTGGTACTGCCGGTGGTGTATAGTTTTGTTTTGCAGCATCGAGAGAGGTCGACTGAAGTCAAAGGGCCAGCCGTTGGGATGGATTAAGTTTTGATATTTGAAGAATGTAAATGCTTGCGAGTGGTCTATATTTAGTTTAAATTTGGGTCGTTTAAGCTATGGAGAGAATCACTATGAATTTAGCAAAAAATACTAAACCGATCAGTTACCTAAAGGCTAACGCAGCAAAGGTAGCTGAAATGGTGAAAGAGACACATCAGCCCATGATGATCACCCAAAATGGGGAGGCGTCAATGGTGGTCATGTCCGTAATTGATTATGAAAAATCCCAGGAAACCCTGGCATTGCTGAAAATGCTTTCACAAAGCCATAAGGATATTCAAGACAAAAATACGGTATCTGCTAAGAAGGCCTTTAAAGAACTACGTTCAAAGCGCGGCTTAAAATAGTGCCATTAAAAGTCGAGTTATCTCGATCTGCACTGAATGATTTGTTTGAAATTGACGATTATTATTTCCAACAAGTTAACGATAACATTGCGTCAAACATTATCGATGAGCTGGAAGCCGCAGTTCTTAGTTTGGCGGAGTTTCCTGAAAAAGGACATGCGCCACGAGAGCTAATTGATATAGGTATGCCAGAAATAAAGGAACTGATTTCGTCCAACTATCGGATTATTTACGAAGTCGTTAACAAAATAGTATATGTCCACGCCATTCTGGATTCCAGGAGGGATGTACAAACGTTGCTGCAGAAACGGCTTCTGAAATAGCGTTAAGTGGGAAAATAATGAAGATAGAACTAATGACCAAATATCGATGGCTGCATCAGTCTTGAATAGTGAGGAATTCCATGACGCTAAAAAATAGCTTCGAGCTGCTGGCTGAATACAATCATTGGATCAACATGCAGTTTTATCAAGCCGCAGCGCAGCTTACCCAGCAGCAGCTTGATAAGGAACAGGGAGCCTATTTTGGATCAATCAGCGGTACGCTCAACCATATTCTGGTTGGAGATATTATCTGGTTAAAACGGTTTTCTGTTCACCCGGCCAACTTCATCGCTTTGCAGGGGTTACAGGATTTTGAAACCCCCGCTTCACTGGATCAGCGGCTTTATGACAATTTCGTAGATATGCGAGAAGCCCGACGGTGTATAGATCAGATAATTTTGTCTTTCTGTAGTGAATTGAACGAAACAGATCTTGAGCATCGGCTCAGTTACAACAACTCGAAGGGCCTGCCTTTCCATAAAAATTTTGGTTCACTGTTGCAGCACTTTTTTAATCACCAGGCCCATCACAGAGGGCAGGTATCAACTTTGTTATATCAGCAGGGAGTCGATGTTGGAGTGACAGACCTGCTGATGAAAATTTCTGATTGAGATCGACTTGCGTTGAAGCTGAATTTCAGCGAAATTGGTTCAATTTCTATCGGATAAAAAGGAGCAGTCGAAAATGAATGGTGCAGAAAGCATGTTACAAACGCTGATCAATAATGGCGTTGAGGTTTGTTTTGCCAACCCTGGTACCTCGGAGATGCACATGGTCGCAGCAATGGGAAAAAGTGACGAGGTGCGTTCGGTGCTGTGTTTGTTTGAGGGAGTATGCAGTGGTGCGGCGGATGGCTACGGCAGAATGGCGGGTAAACCGGCCAGCACTTTGCTGCACCTTGGGCCGGGCCTTTCAAACGCTTCTGCCAATTTACACAACGCCAAAAAGGCCGGCTCGCCGGTGATCAATTTGGTGGGAGATCACGCCACTTACCACAAACAATATAACGCGCCTTTGACCTCTGATATTCTCAGTTTGGCGAAACCGGTTTCCGATTGGCTACAAGTTGCTGCTTCGGCGGCTGAACTCCCCAGTTCCGCGGCGGATGCTGTGTATGCGGCGAATACCAAACCTGGGCAGGTTGCGACACTTATTGTACCCGCTGATGCGGCGTGGGATTCGTCGACCAATCCGGTTGAAGTCCAGCCCCGTCCAGCAATACCCCAGGTAACGAATCAGGCGGTTACAGAAGCGGTACAGCTACTTACTAACTCTGAACCCAGTATCCTGTTTTTGGGCAATATGGCCCTGACCGAACGCGCGTTGGAACTGGCAGATCAAATTGTTCAGGCAACCGGTGCAAAATTATTGTCCGATACGTTTATTCCACGACTGGCTCGTGGCGAGGGCCGGTGTTCGATAGAACGGCTTGGCTATTTTGCAGAGCAAGCAGAGGAACAGGTTGCTGGTATTAAACAGTGGGTCATGGTGGGTACTAAAGCACCGGTCGCCTTTTTTGCCTACCCGGGAAAAGCCAGTGAGCTATATCCAGAAAACAGTACGCTGCACACCTTGGCGCAGGTGAACGAAGATGCTGAAAATGCACTTCAAAAGCTGGTTGATGAGTTGGATGCCAACACTTTCGCGCCGCGCATGAATGTTAAAAATATACCTGAGCCGGGTGCAGGTGAACTCGATCCAGTGAGCCTTGCTAATAGTTTCGCTCACTACCTTCCCAGGGATGCGATTGTAGTAGATGAAGGCGCTACCGCCGGTGGCTTATGCGCGCCATTTTCTGAGTCCGCAGAACGTCATGACTGGTTGGGGCTAACCGGCGGCTCAATTGGTTATGGTTTGCCCGCCGCCATCGGTGCTGCAATCGCCTGTCCGGACCGAAAAGTAGTTTGTATTCATGGTGACGGCGGCGCGATGTATACCATCCAGTCGCTCTGGACAATGGCGCGGGAACAGCTCGATATCTGCGTGATTATTCTGGCCAATCGCAAATACCAGATTTTACAGATCGAATTGTCCCGGGTGGGTGCGGAATCGGTGAATGAAAAAACTTTAGAGATGATGGATCTCGGCAATCCCGATATTGATTTTGTGCAGATCGCGCTGGGAATGGGAGTGCAGGCCACGCGTGCGGAAACTGCTGAGCAGTTTAATCAACTGTATGGAGATGCCATGGAAGGAACAGGGCCATACTTGATTGAGGCGGCAATGCCTTAGCAACTACAAAGCGAATGACTTTCAGACCAACCATCGATTCGGCTCTACAACCTCCTCTTTCTAGCGTCCTCAAACAGCGCCAAATTTTGATTTGGCGTAAATTCACCTGGCGGCAATTTACCAAATGCTGGGTTATCGGTCATCCTGGGGTAGCTGCCCTATAGAGGGTGCGCTGGTGTGGCAGGATGAGAAACCGAAGATTGATGCAGATCTGTGTGTTGGTTGCGCCATGTGTAGAGAAGCTTGCATTATAGAGCCAAAGGCCGTGATCGTTCGATCAAACTATAGTTAGCCGCTCAGTGCTGGAACCCAGCTGACAGACCGGTCTAGCGGGCTCTATAGATTTTGTGACCCTATACGGCTGAATAAAATTGCTTACCATTTCTAATCTCGCTTAATTCCTATTACTATCTGGTACTCCGACAGAGTTGTCGGCGCACTAATTCTCTATATTTTACCAGCCGATTTCCCATCATAAGGAGAGTGTTAATGGATTTGTCAGCATTTCAAAATAAAACCTGTAGTGAGATCGAGCTACTGAAGCAGTTACCGTTGGATCAATCTGTGATTGTTGAGCTGGGTTGTGGCAAGGCGGATATTACACGTTTCATAGCTTCTAACTGCACAGGAAGTAAAGTGATTGCTACCGAGGTAGACGCCATTCAGCATGAGAAAAATCTGCTGATTGATGATCTACCCAATGTTACCTTTTTGATGGCTGGTGCAGAGAGTATTCCCGCTGAGAATGATTCGGTTGATGTAGTCTTTATGTTTAAATCTTTACATCACGTACCCCTGGATAAAATGGATTCAGCCCTTGGAGAAATCAGGCGTGTTTTGAAACCAGGTGGAGTTGCCTATATTTCCGAGCCAATTTTTTCCGGTGACTTTAACGAGGTTCTACGTCTGTTTCATGATGAAGAGCAGGTCAGAGCAGCGGCTTATCAGGCAATTCAAAAAGCAGTTAATGGAAAGCTACTGTCGCAAATTGACGAAATTGAGTTTAACTCTCCTATGGCCTTTGAAAGCTTTGAGTTTTTTGCCGATAAGGTTGTCAACGTGACCCACACCGATCACAAGCTGTCATCGGAACTTTTGAAGAAGATAGAAATACAGTTTATGAAAAATATGACAAAAGAGGGCGCGCGATTTGAAATGCCCATTCGTATTAATTTGCTACAGAAAAAATAGACCTGAAAAAAATATTTAGATCATAGATGCAACCCCAGGCGGATCCTTTTATTGTCCCTCTCTGTGAAGAGCAGATTGAGATTTTGTATCAGGATCAATACCTGTTGGTCATCAATAAACCTACCAGGCTATTAACGCTTTCTGGTAAGCATCCTCTCAATAAAGACTCAGTTCATTTTCGACTGGTTAAAGAATTTCCTACAGCGAAAATGATTCACCGAATCGACTTCGGAACCTCCGGTATATTGGTAGTAGGACTTAACAAAGAAGTTACTGCTCATATCGGAAAACAGTTTCAGGCTCGTACCACCAGTAAAACCTATACCGCGATTCTGTCCGGACATCTTACAAATGATAAGGGGATTATTGATTTTCCGATTGCAAAGGATAAACTCAATTTTCCGTTGGTGAAGATTTGTGACGAAACAGGCAAGCCTGCGCAAACACATTATCGGGTGAACGATCAAATTAACGAACCCTATTCAACGCGTGTCGAATTGATGCCGATCACAGGCCGTACACATCAACTGCGCATTCATAGCAAGGCAATTGGGCACCCGATTTTGGGCTGTGATCTCTATGCTAGCGAGGCGGCATTCCATATGGCCGATCGCTTAATGTTGCACGCGAGCAACATTGAGTTTGATCATCCCGTTAGTGACGAACGGCTAAATATTTCTTGCCCTGCGCCTTTTTAGCTCCGCAGAACCTCTATCGACCTATCGGAATTTGTAAACCTCAGTGTCGGGATAGAAGCCATACCATGCAAACCAGAATGCACGTATTGCTGGTAGCTGTTCCCCAGCGCTATTTTTTATAGTCGCAGTTTTACTTTTTGGATCGAAGACAATTTCTACGGGCTTACCTAGAAAAGTATCATTTATAGTGGTTGTGCCAGTTTTAACTGCCGATTTGTTCAATTCGGAAAACGGCCACACTTTGGCTTTGCCATCTTTCTCGAGGCCCAACACCATCTCCTTATTGGTATAGCGCTTATCTGTCTTTGAAATTGGAAAAAATAGTTTTTCTGTTTTGTCGTAGCCTTTATAGGGGTCATCGTCGTAATCCCTAAGCGCGCCGGTTTGTGTAGAAAGAACTTCGCCTTTTGGATGCTCGTGTTTCCATTGAGTCCAGGGAATATGAGTTACCGAAAGTCGTTTTAGTCGAGCACCCGCCATCGGGCCGCTCACTGCTGTTCCCGGTATTTGTGACCAGAGGCTATCGGTCTGACGGTCGTACATCAGCATGTCGTTGTTGTGGAGCAAGCCGGAGACACCAAAGTCGATTACCTGCTCCCCCTTCTCTTTTTCTGCGGGTGCTATTGCCTGAGATAAAAACGCAATTCCGGTTCCGCACAACGGGCAAAAGGTAATGACGACTGGGTCTTGCTCAAACTCGGTGTTGACAATTTCGTGCCAGATTAAAATTCGAATCGGATACGCTCTGGCGATCCCGTTAAGTTCTAGCCCTAATACCAGATCATCATCCTTCAGATAATCCACTTGTGATATCTGTAGGTATTCCGGGCTATTAATAGAAGGAATGCCATCCCGGGGCGGCCCACCCTGATGAATTTCCGAAACCGGAATTAAACTATCAGATAGATCAAAGCCATTTTTATTAGTGGTGCCGGCCGCCAGTGCCGTTGCGCTGATGGCCGTTGCGAAAAGTATAAAAATTAATTTGTTCATCATCACCTCTATTGAAGTTGGTAATGAGTCATTGCTGCACTGCGAAGTTTTTTATCAGACCGGGAATTTAGTCGTCGATAGAATCCATTATTCTTGATATTTCTTCGTCACTGGCTTTTCGATGCATAAATGACGTTGCATCTTTAAGTGCCTGGAACTGATGAACATAGCGAGAACAGTGTTTGCAGATCAATAGATGAAACCTGAATCGCCATTGGCGATGTCGTGGCAGGTCATCAGATAGAAACTGGTCTGCTTCATCGACTACCTCTCTGCACTTTAACACTCGCCTGTCTCCTGATAATGGTCCACCAGTTTGAAAAGGTGCGCCCTGGCCCGGTGTAGCAATACTCGCGCATTGGATGCAGAGATCGACAGATTGTTACAAATTTCTCCAAAGGGCAGTTCGCTGCTGTCGCGCATCTCCAATATTGCCCGCTGATTGTTGGGCATTGCTGTCAATATTCGATCGAGACATTGAGCCAGATCGTCGCTCATCAATAGTGCTTCTGGGGAATCGTAATGCCAGGTAGCTGGGGGTGTCGCCCAATGACCAGTTTGAGTGAACCTGTCTGCCAGTGCATCGCTGTCAGACCCATCTCCCGCCAAATCAGAGAACAGAGTTTCCTTTTTTCGAGCACGTAATTGCATCTTTGCTTCATTTATTACAATACGACTTAACCAGGTACGGATTTTGGATTTCCCCTCAAAACTCGCAATTGCTTTATAGGCCTTGATCCAGGCAATCTGTACCACCTCTTCTGCTTCGCTGAACCCTACAATTGGAATGGCCAGTGCAACCAATGCATGGTGATGATCGCGAACAAGAATAGAAAACTGGGTTTTGTTGCCAGCCTTTAAAGCTGGCAACTGATCCTTATCGGTCATCCGGCCGTTCCTGATAGGTACGTAAAGCGCCATGGACTCTACGATATTTTGAGCGATGGCAATGGGTGACTTTTCTGCAAAGCCAACTTCTTGTTTTCATTTGGTACGAGTGCTCCAGGCCAATAGTTCCATACGATCAGCCCCAAAAAACAGTTCGTTGCCCCATACGAATGTAGGTACACCAAAAACACCCGATTCATATGCAGTGATTGATTTTTGTATCAGTGCTTCCATCCCTTCTACTTTGGCGACTTGAATGATTTCAGGATCATGATTCATATCCTTCAGGATTCTTTCGAGAATGCTGATGTCATTGACATCCAACTGTTTCTGCCACACTGCTTCAAATATGGCATTACCAAATGCTGAGTGTTCAACGCCATTGGTTTCCATCACGGAAGCAGTCGCCATAGCAATATTACATGCGGGGGGAGTAGGCTTTGGTGGTGCAAAATCTATATTCCAGTACTTTATCATGCGGAATATATCCGCCATAAAGTGGTCACGTTTTGCAGGGCACATGGGGTCAAGTACCTCTGAGGTGGGTTCTCGGTCTGCCTGGAGATTGAGTAGAACGTCAACTAAAACGGGTTTCCGTACAATTTCTACATCTTCCGCTGTAAGTAGCGCTAACCGCTGCGATGCAAAATATGCAAAGGGGCTACGAAAATCATAATACATTTCAATTTTTTTCATATCTGCATAGGAGCCTGTTCAGTTGTTATGTCGCCTGCACCGGGTTTGTTCATCGATGCTACCTGTATTCTATGGCTTTTGATCGTTCAATCAATACCAGGAAAAAGGCTGAATCAAAAAGTAGGGTAAACTCCAGTGCTTTGGCTGTTAAACATACCTGCCGTCCAGTTTTTTTAAAGTCAAATGTAACAATTCACCGATCTGCGCATCTACTGTGCAGAACAAATACTTTAGATACACCGCTGGAGCGATAAATGCACGCGACCCTACCTCTATTACAGGCCACTGATTTTCCGCAGGTTTACCGAACTGGCCTCGAAACCCTGCAGGTTAATCTGGGTTACAAATGCAACCTTTCCTGTTTGCATTGCCATGTGAATGCCGGGCCGACCCGTAAAGAGATGATGGATGACGATACGCTTGAGCTGGTTATCGAAATGCTTAAAACCGGCCGTATCAGTACGTTGGATCTGACCGGTGGTGCACCGGAATTGCATGAACGGTTTCGTGATTTGGTAGTGGTAGCGACTGATCTGGGCATCAAAGTGATTGACCGCTGTAATCTCACCATCCTGTTTGAGCCGGGTCAGGAAACCCTTGCTGAGTTTTTAGCGCAGCATCAGGTTGAGGTTGTAGCCTCTTTGCCCTGTTACTCGCTGGAGAATGTAGATCAGCAGCGTGGTGATGGGGTGTTTGATAAGAGTGTCGCTGGGTTACAACAACTGAATGCGCTTGGATATGGAAAACCCAATTCCGGATTAAACCTGAACCTGGTGTTTAACCCCCAGGGGCCAACCCTGCCGCCGGAGCAGCAAGGTTTGCAGGCTGACTATAAACGAGAGCTGAGCAAACACTTTGATATTGAGTTTAACGAGCTGTTTGTGGTCACCAATATGCCGATCAAACGCTTTGGTTCCACCATGATTTCAAAGGGAACCTTCCACGGATATATGGAACTGTTAAAGGATAACTACCTTGAAAGCAATCTCGAAAACCTGATGTGTCGCTCAATGGTCAGCGTTGATTGGCAGGGTTATATCTACGACTGTGATTTTAACCAGCAACTTGAGCTGACCCTCGCTGCGGAAGATCGTCCTCATCTGCGTGACCTGTTGAAGAAAGAGGTCGAGGGCCAGCAGATAAATATTGCGGATCACTGTTTTGGCTGCACCGCAGGGCAGGGTAGTAGTTGTGGCGGTGCGTTATAACGTTCGCATTCAATTAACGGTTACGCGTTTATTTCAAGTATTGAGATCCAAGGAATAGCACGATGAAAAAAATTAGTTTAGTCCTGGTGCTAATTGCATTGATGGCCGGATTTTTCATATTCGATCTGCATCAGCTGCTTACCCTTGACGGTATTAAAGGCAGCCTCGGTCAAATTGAAAGCTGGCGGGCCAACGCACCGCTTTTGGCTGCAGGCATCTATTTTGGAATCTACATATTAGTCACTGCGCTGTCTCTGCCCGGTGCAGCCATCATGACGTTGGTTGGCGGTGCGCTGTTTGGGCTGGGCTGGGGTTTGCTGCTGGTTTCGTTCGCTTCCAGTATCGGTGCGCTGCTGGCCTTTCTGGTATCACGCTATGTATTGCGGGACTGGGTGCAATCACGTTTTGGCGATCGGCTGAAAACTATCAACGAAGGGATCGAAAAAGAGGGCTCGTTCTATCTATTTACCCTGCGACTGGTACCGATCTTCCCATTTTTTGTCATCAACCTGTTAATGGGGCTGACCCCAATGCGGGCAGCGAGTTTCTACTGGGTCAGCCAGGTCGGCATGCTTGCGGGCACCGCTGTTTACGTCAATGCCGGAACTCAGCTGGGACAACTAGAAAGCCTCTCGGGAATTCTCTCACCGGGCTTACTATTCTCCTTTGTTTTGCTGGGGCTATTTCCTCTGATTGCGAAAAAAATAACCGACCAGATCAAAAGCCGACGGGTATATGCGCGCTGGAATAAACCCAAAAAATTCGACCGCAATATGATTGTGATCGGCGGCGGTGCCGGCGGTTTGGTCGCCTCCTATATTGGCGCAACCGTAAAGGCCAAAGTGACGCTTATCGAAGCGCATAAAATGGGTGGCGACTGCCTCAATTATGGCTGCGTACCCAGCAAGGCATTGATCCGTAGCGCCAAGCTCGCACACCAGATGCGTAACGCAGAAAAATATGGACTGGACTCAGCCGAGCCAACCCTTTCGTTCAAAAAAGTGATGGGACGAATCGAGCAGATTGTGCGGGACATTGAGCCCCATGACAGCGTCGAGCGATACACCGAGCTGGGCGTGGAGGTGCTACAGGGCTACGGCAAGATTGTTGATCCCTGGACTGTTGAGATCAAAATGAACGATGGCAGCAGCCAACGGCTCACCGCTCGCAGCATTGTGATTGCCGCCGGTGCCCAGCCCTTCGTTCCGCCACTGCCGGGCATTAAAGAGTCAGGCTACGTGACCAGCGATACGCTTTGGGAAGAGTGCGCCAAACTGGATCAGCCTCCAGCTAAATTAGTGGTGCTGGGTGGCGGCCCAATCGGCTGTGAACTGGCCCAGAGTTTTGCGCGATTAGGTTCTGACGTTTCTCAAATTGAGATGTTGCCCAGAGTGCTAATCCGCGAAGATGAGGATGTGTCAGAGCTGGCTCAGCGTACCCTCGAAAGTAATGGCATAAATGTACTGGTGGGCCACAAAGCGCTACGTTGTGAAAATGTCGGAGAAGACAAATTTATCGTGGTCGAAAAGCATGGCCAGGAACAGCGTATCCAGTTTGATCTACTGGTCTGTGCGGTGGGCCGCTCGGCTCGGCTTGATGGTTACGGCCTTGAAGAACTCGGAATAGAAACCAACCGAACCGTTCTCACCAACGATTATCTCGAAACTCTCTACCCGAATATCTATGCCGCCGGAGATGTGGCGGGGCCATATCAGTTCACCCACACCGCCGCCCACCAGGCCTGGTATGCCGCGGTTAATGCACTGTTTGGGCAGTTCAAACGCTTCAAGGTCGATTATCGAGTGATCCCCTGGACCACTTTTATCGACCCGGAGGTAGCGCGAGTCGGTATCAATGAACAGGAAGCAAAAGAGCAGGGCGTCCCTTACGAGCTTACCCGTTATGGTCTTGATGACCTTGATCGAGCCATTGCCGACAGCGCGGCGATTGGGTTCATCAAAGTACTTACGGCTCCCGGAAAGGATCGAATCCTGGGGGTCACCATCGTCGGCGAACATGCGGGAGATCTGCTGGCAGAGTTTGTGCTGGCGATGAAACATGGCCTAGGTCTAAACAAAATCCTCGAGACCATCCATACCTACCCCACCTGGGCAGAGGGCAACAAATACGCCGCAGGGGAGTGGAAAAAAGCCCACGCTCCGCAAAAAGTGCTGGCTCTGTTGGAGCGTTATCACAGCTGGAGACGAGGTTGAGAAAATGCGGTTTTTCGCAGCTTTGTTGATGAGTCTGTTAGTGAGCCTCCAGACCAATAGTTTGATAGCCGAGCCTATGAATCATGCGCACTGGGATAGTCTGCTAAAAAAGCACGTTAAGTCGATTGATGGTGGCAGCGCCACGGCCCTCGATTACTCAGGATTTGCCCGTGACACGGGTCGGTTTAAAAGCTATCAGGATCAACTATCCCGTGTGACTCAAACCGAGTTTGATCAATGGAGCAAAGACAACCAGCTGGCATTTCTGATCAACGCCTACAACGCTTTTACCGTAGCGCTGATCCTGACCAAATACCCCGGTCTGGATTCGATAAAGGATCTTGGCAGTTTCTTTAGCTCGCCCTGGAAAAAGAAATTCATCAAGCTGCTGGGCCAAACCCGTTCGCTAGACGATATCGAACATAAACTGATTCGTGGTTCCCGCCGCTACAACGATCCGCGTATTCATTTCGCCGTGAACTGCGCCAGCATCGGTTGTCCGGCATTGCGGGCTGAAGCCTATATGGGCGATCGAATCGACTCGCAACTGCAAGACCAAACCAGACAGTTCCTGTCAGATACCAGTCGTAACCGATCTGAAAATGGTCAGCTTGAAGTCTCATCCATTTTTAAATGGTATCGCGAGGATTTTGAAAAGGGCTGGTTGGGTTTCGATTCGCTAGAAGACTTTTTTGTTGCCTATAAATCAGAGCTGGGTATGGCTGACGAGCAACTATCTGACCTGCAAGCCGGAAAAATAGATATCGAATTTCTTGATTATGACTGGCGACTAAATGATGTCCGTTGATCAACCGTCCCCGATCTCTACCCCCCGGTTGTCGATCCCACGGTTATCCATAATAGTACCGATGCTCAACGAAGCGCCTCAGCTACCGGAGTTGCTGTCGCATCTGCAGACCTATAAAAACAGAAACTGCGAAATCATTTTGGTGGATGGTGGCAGCAGTGATGGCTCCGTCGAGATCGCTTCAAAGCAGTTCAATGTTATCTCATCCCCCGCTGGACGAGCACGGCAAATGAATGCGGGGGCGAGAATAGCGCAGGCGGAACAGCTACTTTTTTTGCATGCGGATACGCGGCTTCCCGCTGTTGCAGATCGTTTAATTCTGGATGGCCTCAAACAATCCAATAGCCAGTGGGGTCGTTTCGATGTATCCATTCAGGGTGACTCAAAAATGTTGCCCGTGGTGAGCTGGTTTATGAACAAACGCTCCCGCCTCAGTGGTATCGCCACCGGTGACCAGGCTATTTTTGTAACCGCAGAGGCTTTTTATTTGGTGTCCGGTTTTCCCGATCAGCCGCTGATGGAAGATATCGAAATTTCCCGCCACCTGCGGAAGCTCTCACCTCCCGCCTGTCTATCACAAAAGGTAACTACCTCCGGTCGGCGTTGGGACCAGCGCGGCTCATGGCGCACCATTTTTCTAATGTGGCGATTGCGCTGGGCATACTGGCGTGGCAAGCCTGCCGAACAGCTTGCGAGTATCTACCGATGAGCTTTCTGCAACAAAAGCCTCTGCGAATTGTGATCTTCGCCAAAGCCCCCATCGCGGGCTTTGCAAAAACTCGATTAGCCCCGGTATTGGGCGATGAAGGCGCGGCGGCATTGGCCGCCCAGTTGCTCACTCGTACAGTAAATGAAGCCATTTCAGCCAATATCGGAAGTGTCGAGCTTTGTGTCGTATCGGATCATCACCAGTTCCAGTGGGGCCTGCTTAATTTACCCGCCGATCTGATCTGGAGCCAGCAGGGTGAAGGTGACCTGGGCCAGAAAATGTCCCGTGCCGCTCAGCGGGTGTTGAAACAGGAGACCGACAAGGATCAATCGGTACTGATTATCGGTACAGACTGCCCAATGCTGGATGCCGATATGTTGCGACTCGCGGCGCAAAAACTTTCACAGGCCGACGTTTGCCTGGGCCCAGTGAGTGACGGTGGTTACGCGCTGCTCGGTATGAATCAATTTGATGCTTCGGTTTTTACCGACATTCCCTGGAGCACCGATCAGGTCGCACGGTTAACCCGTGGGAAAGTAGCCGCCCTGAACTGGACACTGCAGGAGCTGCCAATAATGAACGATATTGATGAACCGGATGATCTGCAGTGGTTACCCGAGGATATGGTGTTCGCGCCATATAAACAATCAGTAGCCAGTGCAGCCAGTGACACGGTAAAAGCACTGTGATGTTACATATTATTCGCGACATCCAAGCCAGCATTCGAAATCTGGTCATGTCAGCCTTCCTGGCCGTGGCTATACCACAAATAGCAATCGCCGCTGAGCACCTTTCCATAACCGGCTCCAGCACCGTTGCACCCCTGGCTCTGGAGATCGCCAAACGTTTTGAAAAACTGAATCCCGGTATTCGGATAGATGTTCAAACCGGCGGTTCATCCCGTGGTATCAACGATGCCCGTCGCGGACTGGCGGATATCGGCATGGTTTCCCGAGCGCTCAAGGATTCTGAAAAAGACCTCACAGCCCATACCATTGCTACCGACGGTATAGGTATTATTTTACACAGTGATAATCCGGTGACTCATCTAAGCGATGATCAAATCAGGGCAATCTACACCGGAAAAATCCGTAACTGGCGTGAACTGGGCGGCGCTGACCGAGCGATCACCGTCGTCAATAAGGCCGAAGGTCGTTCAACCCTTGAGCTGTTCCTGCACTATTTTGGATTGCGAAATAGCCAGATCAAAGCCAGCGTGATCATTGGCGATAACCAGCAGGGGATCAAAACCGTTGCGGGCAATCCCGGCGCAATTGGTTATGTATCGATCGGCACGGCGGAATATGAGGAGCAACGCGGCGTTAGCATTAAACGACCGATTGTGAACGGTGCCGAAGCCAGTATTGCCAGTGTCAGAGCGGGAGATTTTCCACTATCACGCCCGCTGAATCTGGTTACCCGCGGCGAAATCAGCGAGTGGGCCAAACGTTTTATCCTGTTCGCGCAAAGTGCTGAGGTGGATGATCTGGTGGAGGGACAGTTCTTTGTCTCGCAGCAACATTGATCGGCTGATCGAGCCACCGCTGCGACTGGCGGGTTTTGTCTGCGCAGCGATCCTATTGCTGATATTGCTGTTTCTGATGAAAGAGGCCGCGCCGGTTTTATCTAGTGGCGGCTGGCGACTGTTTGTTGCCGACACCGGCTGGTATCCGATGGAGGGCCTGTTCGGCATTTTGCCGATGCTGGTTGCCTCGTTAGTGGTGATGCTCGGTGCCATCGTACTCGCAGCGCCGATAGGTCTTGGCTGCGCTATTTTTCTGCAATATTACGCACCGCCGGTATTAGCCAAAGCATTTCGATTGCTGCTGTCATTGCTGGCGGGTATGCCATCGGTAGTGCTGGGCCTGTGGGGATTGACGGTTTTGGTGCCACTCATCAGCGGCTGGCAACCACCGGGTACCAGCTTGTTGACCGCAATAATTGTACTGGCGCTGATGGTGGTGCCGACCATGGCACTGGCCAGCGCTTCGGCATTGTCCAGCGTGCCGGACAGTCTAATGAACGGGGCGGCGGCCCTTGGTTTAACTCTTCGCGCACGTATCTGTTTTATCGCGTTGAGCGCCGCCCGCACAGGAATTCGCAGCGCTGCATTGCTATCGATGGCTCGCGCGATTGGCGAAACCATGGTGGTGCTGATGGTGGCGGGTAATGTGGTGCAATATCCCAGCGGATTGTTCGAACCGGTACGGGTATTAACCGCCAACATTGCGTTGGAGATGGCCTATGCGACGGATCTGCATCGGGCTGGTTTATTTGCTTCTGGATTGTTACTAACCCTGATTGTCCTGGCACTGGCCTGGATGGCAGCGCGTTCCGGCAGGCGAGATACGCAATATGGCTGATCGTCTGTTTACCAGCGCTGTCTGGTTCTGTGCCGCACTGATTGCCGCCGCGCTACTGTGGGTGGTGGGTGATCTGGCTCGACTGGGGCTTTCCCATATCTCGCTGGAGTTTATATTCAGTGCCCCCGAAAATGCCGGTCGCAGCGGCGGCATCGGTCCCATTCTGGTTTCCACCCTGCTGATTATCGGCGTGACTCTGGCGGTGGCCTTGCCCCTTGGGTTGATGGTGGCGGTGTGGTTGGCGGAGTTTACCCGAAGGGAAAACCGGCTTGGTAACCAGATCCGATTAGCGCTGGATGTAATGGCGGGCATCCCGTCGATCGTGTTTGGCCTGTTTGGTAATGCGTTTTTTTCAATCTACCTTGGTTTGGGTTTTTCCATTCTCTCTGGTGGCCTGACCCTGGCACTCATGATTCTTCCGGTATTTATTCGTACCTGCGAAATCGGTCTGACATCGGTAGACAATAGCTGGCGACGGGGCGCGCAGGCACTGGGTATGACCCGTAGTGCCACAGTCTGGCATATCTTGTTACCCGCTACTGCACCGGCGATAACCGCGGGATTAATACTTGGCATCGGCCGCGCTACTGCCTAAACTGCCGCACTGATTTTTACCAGCGGCTACGTTGATCGCATGCCCGAATCCCTGTTTGATTCCGGCCGCGCACTGGCGGTACACATTTACGACCTTTCGATGAACGTAACCGGGGGTGATCCAGCGGCCCATGCATCAGCATTGTTGTTAATCGCCCTGATCATCCTTATTAATCTGGTGGCCCAGGGGTTTTCCGACCGCTGGTTACACCGAAGACTCGCGACCTGAGCGCAATGGATATGAATCAAATGACACCCACTCCGGACATCATGGCTTATAGCGCCTACACACTTGGCGAAGTAACCGAGGCTCAACCGTGCTGTTTGCCCGAGCCGCATCTGCAGATTCGTGATCTGTCGGTCAGCTATGACGAACATCAGGTGCTCGAAACCGTATCGCTGGATATCTACAAAGGTTGCATCACCGCGCTTATTGGTCCGTCCGGCTGCGGAAAAACAAGCTTTCTCTCATCACTGAACCGGCTCACAGATCTGATGGCCAACGCACAGATACAGGGTTCCATTCGTTTCGATGGCGAAGAGATTCTCACGGACAAAACAGACACACTGATCTTGCGTCGCCGCATTGGAATGGTCTTCCAGAAACCCAACCCATTCCCGCTCTCAATCCGCCGCAATCTTTATCTGCCATTAAAAGAAAACGGTGTTCGTAATCGAAAACAACTGGCAGAACGCAGTGAGTGTGTGCTGCGTGAAGTGGGATTATGGGATGAAGTAAAAGACCGTTTGGATAGCCCTGCGCTAGCCCTTTCCGGCGGTCAACAACAACGTCTCTGTATCGCCCGTGCCCTGGTTTTAGAGCCGGAAGTGTTATTGATGGATGAACCCTGCAGCGCCCTCGACCCCATCGCCTCCGCAAAAGTAGAAGAGCTGATCAGCAGCCTTGCTGGACGCTACACTGTAGTGATTGTCACCCACAATCTCGCCCAGGCCAAACGGGTTGCTAACTACGCAGGGTTTTTCTGGATGGTAGAAAAGGTTGGTAAACTGATTGAATTTGGACAGTGCGATCGTCTATTTGAGTCCCCGGAAAGTGAATTGACGGCCGCTTTTGTTTCGGGTATTCGAGGTTGATTCAATGATACGAATCCTTATCACTGATATCTTCAAGTAAGGAAAAGTTATTTTCGTAGGTTCGCTTATCTGTATGCGGATTTTGATTTAGAAAGGTAGAAAAATGGAACAAATATGGGAGTCTGAGCAAATCGACTCAGTAAATGGAAATCCGGTATTCAGACGAATCATGCAAAATTTTATTGCGGATTTTCATATACATGAGAACTCGGAAGAGATGTTTATCGTTGAATCAGGTGTACTCTTTATTGATTTTGGCGATAGAAGCATTCGATTAACCAGCGGGGAGTCGTTTGCGGTTAAATCAGGTATTAAACATCGTGCAAGAGCAGTAGAAAAAGTTGCCCTGTGGGTTATTGGAGGGCAGAATATCTAAGATATCTGTATGGCTTTTTATGCGTACGAAACAATTTTAGCCAGCTAGCTTGAAAGAGAGCTGCTCGAACTTCGATTTTGAACTCGTAGTTAGAAGTATTCCAGGGAGAAATATTCGATGGCAAAACAATTTCCGAAACTTGAAAAATCACATATCGAGTTCATTAAAAATCAGCATATATTTTTTGTTGGTAGCGCAGCGGAAGAGGGTTATGTAAACGTATCGCCAAAAGGTATGGACAGCCTGCGGGTGATTAATGAATCCAAAATTGTTTGGCTGAATTTAACCGGAAGCGGGAATGAGTCAGCAGCTCATGTGCTTGAGAATGACCGCATGACCATTATGTTTTGCTCGTTTGATTTGAAACCACTCATTTTCCGAGTGTACGGTAACGCAACCGCCATTCATCCGCGTGACGATGAATGGGATGAGCTCAGCCGCTTGTTTCCAGAGTACGTAGGCGCACGTCAACTGTTTGTGGTCGATATCTCGATGGTACAAACTTCATGCGGTTTCGCGGTACCTTTTATGGAGTATAAAGAGCCCCGGGACACGCTAAAAAACTGGGCGGACAATAACGGGCGTGAAGGGGTACAGGAGTACTGGAAAAAAAATACCCACAGCCTGGATGGAAAAGATACCGGTATCTTCGAATAGATAGGGTTTTCGGTTATACGTCAGCGCCACAAACAATGAATTCCGGGGTTGGTTTGGCGAACCAATCTACCGGTAAACTAACTACCCCGGCAACCCTTCACTAAAACAGTGATCAAGGCAGGATTTCCACACAAATACTTTAGAGGTTTGGTCTAGTGGATGAATATCCGTAGCGTGAATGTTTGACTCTTTAATGAGTCGCGCCAGCGTCTTCTCAGTCATCTGGATATTGACGTACTTTTCGGTGCTAAATGAATCCTTATAGGTTGGCATGATAAAACTCCGTTTGTAGATTTGGAGATACGTGATTGTAGTTCGATCTAATTAAGAGCTAAATTTAGCTCTTCTAGTTGGTACTCCGTGTCAACGAGGCACTCTTTGTAGCCCGTAAACTCTCCGTTTTTTTCGACGTAGGCTTCCAGTCGTTCAAGGGACTGCCGGATGTAACCGGAAAGTGGCCAGTGCACATTCTGTTGCACACCCCTGCTACCCAGTAAGCGATGGTGAAGATGAAGTAGAAAATGAAGTTCCAGTTCCGGCCTATCTACACGCAAAAAACATTCGGCTAACAAAAAGCTTGATAGCGATAATTTCTCTAAGTACTCGTTGAGCTGGTTTAGCTGATAGGTATGGGGTTGATCGACCAACCAGTCCGCCACGTCCAGTGCGCAGCCAAAAAAGCTAATACCCTCGGACGGATTTTGTTGGTTTAGCTGTTTCATCCCTTGCTCAATCCATTGGCTCCAGTACAGGTTAGCGGTTTCAACAGAGCTAAGAATGTGTTGACGGTGGTTGGTACAGATAAAGGACATAAAAGCTCCGATAGAGAAAACGCATTGGTTGCGAATGATTATCAGTTGTATTTGAAGGTTTGTCCAGTACTTCTTCTATCAGTTTTGTTCGCCGATCAGGTTAGATTGTAAAAACATCAGTGGGAGGTTTCGCAGATGGCATATTGATGGTTCTTGAGAGATGTAGAATAGCGACTGACTGTATGTAGAATGCCTCTACCCTTGAAAAGGTAGGCATCATCCGATAAAGCAGTTAAGGTTGAGATGAAGTTGCATACATCATTCTATCGAGGCGATGTTTCAGAATGTTTTCAAAGATAAAAAAGTGGATACCGCTTGGTTCTGTCCCAGAGCTTTCATGTGAAGAGCTTAACCTGTTGATCAAAAATAATGCTGTTGCAGTTCAGATCCTTGATGTGCGTACTCGGGCTGAGTGGCAAGCAGGGCATATCGTTGGCGCAACCAATATTCCAATCATCAATCTCAACGGAGCCGTAGATGGCCTGGCATTTGATAAAAATGTTCCGGTGGTGGCAATCTGTTTGAGTGCGCACAGAAGTATTCCAGCCGTACGGGTATTGCAAGATCTTGGTTACAGCGATGTAAAACAATTGGCTGGCGGTATGCGTGCCTGGAACAAGCTGTACAAGCATGAATTAGAAAAGCCGTAGAGATCTGGTTTTGAACAAATTTAGTGATAAAAAAATAGTCGATTCCTGGAGCAAGAATGCTACGCCCTGGATACAGGCAATCCAGAAAAATGAAATCGAAAGTAGAAGGATCGTCACAGATCAGGCGATTATTGATACGGTTTTATCATGTTCCGCAAAAACCGTTTTAGATATTGGCTGCGGTGAAGGATGGTTAGTGCGAGCGCTTTCCGCATGCGGAATCATATGCTCCGGATTGGATATTGTTCCTGAATTAATAGAAGAAGCGATAAAGCAATCAGCACATGAATTTTCAGTATTAGCCTACGAAGAAATATCCACCGAAACAATACCCAATAAATATGATGCGGTTGTCTGTAATTTTTCACTTCTGGGTGAAAAATCTGTTGAGAAAGTATTCAGTTCTGCACGAACATTACTAAATCAAGATGGGGTTTTAATCGTGCAAACATTACACCCTGAAACGAATTCAACGGAGGGTGAATATAAGGACGGTTGGCGCGAAGGATCATGGGCAGGTTTCAGTGATCAGTTTTATGATCCCGCTCCATGGTATTTTAGGACGACTGAATCATGGGTGAAGCTGTTCCAAAAATATGGTTACAAACTGGTTTCTCAGAAACAAACAATCAATCCAAAAACAGAAAAACCAGCTTCGTTGATATTGCTCGGTAGAGCAGGTTAAACTTCTTTTTTAAACTAAAAATATAAATGTAGTATGAAGCATCACCTGTTTTCCGAATTAGAAATTCCTATTATTCAGGCACCGATGGCGGGTGTTCAGGATAGTGCTCTGGCAATAGCAGTATCATTAGCTGGCGGCCTGGGCTCCTTGCCCTGCTCAATGCTTGGAATAGATGGATTGCGCGATGAACTGGCATTTATTAAATCCAAAATTGATAAGCCAATAAATGTAAATTTTTTCTCTCATGACCAACCGGAATTTAATCCCGAACAGGAAGAAAGTTGGCGGCTAGTGTTAAAGCCGTATTTTGATGAGTACGGGCTGGATATAAATAACATTTCTACAGGAGGTGGACGGGAACCATTCAGTCATGCCGCCGCAGATGTGCTAGAGGAATTCAAACCGGAGTTTGTAAGTTTTCATTTTGGGCTACCAGAAAAGGGCTTGATGCAGCGTGTAAAAACCTGGGGTGCAAAAGTGCTCAGTTCGGCAACCACAGTTGAAGAAGCTCAGTGGTTGGAGGCACATGGTGCCGATGGCATTATCGCGCAGGGCATCGAAGCGGGCGGTCATCGCGGAATGTTTTTAACAAAAAATCTATCGATTCAGCCTGGAACTTTTGAACTGCTGCCAAAAATTGTAGAACAGGTATCGGTACCGGTGATAGCAGCCGGCGGAATTACCGATGCGAAAGGCGTTGCTCATGCGCTTTCACTTGGCGCAACTGCGGTGCAATTGGGTACCGTTTATCTATTGTGTGATGAAGCAAAAACCAGCGCTGTCCATCGAGCAGCGATTAAGGGCAGTGTGGATAATCAAACGAGCATTACCAATATATTTTCAGGGCGGCCAGCGCGGGGAATTGTAAATCGTGCAATTCGGGAGCTTGGTCCTATCAATGTGAATACGCCAGAGTTCCCATTGGCATCCGCCGCGATTACAGAGTTACGCAGGCATTGTGAGCAAAATGGCTCCAGTGACTTTACGCCCCTTTGGTGTGGGCAACATACCGCTGGCTGTGCCGAAATTTCGGCGGGTGAGCTGACGCAGAGACTGGCTTCGGATATTCGAAGAAGAGCAGATTTTCAGGGAGTATAGCCTCTGAAATTTGATCGAGAATACAGTAGGCTGCTCACATAATTAGAAACTAAAATCTGGACGATTCCCAATGAAGACAAAATTTACTGAACTGTTTGGCATTCAATATCCTGTTGTTCTATCTGGCATGAGCAAAGTTGCAGTACCCAAACTGGTTGCGGCGGTGTCCAACGCCGGTGGCTTGGGCATACTGGCAACCGGGCCACTGAGTGGCGATGAAACACGTGCGGCGATTCGTGAAATTCGTTCCTTAACCGATAAACCCTTCGGTATTGGGGTGACCCTGATCATGCCCGGCGCGGTTGAAAATGCCCAGATTGGCCTGGAAGAAAAAGTACCAGTTATCAACTTCTCCCTGGGTAAGGGTGACTGGATTGCGGAACAAGCCCATGCTTATGGCGGCAAGGTAATCGCTACCGTAGTGAATGAACGCCATGCGATGGCGGCGCAACGCCACGGTGCGGATGCGGTTTTTGCAACGGGTTATGAAGCCGCGGCCCACGGCGGGCCGGTAACATCAATGGTACTGATTCCTTCGATAGTGGATGCCGTGGATATTCCGGTTATTGGAGCAGGTGGTTTTGCAGATGGCCGAGGGCTGGTCGCTGCGTTGGCATTGGGTGCGCAAGGTATTGCGATGGGCAGTCGTTTTTCGATCACCCAGGAGAGCCCGATTCACGACAATACCAAACAAACTGTGATCGGTAATGCGATTGAAGATACCTTCATCACCGAGAAACTGGATGGCATGGATTGCCGAGTAATGAAAAGCCCGGCGGCTGAGAAGATGGATAAAGCTTCCATTAATTTGATGGCTGCACTAAAAAATTCATTCAAGGTCTCAAAGAGCCTCGGTGTTCCCTGGGTTAAAGTCGCTGTTGGCGCTTTAATTACCGGCCCTGAAAAAGTGATGCAGTTGGCGCGCTCCGCAAATGCTTCGGAAGCACTGGATCTGGCGATCAAGCAGGGTGACGTAGTTAATGGTGTTCATCTGGTAGGCCAGGTGCAGGGGCGACTAAAAGATACACCAACCGTTGCGGAGGTCATGCAACGGGTGATTGAGGAAGCAGAGTCGGTTAAATCCGGCTTTTCTTGATGGCTCCATGCGATGGCTTCTGCTGATAAGTTATTTTATCGCTTGAATCAAAAAAGGCAGCTCAAATTAGCTGCCTTTTTTATGTGGGTTGTTTGAGAACGCTAGTGCCGATAAGAATCATCCTGTCGATCCAGCATTCTTAATAGCGCAGGCCATGCCTTGTGGCCAGACATATGAATACCTTTGGTTTGCTCAGCGGTTGTCGCGATCGCTTGTTCCGATGGAAAGTGCAGCTCACCGCCACCCTGTGCGGCAACCTGTGCTTCGCAGGCCTTTTCCAAAAAGTACAGCATGATAAATGTTTCCTGAATCGTGTTACCCGCCGCCAATGTACCGTGATTGCGCAGAATCATCAGATCCTTTTCGCCAAGGTCCGCGACGATGCGTTCCCGCTCCTCGTGGTTTAGCGCTACTCCTTCGAAATCATGATAAGTGACTCTGGGGGTGACGAACATTGCGGTTTGCGTCAATGGCAACAGTCCTGATGCCTGGGCCGAGACCGCAAGGCCATTTTTGGTGTGCAGATGCATCACCGCACCCACGTCGGGGCGAGCCATGTGTACCGCGCTGTGGATTGTAAAGCCTGCAGGGTTTACGCCGTATTCACTTTCACCAATGATATTGGCCTCTTCATCGACCTTTACCAGTGAAGATGCGGTGATCTCACCAAACAACATGCCGAAGGGGTTGATCAAAAAGTGGTTGGCGTTGCCCGGTACTCGGGCGGACAGGTGGGTGAAAATAGTGTCATCCCAACCGTAGTGGGCGACCAGTCGATAACTGGCGGCAAGGTCAACCCGGGTTTGCCATTCCGCTTCGGACATGGATTCTGGGGCAGAGGATATTGATGTGGCCATGGCAAGTATTCCCTTATTGTTTTTATTGATAGATAAAGCTAAGTCACAGTACTTTTTGCTGACCACCATTGTGGTCTGAAGTGGAGTTGATATCCACTATGAAAATGTGACGGTCAGGATATATCTGAAAGTGCAGGTCGAGAGAGAAGGGTTTGAGGACAGAATTTGACAAGAGAGAGCTGCAATCCGAGATCTGTTGCCAGGGTCTCGGATTGTTTGAATAGAGGTTTGCTATTTTACCTGTGAATAACCCCAGGCCAGCCAGGGCATCAGCGCTTCCACGTCACTTGCTTCAACTGTGGCACCACACCAAATTCGTAGTCCAGCCGGAGCATCCCGATATGCACCAATATCGTAGGCAACCCCTTCAGAGTCGAGCAGTTTGGCGAGAGCCTTTACCTGATCCGCCTCAAGATCGAGGGTCAGGCATACGCTGGTATTGGATAGGGTGGCCGCATCCTGGGCGAGAAAATTGATCCAGTCGTTGGCTGCAACAAATGCTTCAATCACCGCAAGGTTGGCTTGTGAGCGTTTAATGCTGGCTGCAACGCCGCCGATTGAGCGAATCCAGTCCAGCGCATCAAGGTAATCCGCCACACACAGCATGGAAGGGGTATTGATGGTTTCGCCACGGAATATGCCTTCGTTCAATTTTCCTTTTTTAGTCATGCGGAAAATCTTCGGCATTGGCCAGGCAGGTGTGTAGCTTTCCAGCCGCTCTACCGCACGTGGGCTGAGAATCAGCATGCCGTGGGCACCTTCGCCGCCAAGCACCTTCTGCCAGCTGAAGGTGACCACATCGAGTTTCTCCCAGGGCATCTCCATGGCAAAAACTGCGGAGGTCGCATCGCAAATGGCAAGGCCGGTGCGCTGGTCACTAATCCAGTCGCCGTCCACCAATTTGACTCCAGAAGTGGTGCCGTTCCATGTGAAGACGGTATCGTGATCCGGGTTAGCCTGGCTCATGTCAGGAAGTTGGCCGTAGTCGGCGCGGTATGCGGTCACATTGTCGAGTTTGAGTTGATTAGTAATATCGCCAACCCAGCCTTCGCCAAAGGATTCCCAGGCAAATATATCCACCGGTTTTGGTCCCAATAGTGACCATAGCGCCATCTCAACTGCACCGGTATCGGAAGCCGGTACGACCCCTACACGATAACCATCTGGCAATCCCAGCAACTCGGCGGTGTCAGCACAGGCTTTTCCTAATGCCGCTTTGCCGATGGCCGAACGATGCGAACGACCAAGGGTTTTGATATCCAGTGCATTCACATCGTATCCCGGCCGTTTACTGCAGGGGCCGGATGAAAAATTGGGGTTGGCGGGTTTGATGGTTGGTTTCATAGCTGGTCTCGCTGGCTAGTATCGTTGCAAGGTATAAAGGCTGGGCAGTTTACTGCTGAGCGGCATGGTTTGGTAGCCCCTATCAGGTCTTGTGTAGCATCAATTGAAGCGGACAAGAAAAGATCGTAGTATTTGCGCGGTATTTTTGAATCAAGCGAAACAAATAAGATCCCAATGTCCGGAGGACAGCGGGTAATTAAAATCGGATAACTACCCGGTTAACCAAAGCCAAAAAGGAATTCACCATGTCTACAGTAAAAGCGCAGCCATTATTCGGACGCGACCCCTACAGCATCCCCCTCGATGAATTCGATATGTCGCAGCCCAAGCTGTATCAAACCGACAGCGCCGGGCCATTTTTTAAGCGGCTGCGCGAAGAGGATCCGATCAATTATTGCAAGAGCTCCCTGTTTGGGCCGTACTGGTCGGTAACCAAATACAAAGACATTATGGCGGTCGAAAGCGCTGCGGATATTTTCTCCTCGGATAAATCCATTACGCTGCAGGACGCGCCGGATGATATGCCGTTGGAAATGTTTATTGCGATGGATGCACCAAAACATGACGAACAGCGAAAAGTAGTTCAGCCAGCAGTGATGCCAGCAAATTTGGCTATTTTGGAACCGCTTATTCGAGAACGAATTTGCGGCATCCTCGATGCACTTCCGGTTAACGAAACGTTTAACTGGGTGGATAAAGTTTCGATTGAATTGACCACGCAAATGCTCGCAACCCTGTTTGATTTTCCCTTCGAAGAACGCGCCAAACTAACTTTTTGGTCAGATGCGGTAACCGCAATCCCCGGGCCGGATGCGATTGTAAAAACCGAAGCAGAAAAACTTGCTGCAATGGGCGAGTGCCTACAGTTCTTTAGTGAAGTCTGGAAAGAGCGTGCAGCATCGGATAAGCCCGGTAATGATCTGATCTCCATGTTATCCCATGCAGAAGCGACCAAAAATATGCCGACCATGGAGTTTTTGGGCAACCTGTTATTGCTGATAATTGGTGGAAACGATACCACCCGTAACTCGTTATCCGGTGGAGTGGTGATGCTTAATGAAAATCCGGATGAGTATCAAAAACTTCGGGACAATCCAGGATTAATTCCAAAAATGATTCCCGAAATTATTCGTTGCCAAACCCCGGTCGTCTCCATGCGCCGAACCGCAACACAGGATACTATTCTTGGTGGAAAGCATATCAAGAAAGGCGACAAAGTGATGATGTGGTACGTGTCGGGAAACCGGGACGAAGAAGCGATTGAAAATGCAGATCAATTTATTATTGACCGCGATAAACCGCGTCAGCATCTCTCATTTGGTTTTGGTATCCACCGTTGCATGGGTAATCGGTTAGCGGAAATGCAGCTTCGTATTACCTGGGAAGAGGTAATGAAACGTTTTGAAAAGGTTGAACTAGTTGGAAAACCAGAGCGTACTTTTTCTGCATTGATTCGTGGTTTTACCGATGTGCCTGTTCAGCTGCGCCCCTTGAAATAGATTCTGTTCTATTTTTCGGCGGTTATAGTTTGATCTGGTTTTTAATAACGATATTGTTTGCGGGGAGTTAAATGAATTTCTTTGGTAGTTTTGGTAATACAAAAGAGGAAGCGATAGCGAAGCTAATGCCTGTAGCAGATCAGATTATCGCCGCCCATCAAGATGGGAATTACAGTGCATTTAAATCAGTTATTACGGATGATTTGTCCGGCAAAGTGGATGAGGATAGTTTTGAAACCGCCTATCGACAGATCGGACTAGAGCTTGGTGCTCTTATATCAAAACAATTGTTGGGCTGTTTCAGGCGAGAAGGGAATCCTCTTCTACTATTTGCGGCAAAATACAGCAAAACAGAAGATGATGTATTGATTCATGTTTCGTTTGCCAACGGCAGTAGCCCGCCAAAAATCGACTGGATCTGGATTGAGTAATATTTACAATCCATTTCAGCCAACCCTGACCAGTGCAGGGTTGAGCCGGTTTGGGGTCTCGTTGGTTGAAATGCGCCCCGTAACACCGCTGGAACCATTTGTTCACTCTTACCTTCAGATAACAACGACTCAGCCAACCGTCTATCCGGTTATGCCGGATGGTATGGTTGCGGTGTATATGTCATCAAGCGGTACGATGATCGGCGGTGCACTAAATAGAGCAGTAAATATACCATTGTTGAGCGCAGGTGAGTATTTCGGTATTCGATTTTATCCTGGCGTAATTAGAAATTTTTTTGATCTGAATCTGTCGGAGATTTCAGATCAGATGGTGGATGCGAAATTTTTCCCATGTAAAAAGTTTAACCAGTTACACCGTAAAGTTTATCACCACCAGGCATTTAATAAGCGTGCAGCCGAATGTGAAAAGTGGTTGTTGAGTTGTTATAGGCCTCAGCCGAAATCCAGATTTGATCAAGCGCTTTCAAAAATTATTCGCAGCAACGGTTGCAGCAAGGTTGGTGAACTAGCTGACGAGATCAGTTGGAGCAGCCGACACCTCAACCGACAATTTTTGCAGCACACTGGGCTGACCACTAAAACGTTTTCTCAGATTGTTCGTCTTCAGCAAGCCTCTCGTTATATCTGTTCAGGTTCCAGAGGTATTGCAGATGTTCCAGTCGAGCTTGGTTACTTTGATCAGCCGCATCTTATTAAAGAGTTCAATCGTTTCTACCACTCCTCTCCTGGCCAATTATTCGAGCGGTTTATGTCCGATTCCTACAATCAATAAATAATTGATTGGGTATATTGGTTTGTTTTTCAGGGGGAAAAACCGATGGGGTTTACCAATCAACAAATACTTGAAATATCCGAAGGCGGATTCTTTGGGAAAGGAAATGCCCAGCTTCCGAACTCTTTAATGTTAATGATCGATGAAATCGATAGCATCTCAAGCGAGGGCGGCCGATATAACAAAGGCCAGCTGGATGCCAGTCTGGTCATAGATCCTGACCACTGGTTTTTTCCCTGTCACTTTAAAGATGATCCGGTTATGCCTGGATGTCTGGGGCTAGATGCATTGTGGCAACTGCTGGGCGTATTTCTTGGCTGGTCTGGTTTGCCCGGAAAAGGCAGGGCGCTGGGGGTTGGAAAAGTGAAATTTAGCGGGCAAATATTTCCCGATGCAGGAACAATTGGATATCAGTTGCACATCAAGCGCGTTTTCAAAAAACCTCTGCCGATGGGCGTTGCGGATGGTGTTGTCATACTCGATGGACAGATAATTTATGAGGCGAATGACCTTAAAGTAGGGTTAATTGATACGGATAAGTAATCTGCGAAAAATCAGGTATATCGAGTGTGTGCCTCCCTTTCGAGAAATGAGGGTTGCGCTGATTTTATATGGATGCGCAGGCGTATGAACAACAGAGCGCACGATCAGGATTCATGCATGTGGTTAATTTGCACCTGATCCTGATGGTTCTAAGTGGCGGGCAACCGATTTTTTTAGCCATAGATGGAGTGAATGCATCAGGTTACTATTGACACGTATAGCCGTTTATTTAAGATATGTCGATAGCAATCTGGTCAAAATGAGCTAGATGTGGCTATAAATTTACTTTGGTTTTAAGTTGTGATCGACAACAGGGATTAGAAAATGAAAATTGTCTCAGCTGTATTGAGTACCGGATTTAAAGAAGGGTTTGGGCGTGTCATGGTTATGATGCTTGTTACTGGTTCATTGCTGACCGGTTGTGCAACATTGGAAGAAACACTGGATGGCTTTGGCAGTTCAGATACCGCCGAAAAAGAGGATTCAGGAAAAACTGAGGCCAGTAGTGCTTCAGATACCAGGTCTGCCAAGAAAACAGAAGAGAAACAGCCCACCAGCAAAGCTGAACCTAAAGATGACAAGAAATCTGAGAGCACTTTATATAAGCCGGCTCCAGGCAGTAAATTTTCGAAGGTAAAAATAGGCATGTCCTACCGCAGAGTGCTCGATATCATCGGTGATGGGACTGATTATGATACCTATACTACTGGAAAGGCCTGGATTCCTTTTTATTATGGGAGTGACCGGTGGCGAAAAGATGTTTACTACAAAAAAGAGGGGCGACTAGTATTTAACTCAAGGGATGATCTCATTGAGATTCTTGTAGATACCGATGAAGATGGGTATAGATAGTAATTAGAATTCAGCCCAATTGCCGCGTAAATCCAGGCGGTAATTGGGGTGACGGTTGGCCGGCCAGTTAGGTGAAGTGATTGTCATTTGATTGTTGGACTTTTTTTCCATATTAGTTAACCAGGATAAATCAGCCGATACGTTTGTAGCGCTTAGTTGCACACCCTCATATTTTCCTTTCAGCTTTTCAATAGCACCCGGATCAATATTTTTTTTCAGGGCTATAGATGCGGTATTAACGGTCACTGCAATAATGATCCCGGTTAGCATCAATCCGATAAATGCAATGAGTACCGATATGGCTCTGGAAGTTTTTCGTAGCGCTCGAATATCACCATAACCAACGGTTGTTGCGGTGATAAATGACCAGTACAGCGCATCGAACCTCGACCATTTTTCAAGGCGGCAAACAATTTGACCCAGAATAACAATTAGAAAACTCAAGATACCCAATAGTGGGGCCATCAAATAGAGAGATATAAAGAACAGTTTGGCAAATGTAATAGTGAAATCCATCAATGACTATTCCTGTGTTTAGGAGTCGCTGCTCTTTCCAGAGATACATTGAATAAAATTCCATGAAAATTGCTGCATAAATTCAAAGTAGTTTTCTGATAAGTGACTGGAGTATTGGTAGCTCTCTCCCAATGGATCAAGCGCAGCACGGCGCACATCTGTACCGCGGGTCACAGATTCAATCAGTGACGGGTTGAATTGCGGCTCTGAAAAAATACAAACCGCATCCCCCTGTTGAAGGATGGACTGGATCTGCAGCATCTTTTTTACCCCTGGTTTGCTTTCGTTAACGCTGAATTCACCAAGTCGGTTGAGGCCATATAGTTTCTCAAAATAGCCATAGGCATCATGAAAGACAAAATAGCCTTTGTCTTTTAATGGGGCCAGATCTGCTTTTAACTGCTGATCCAGCTGGGTGATTCGTTGTGTAAATTTTGTGAGATTTTGTTGATAGTGTTCGCGGTTGCTCGGGTCTAATTCTGAAAGGATCTGCTCGATCTGCCTGGCCATTGCGAGGGCGTTGTGCGGGTTTAGCCAAATATGAGGGTCTTGTTGCTCAGACGACAGGTTAGAGTCATGTTCATCAGAATGCCGGTGATCATGATGGTGCTCGAGGCTGATCAACTTAACCCCGGGTGCATCGATTAACGCGACTACTTCTGGTTTGGGGTTCCCGGAGAATTTCTTTAAGGTTTTTGCAAGGAATGTTTCCAATGATGGGCCAACCCAGAACAGCGCATCAGCCTGACTCATATCGCGGATGTTGGAGGGTTTCAGGCTATATTCGTGCGGTGTTGATCCGGGTGGCACTAGTACGGTTGGCTCACTGATGCCTTCAGATATGGCGGATACGATCATTTTTACTGGATATACGCTGGTAACCAGTTTAAGTGGTTGAGGTGTGGGCTGGGCCAGAGACCATGTGCTGATCAGTAGTGAGCTGAACATAGACAGAGCTAGTACCAATTTTTTCAGGATATTGGACGGCTTTGAGTCGGGTATGATTTTAATACTGTATTGCATATTCTTTGCGAAACCGAGTTGAATCAAACGGGTATAATACTCGCTGATACCCGCCCGGAGCTAGTGTAGTGGATACAGTTTTATGCACTACACTAGCTTCCGGATTCAAAGCTCTCTTATGAGAAGAAACGTTCTGTTTAGTTGATGGCTGACCATATCTCAATTTTGAACCTTATCGATATTTCGGTGATCCGTCAGGGTCGTACGATCCTCGATCACGTCGATTTGGAGTTGCACAAAAATGAGATCACTACGCTGATCGGGCCAAATGGATCGGGAAAAACAACATTGATTCGGCTGATTCTGGGTTTGATCAAACCCAGCTCCGGAAGGCTTCAATGGCGAGATAGACCCAGTGTTGGTTATATGCCGCAGAAGTTACATATCGAGCCAACCCTGCCGTTAACGGTGGAGCGGTTTTTATTGATGGCCCGGGGTAGTAAGCGGAATGAGATTGATCGGGTATTAGCGGATACGGGTATTTCACATCTGCGAGACAGCCCGATCCAGTATATATCCGGTGGTGAGTTCCAGCGAGTATTGTTGTCCCGCGCGATATTGCGCAGGCCGCAGCTGCTGGTGCTGGATGAGCCGGTACAGGGCGTTGATATTTCCGGTCAGCTCGAGCTGTATCAGCTGATCACCTATATCAAGGAACAGTATGCTTGCACGGTATTGATGGTTAGCCATGACCTTCATATGGTGATGGCAAAAACAGATCATGTAATCTGTCTTAATCAGCATATTTGCTGTCAGGGTTCACCCCAAAAAGTTACCCATGATCCTGAATTTACCGCGCTGTTCGGTGAGAGCTATCAGGAAGATATCGCGCTCTATAATCACCAACATGACCATCACCACCATCTGGATGGCAAGGTTTCCGATTCATCCTGTTCCCACAGCACTACCGAAACCCAGGTAAAGCCATGAGTGATTTCCTGCTTCATGCGCTTATAGCCGGACTCGGTATTGCATTGGTGTGCGGGCCTCTCGGGGCTTTTGTAGTCTGGCGTCGTATGTCCTATTTTGGTGAAACCCTTGCGCACTCAGCACTGCTGGGTATTGCGCTGGGGTTTATGCTATCGATCAACCTCAATATTGCGGTGGTAGTGGTTTGCCTGGTATTGGCGGTGATACTGGTCGCGCTGGAATACAATCAAACGATAGCGACGGATACGCTGCTGGGCATTATGGCCCACGGTAGCCTGTCCGCCGGGCTGGTGTTGGTGGCACTGCTTGAGGTGCGGATTGATCTGATGGGATTACTGTTTGGTGACCTATTGGCGGTTAGTCAGGCGGATCTTTGGTGGATATTGATCGGCGGCCCTCTGATCCTGCTGCTGCTATGGCTGTTATGGAAGCCGTTGATCTCGATTACCCTGCATGAGGAATTGGCTGAGGTTGAGGGCGTTGCGGTTCGCCCAGTCAAGCTGGCGCTGATGTTGATGATTGCACTGGTGATCGCAATAGCGATGAAAATAGTGGGTATCCTGTTGATCACGTCGCTGCTGATTATTCCTGCGGCCACCGCACGTTATCTAGCAAAAACCCCCGAACAGATGGCGATTATTGCGAGTATCATCGGCTGCCTATCGGTATTGGCCGGCCTGTCTGGTTCCTATCAGTTTGATACACCGACCGGCCCGACAATTGTATTGGCAGCCACTATACTGTTTATCGTTATTTTCGCGGGAACCTTACGGAGGCATGGATCAAAAAGATAACATTTAACCGGCTGTCGGATTTTGTCGAACTGACAAGATTGAATCGGCCGATTGGCGTCCTGTTGCTGTTGTGGCCAACCTGGTGGGCACTTTGGTTGGCGGCGGAGGGTATGCCATCCTGGCACAATCTGCTGGTGTTCACTCTGGGTATCGTGCTGATGCGCTCCGCAGGCTGTGTGATAAACGACTATGCAGATCGTAAACTTGATGGCCATGTAAAACGCACCGAAGAACGACCCATACCCAGTGGACGAGTTAAAGCATCCGAGGCGTTAATCCTGTTTGCCGCACTCTGTGTGATAGCCTTTTTACTGGTACTGTCCACCAACAAGCTTACTATCTATCTGTCAGTGGTTGCGCTGCTGCTTGCTGCAAGTTATCCGTTTATGAAACGCTACACCCATCTTCCCCAGGTGGTTCTAGGTGCTGCGTTCGGATGGGGAATTCCGATGGCTTTTGCAGCGGAAATCGGTGAGGTACCCAACATCGCCTGGCTGGTTTTTTGCGCCAACCTGGTATGGACTGTGGCCTATGATACCTATTATGCGATGGTTGATCGGGGTGACGACATCAAAATTGGTGTAAAATCCACCGCCATACTTTTTGCCGAAGCCGATAAGATGATGATTGGAATGATGCAGGGGATTACCCTGTTTATTCTATTGCTGTTGGTTCAGCACAGGGAGTTGGGCGCCAGTTACTATCTGGGGCTGGTGATCGCAGCAGGGCTGTTTGGCTACCAGCAATTTATTACCCGGGAGCGTGATCGGGATGCCTGTTTCCGGGCTTTTTTAAACAATAACTGGGTTGGTGCTGCTATATTTGCCGGTATCGCCCTCAACTATTTATAGTCTGGGACCTTTGCACTAGAGCCACTTTGCTCCCATGTATAAAGCCCCGGTCTTTTCATTTTTTAACAGGAAGCCAATGCAACTAACCCAGGCACAAAAAAAACAGTTTCGTACCATAGGTCACAGCCTCAAACCAGTGGTAACCATCGCTGACAAAGGATTATCCGAATCCGTTTTTGCTGAACTGCAGCGGGCACTGGATGATCATGAGCTGATTAAAGTACGAATAAGTACTGGTCGGGATGAATTGAAAGTATTGCTTGAAAAGATTACTGCGGATTGTAATTGCGAATGTATTCAACGGATCGGCAAAATTGCGCTACTTTTCCGTGCGGCCAAAGAGCCTAAAAAACATCTCTCCAATATTCCGCGTTAGTCGGATGTTCTGAATAAAGCGCTGTGCGTACAGGCGCTTTATTCAGTGATTCCGGGTCTTTTGTTTGAGCTGTTATAGATGAAAGGTCGCGCTGAGATAAGCGCCATCAAATGTACTGTTTATCATCACATCATCGATATCATCAAACTGTAGATCGATCGATCGATAACCCAGTTCGACGCCAAATCCGAGCATGATTTCGTAGGCAATATAGCCCCGTATATCCGATAACGTGTTGCCATCGTAGCCAAGATAGCTGACTTCCGCCCCCATACTTAAGTCGGTGGAAGGTACATCAAACTGAACCTTGCCATACAGGGTTGGTATCGGAGCAGAGAGGTCAATCGCTTCATCAGCGGATGCACTATCAATGGCTAACTTACCATCAAACAGTTTGACGTTTATCCCTAAATCAATTGAAACCCAATTGTCGAGAATCTCGTAGTACAGGACGAAATCGGTGTGTGATAAATCAAGCTCACTGTTTATATCTTCGCCAACGGTGTAGGTGATGCCGTCAAACTTGATTTCTCTGGTAAGGGTGCTGGAGCTGCTATAGCTTAGGTCGGTATGCTCGATTTTCAGGTTTGGAATAAGGGGAATGAAGTGCTCAATGGCAACGGAGACCACGACGCCGGTTTCACTGTCCATTCCAAGATCTGATTCCAGGTCAATAACGTCTCCGTTATCGCTTACACCGCCAGATGGTGCCTGGCTCCAGCCACCGGCTTTTACATAAAGCCCAAACAGGGTATCAGCAGAAACGGTTGTAGAGGCTAAAAGTCCGGCCAGGCCGGTGGCGATTATCTTTGACTTCATTCTGTAAGCTCCAAAATTTGGTGAGATGGTTGAGTATAGCTTAGAGAATTTAAGGGATGGCTGGGTGTGACGATAGTGCGCCGGTCAATTGAGTACTTGTTCACAGAATGAGATCTTTGCGCGCGAGCAAAATGGTTCTCCCGTTCAAAGGACTCGTAGTGAATAGAATATCAGGCTCGGGACATCGCTCTGCGAGCTTATTTGTTGCTAGTGGCTGTGGTGCCGGGTAGTTTTACCAGGGCGATTGCAATTGCAGCAATAAACCACGCACCAAAAAATATCTCGAAGGCATACAGGTAACTGCCGGTTTGGTCATAGATCCAGCCTGCAAGCGGTGTCATTGCGCCCTGTATTGGCAGGGTTGCGGGTCGCATCAGGCCCATGACTCGTCCAAAGGATAAGCGGCCAAATACTGCTCCGGAAATCGCGCCGTTTAGTGGTACAACACCACCCATACCAAAGCCGTACATCGCCGCTGATGCAAGCAATAAGTTGTAGCCATCAAATAGCAGTATGCCCAGTGCACCGATGGCCTGGGTTGCAATACATACCCATACCGCAAACTGTGGGTGAAAATTATCAATCAACCAGCCGAAAACAACTTTACCGAGTACGCCGAGAGTAGCTGCGACGGATAGAGCAAAAGCCGCTTGTTCGATGTTGTACCCCATGTCCATTAACTGCGGCACCAGATGGATCAATATGGCCTGGAACACCCCTACCAATATTGCGAATGTCAGCGCGATTAGCCAAAAGTTGGATGATTTGAGAATTGCCGAGCTGGTCCATTCGGTTTGAGGCTCAATGGCAACAGGCGGCGCATCATTTTCAATGATTTCGCCATCGGGTAGCTGGCCTACATCTTCGGGTTTGGTGATCACCCAGAGCAGAACCACTGGAATAGCCAATACCAGAATACTGACCGCAAAAATCATGTAGCTTTGGCGCCAGCCATATTCGTCGATCAAAAATGAGGATAGCGCAGGCATCAACACGCCGGAGCCTGATATGCCCATGGTCGCTATACCGAGAGCGAAACCGCGTTTTTTTACAAACCAGTTAGCCACCAGTTTGCTGGAGGATTGACCGCCCATGGTAGAGCCGCCGATGGCCAATAGAGTGCCGGCGATAAAATAGAACTGCCACATTGCAGTGATCTGGCTCAGTAACCCATAACCAGTGGCCAGCATCAGTGCACCGACGATCATGATCGGTTTGATGGAGCTTTGTTTATCGAGTAATTGCCCGATAAATGGCCCGAAAATAGCCCCTACAATTCCGCTGATCATAAAGGCCAGGGATACACCCAGACGGGTTGCACCAAACTCTTGGGTCAGTGCCATAAAGAAGATGCCGAAGGAGTAGAAGAAAAAGCCTACCTGAATAAAATCGAGGAAAAAGGCGATTCCCGTCATTCGCCAGCCGGCGAAGCTCTTTGGGTGGTTTTTATGGTTTTCGGGAAGATCTTGAGCCATGCGTGTGTCCGAATCTGTGTAGACGTTAGTTGTGTTTGTTAAAACAGCACGCCAGTATGGCACATATAAAAAATGGATATAAAGCTAGCGATAATACGGTGAAAAGGAAGGTTTTCCACGCATAAAAAAGCCGCTCGAGGGGATGTACCCCGGAGCGGCTTTTTAATCGGTGAAGCGACTAAGAAATATTCATAATCTTCTTAACATCCGGCTTCATGATTTTGCCATTGGCGTTACGAGGTAGAGGCTCGTTCAATTGATCGATACGAACCGGCACTTTGAAACCAGCCAGCTGAGCTTTAACGTGATCCTTCAGTTCCTGCTCGCTTACTGATCCACCGGGGCGAATCTGTACCAATGCACCGACCTCTTCGCCAAGTACTCGATGAGGAATACCGACAACCGCCGCATCCATCACATCAGCGTGACTATAAAGCGCGCTTTCAACCTCTACACAGTAAACGTTTTCACCACCACGAATCAGCATATCCTTGGCGCGGTCAGCGATATAAAGGAAACCATCTTCATCCATACGACCGATATCTCCGGTGTGCAACCAGCCATCACTGAAGCTTGTTTCATTGGCTTCTGGCTTGTTCCAGTATTCAGAGATCACCTGTGGGCCTTTGATCCAGATTTCACCCAGCCCTTCGGTGGGTACATCTGCGCCACTTTCATCAACAATTTTTACTTCACAAACAGGCGCCTGTACACCGGCGCTGCTTGGTTTGGTTTCGTAATCTTCTGCTGAGCAGGATGTGGTCAGGGCAGAGGTTTCGGTTAAACCGTAACCATTGCTGGGTTTTACCTGTGGGAATGATTCCTGAATTCGACGAACCAGCTCAGGAGAGGAGGGCGCGCCGCCATAACCAATGCTTTCAACACTGGAAAGGTCTGCCTTTTCGAAACCGGGAGATTCCAGTACCTGCCAAACCATTGATGGCACGCCGCCAAAGGAGGCGAGTTTTTCGGTTTGGATCAATTTGATGGCATCTTCTGGATCCCATTTGTACATCAAAACAATCTTGTTTCCAGCGAAGGTATTTCCGCACAGCATGGCGTGACAACCGGTTGCGTGAAACAGCGGTACAGAGAGCAGATGGCCCGATTGCTCAGTGGGCGGAACCGGTACACGACCGTAACGAATTTCTGTACGCATCCGCACAAATGCGCCACTGATCAGGTTTGAACAGAGGTTTAGGTGGGAGCCTAAGGCGCCCTTTGGATTGCCGGTGGTGCCGGAGGTATAAAAAATTGTGCAGTCATCTTCCGGTGCAACTTCAACATCGGGAACCTTGTCATCAGCGGAGGGTGTACCGAGTATATCTTCGTAGCGCTCAACACCTGCTGGCAGATCGCCTTCACGAATCATTACGCAGTTTTTAAGGTCTGGTAGTTCAGACATATGGCTTTGCGCCATATCGATACGCTGTTTGTCGCCGAACAGTAATTTGGCGTTGGAATCGGCCAGCCCGTAAGCAAGCTCGGTGCCTTTCCACCAGGCATTCAAAGGAACGATAACCGCACCAATGCTGGTCACCGCCCAGAAAACCACCGGCCATTCGGGATAGTTACGCATCGCCAAAGCAACACGCTCACCTTTTTTGATACCGTATTTTTGTTGCAGTACGTTGGCCAGTTTGGCAACTGCATGATAATTCTGTTCGTAGGTGACGCGCTCGCCTTCGTAGACGATGTAGTCACGATCGAAGAAGTTACGTGTGTTTTCAAATACCTGGCGAAGGTTCTTCGGGGCCATTTTCCAGGCTTTAAGGTCGACACCCTTGACGGTAATATCTTCCATTTCAAACATTCCGCCTGGTGCGGCTAATAACCGTTTGTTGGCTTCTTCTATCGATAGGGGCATAGTAATTACCTTATTTAAATCTGCATTGAAAAATTAGTGTTTGAACCCGACAGGGTAGTTAAATACGCCGGCATATTGTACAGCATACGTCGGCTTCTGATGAGTGTTAACGGCTCTAAACTGGCGGTTTGTCAGACCATTGAATAAATACAGGAGCACAAATGTAGATGACCATTGCTACGGAAGAACAACTGCAATCATTTTTGTCAGAACAATCCCACTGGATTTTGCAAAACGGCAAACTCCACAGGGAATATTCCTTTCTCGATTTTATCGAAGCCTTTGGCTTTATGACTCAGGTTGCGTTGCTTGCGGAGCGGCACAACCATCATCCCGAGTGGTTCAATAACTACAATAATGTCAGTGTTGATCTGGTAACCCATGAGGAAGGGGGTATTACTGAGCTGGATTTTTTGATGGCACAGAATATGGAAGATGTATTTGAGGTGAGTTAGGAGCATGTTGGGTTTAGGAATGACACCGATAAAAAAGCCCCGCTGATGCGAGGCTTTTTTATTGTAAGAGCTGCAGTTAGCTTACGCCAGGCAGTGCTCCGGCGGCTTTAAGTGAAGCCACTTCATCCGCAGAAAAGCCCCATTCGGCCAATACTTCATCCGTATCTTCTCCCGGACGTCGGGCCGGGTTACGAATTTCAGCTTTGGTACGGCTGAATTTTGGAGCCGGATTAGGCTGAACGATTCCGTTAATCTCGGTGTAGGAATTACGGAATTTATTGTGGGGGTGGTCAGGCGCTTCGATCAGTGAAATTACCGGTGCAAAGCATACATCGGTACCCTCCATGATTTCACACCATTCATCCCGTGTTTTGGTTTTGAATACTTCGGTGATTTTGTCCTTGAGTTCAGGCCACTTGCCCTTGTCGTGTTGAGGAGCAAACGTTTCAGGGTCCAGATCAGCTTTCTCGATCAGCAGCGCGTAGAACTGGGGTTCAATAGAGCCAATGGAGATGAAGCCGCCATCGGATGTTTCGTAGGTATCGTAGAAATGCGGTGCGCCATCCAGCATATTGGTGCCGCGCTGGTCACTGAACATACCACTGGGCAGCATGGAATACATCATGCCCATCAGGGCTGCAGAGCCTTCGACCATAGAGGTATCAACCACCTGACCTTTGCCGGATGTTTTGGCTTCCAGCAATGCGCAGACCATACCGAAGGCCAGCATCATGCCGCCGCCGCCAAAATCGCCCACCAGGTTAAGTGGTGGAACGGGTTTCTCACCCACACGGCCAATTGCGTGTAGTGCACCGGACAGCGAAATATAGTTGATATCGTGACCAGCAGCCTGTGACATAGGCCCATCCTGGCCCCAGCCAGTCATACGGCCATAAACCAGTTTTGGGTTGCGAGCCATACATGCGTCGGGGCCAATGCCAAGGCGCTCGGTTACGCCGGGGCGAAAACCTTCGAAAATCGCATCTGCGCCTTCACAAAGTTTAAGAACCGTTTCGATACCTTCCGGCGACTTTAGGTTTACCGCGATTGATTTACGGTTTCGTGCCAGAACATCCGTTGGAGCTGGGCCATCCAGATCGGCTTTTCGATCAACTCGAATCACCTCTGCACCCATGTCAGACAGCATCATGCCGGCGAACGGGCCTGGCCCAATACCTGCAATTTCAATAATTTTTACACCTGTTAATGGTCCCATGGAGCGCTCCCTGTTTATTATTTTTTAAATGATTCAGCGACCAGATTTCCGGGTCCGCTGGTTTTGCATTGTGTTTGTTCGGTTAACCCAAAAATGGTATCGGCATCGCCGATGGAATACAAATCAAATAACACGGATCTACTGGCTTTTGGTAAAGAAAATTTGCTGCTGTTGTCTTATAATGCCTCGGCTATAGATAATAAAATCAACTATCTGAGACCTTTGCCCAAGAGATGATTTTGTTTTCAGGCAAGGCAAAAATGCGCGGAGAGAGGGAGTTTACAGTTGTAAATGACCGATTGAGCACTTTTTAACCAAAAGTAGGCGCGATTAAGGCGACGCAGCATGGGAGCAAAATGGCTCTTGGGCAAAGGTCTCTATTTCTAGTATCGACAAAGGAGTTCATAGAATGGGCGCATTAACAGGTAAGGTTGCCGTTGTAACCGGTGGCGGAAACGGAATTGGTAGACAGATGGCACTACACTTTGCGAGCGAAGGCGCCAAAGTGGTAGTGAATGATCTTGGCGGAACCCGTGATGGTAGCGGTGAAAGTCGTGTTGCGGATGAAGTGGTTGCAGAGATCAAGGCTGCTGGTGGCGAAGCCGCGGCCAACTATGATTCGGTAGCTACAATGGAAGGCGGTCTGGGTATTTTCCAAACTGCAATTGACGCATTTGGCGCGATGGATATTCTGGTCAACAATGCCGGGATTCTGCGTGATAAGACTATTTTCAAAATGACCGAACAGGAATGGGATCTAGTGATTGCTGTTCACCTGAAAGGTCACTTCTGTGTCAGCCAACCTTTCGCACGTTATATCCGTGAAACCAATCGTCCTGGTTGCCGTATCATCAACTTCAGTTCGATCTCTGGTTTGATGGGTAACTTCGGCCAAACCAACTACTCATCCGCTAAAGCGGGTATTGCTGGTTTCACCCGTACACTTGCCATCGAACTGAAAAAATATGGCACGACTGTAAATGCGTTCTCTCCAGTTGCGACTACTCGTATGACAGCTGATCTGGTTGCTGCTGCTGAAGGTGGTAAAGAAGAAGAGGTGGATCTGGATGATCCAATGACAGGTGGGCATACTATTTCACCTATCGTTACATGGCTGGCGTCGGATAAGGGCGCCGGTATTACTGGACAGGTAATCCATGGTGGTCGAGGTACTCTGGGAATTATGTCTCAGAACCAGATATTCAAATTGGTTGAAACTGACCACGTCTGGAAACTTTCAGAGCTTGATAAGATCATTCCAGGCATGTATGAAGCAAAACAGGCGCATGATGCTGAAGTTGCTAAAGGTGCAGAGCCCGTTAAGGTTTAACGGTTGTTTCTCTGACCACTGTCTTGAGATTAGAGACAGGGGATGGAAATAAAAAAGCGGCTTTTTATAAGCCGCTTTTTTTGTGCCGGTTACTTATAGGTCTGGGCTAGTTATCTGTACGCCCATACACATCTTCAAATCGAACAATATCGTCTTCGCCCAGGTAACTACCTACCTGCACTTCGATCATCTCGACCGGTTCATCTGTACGGTTTTCAAGCCGATGTTTCTCACCAATCGGAATATAGGTGGATTCGTTTTCCCGTAGCTCAAAGATCTTATCGCTACAGGTCACCTCCGCAACGCCCTTCACAACAATCCAGTGCTCGGAGCGTTTGTGGTGAAGCTGCAACGACAGGCAGCCACCGGGGTTCACGGTGATGCGTTTGGCTTGATAACCCTGGGAGATCGCAATGCCTTCGTAGGAACCCCATGGGCGGTACACTTTTTTATGCAGAGTGGTTTCGCTGCGATTCAGCTTTTTAAGCTGCTCAACAATGCCTTTGACATCCTGCACCTGATTGCGATCGGCAACCAGTAGCGCATCGGCGGTATCGACCACTACACAATCTTTGATGCCAACGGTGGCGATAAGTCGATTCTCCGAGCGTAGATAGGAGTTATGGGTATCTTCACTCAGTACGTCACCAATCACTACGTTGCCCTGTTCATCGGGCTCACCAAGTTCCCACAGTGATGACCACGAACCGACATCATTCCAGCCTGCATCCAGGGGTATGACCACCGCACAGTCGGTTTTTTCCATCACTGCATAATCGATAGAATCAGATGGGCACTGTTCAAAGGATTCTGTATCCAGTCGGGTAAAGTCCATATCCCGCTTAGAGCAGGAATAGGCGGTCATACATTGACTCTGCATTTTCGGTGCAAATTTGGCCAGTTCCTGAAGATAGCGCGATGCTTTGAATAAAAACATGCCGCTATTCCAGTAATAACCACCTTTTTCCAGGTAGCTATCAGCGGTGGCCTGATCCGGTTTTTCACGAAACTGATCGACCCGAAAAGTATGAGCGTTCATTGAATCACCGGCCCGAATATAACCATAACCGGTATGTGCGGATTGCGGCACAATGCCAAAGGTAACCAGATTTCCTGCTCTGGCTTGTTCCATTCCCTGTTCAATTGCACGGTGGAACGTGGGAATGTCTTCAATCACATGATCAGCTGGCAGTACCAGTATCATCGGATCCATATCATCAACACTAGAACGCAACGCTTCGAAGGCCGCTACTGCCACTGCAGGGGCGGTATTTCGGCCAACCGGTTCAAGAATAATAGCGGCGGCTTTATGCTTATTTTCACGAAGCTGCTCTGCCACCATAAATCGATGATCTTCATTGCAGACCACGATAGGGGGGCGTATCGCGGCGAGTCCCGCAAGTCTGCCGATGGTGTCCTGTAACATGGAATCGGAACCAGCCAACGGTAGTAACTGCTTTGGGTACATAGCCCGCGATAGTGGCCAAAGTCGTGATCCTGATCCGCCGGATAGAATTACCGGGATTAAGGAGGTGCCCATACTCATTGCGTGTTCCTTTATAGAGGTACTAAATTATGTGTTAAAAACAGGTAAGTTTAGCGCTGCTTTGTTACGAGAGAAGCCTGCTCAGGCTTGAGGCCTGGTTTGCTAACTGGCTGACCACTATTGGGGATAACCTGTATGCAACGGTCATCCCACAATTCAATCATGCCGTAGTCTTTCAGGTTGGTTACCTGAAGATTCTCCAGCCCCTGCTGCTTAAGCCACAGTTCGACAAATTTTTTATGTTCTTTCACCGAAGCGCGGGCAGTAAATATACGTACTTCCTGCCCTTCGTTAACCCAGTTTTGAACCCGTTCAAGCATTGGCTCAATCGGTTCGCCAATATGATAATGCCCCATCCAGCCGTCGTAGTGGGCCAGCGTGCCATCCAGATCAACACCGATCCAGCCACCGGAGCCATTTGGGTCATCCGGCGCGGCTTTAAAAAAACGAAACCAGCCGAATAGTGTTTTCAACATCGACATGTTGGTGTTTTCAGGCACGGAATGATTTGATTAGGCATGGTGAAAAAGCGAACGTCCGGCGGAAAAAAATATCGCTCAAGTATAGACAATCATGCGCCCGACGTCTTCTACCTAATCTGTGTTATCGACCTGTTAAAGTGGACTCAATATCCCTTGTTTATCAAGAGGTACTGTATAGTTAAGCCGATGTAACTTGCGTAGATTACACCTCCGGGTGAAGGAAGCTGGGATGATGAAAACACTGATAGCCGGTTGTGGTGATGTGGGGATACGACTGGCTAATCGCTTACTCAAAAGTGACCATGAGGTTTGGGGTGTTCGCCGCAACATCGAAAAACTTCCAAAGGCTATTCGCGCTATTGAAGCCGATATGGCGCAGGCTATCGGGTTTCCGGATCTGCCCGCTAGCCTGGATTATGTGATTTATTGCGCTGCTGCGGGTGAACGCAGCGAACTACGCTACCGACAGACTTATATCGATGGCCTGAAAAACCTGCTACAGAAACTTGATCAACAAGAACACAACAATCTTCGAATTATTTTTGTTTCCAGTACTGCGGTATATGCTCAAAACAAAGGTGAATGGGTGGATGAACACTCTGAAACCAAACCGGCTTCGTTTTCCGGGCAGATCCTGCTGGAGGCGGAACAGATACTGGCGGAGAGCGGCTACCCATATACGGTTGTTCGTTTAGGAGGGATCTACGGCCTTGGCCGGGCGCACTTTATCAATCAGGTGAAGAACGGTGAGATATCGGTGAATGAACAGTATCCGCAATATACCAACCGCATTCATAGCGAAGACTGTGCAGGGGTATTGCAGCATATTATGCAGCTTATAAAACCGGATACCTGCTATCTTGCGGTGGACAATGCACCCGTGAGCCGAGCTGAACTGGCAGACTGGCTGGCTATTCAGCTGGAAGTTGAACAACCGTTAAGAGGTCCGCAGAATCAGATACCCAAAAGCCAAAACAAGCGTTGTCAGAATAGCAGGTTGATTGAGTCCGGTTATCAGTTTCAGTATCCGACATACCGCGAAGGCTATACCGATGTGATTGCTGATCTCTATGGATAATCAATACCTTAAAGCCGACTTGCTGCTATTGCTGGTTACGGTGTTGGCTGCGCTAGGCTGGATTTTTTCGAAGGAGGCGCTGGGCGGCCTTCCGCCATTGCTATTTATAGGTACACGTTTTTTATTGGCATCTGTCGTACTGTTTGTGGCCGGCGGTAAGCGCTGGGCTGGCTTAACGATTGCACAGTTCCGTATATCGGCCCGGGTGGGCGTATTGTTCGCGATGGCGATGATGCTCTGGATTACCGGCCTGCATCATGCCAGCCATGTTGGCGAAGGCGCTTTTATCGCCAGCCTGGGAACGGTTCTGGTTCCTGTTGTTGCCCTGTTGATCTATCGACAACCCCAGCCACGGGTTATGTGGTTCGCACTTCCTGTTGCAGTGGTCGGGTTTGCTACCCTGGCTTTGGGTCGCGATGGTTCAAACATGCAGTTTCATCCTGAAGTTGGGCAGCTCTATTTTTTGGCAGCGGCGCTGTTTTTTGCCATTCAGATGAATGAAGCAGGTCGGGCAGTTCAGCAGGTTCCAGCGTTGATGCTGACAGCGATTCAGCTGCTATTTGTGGGTGTTTTAGGTATGACGGCATCCTATTTTACCGAGCAGTGGCCGACAGAAATATCCCTGAATATTACCGGATGGGTGCTGGCTAGCGCGTTTATTGCGAGTAGTTTACGGTTTCTAATCCAGACCCACGCACTGGGTCTGGCACCGGTGAGTCACGGTGCAATGATCCTGACATTGGAGCCGGTGTGGGTGGCTTTGTCAGCGATGTTCTGGCTGGGTGAGACCATGACAGGCATGCAGCTAGTGGGGTGCGGATTGATCTTTTCTGCGCTGATGATTAATCGTTGGCAGTGGTTGCTGATGTTATTTGGTCGGGGGTTCGGCCAGGGAAAGGGAAGGGTATAAAGCAGGCAAAAAAATCCGGGATCGATCGCGCAACGAAATGCAGCAATCAATCCCGGACAGGGGTTAGCTTAGATTAACTTCTCATGGGGAGCTGTTTTATCCTGCTCCAGCGCTTCTTCCATTCGTTTGTTGGCAAAGCGGGCCAGGAAGTTCTCAAGTAACGAGTACATCGCAGGAACCACGACCAGCGTCATCAGGGTTGAACTGATCATGCCGCCAATTACCATCAACGCTAGCGGCAGGTTGGTTTCCGATCCGCCGCCATTACTCAGCGCCGCTGGTGTCATCGCCAGAATTAGCGTCAGTGATGTCATCACAACCGGCCTAAAGCGAGTTGGGCAGGCTGCAAGCAATGCTTCATCCACCGACATACCCTGATCTCGATACTGGTTGGTCAAATCGACTAGCAGGATCGAGTTTTTTGCTACCAGTCCCATCAATAGAACCATGCCAATCATCGAGTAGATGACGAGCTCGGAATCGAACATCCAGAGCGCTGCCAAACCACCGACAATCGCCAGGGGTTGCGCCATCATCACTATCATTGGTTGAACAAAACCGTTGAACTGACTGGCTAAAACCATATACATCAGCAGTAAAGCCATGACCAGCGCAAAGCCAATCGCCAAAACGGCTTCGCCGAAGCTTCTGGCTTGTCCTTTGACTTCAAGGGTGAAGCCCGGTGGCAGTTTAGTGATCTCCTCTTCAACAATAGCCAACGCGTCACCGATTGGAACGGTGGGTGTTGCGTAGAATGTAGCGGCGTATTGCAGACTGAATTTGGACAGCTTTGCTGGCCCTAGCGTTTGCTCGAACTTGGCAACGGTATCGGCTCGAATCAGTTCACCTGTAGTACGGCTTCTGAGGTAGAGCTTTTTAAGGTCGCCTGGCAAGCCTATGCTATCTGATTTTGCTTTGAGTCGAATATCGTAGCGATCCTGATCCCCAGATTCATCATTGAAGTACGCAACATTACTACCACCCAGCAGCACATTGACCGCCATTGATACATCGCTTGCGGCAAGCCCCAGGCTAGAAGCTCGTACCCGGTCAATTGTGAGCTCGATTTGTGGAAGGTCGACCTGTAAATCAGTGTCGACGTTTCCGCCCAGATCAGGGTGGCTGGCCAAAATTTGCCTAAAGGGTTCGGCCATCTCCGCCAGTTTGTCAAAATCCTGATGGCGTAGCACAACCTGTAATGGATCGGCACGACCACCGCCCATTGGCGACATCGGTGTTACGAATGCGCGAATGCCGGGGATCTTATTCAAATCCGCCTGAACCAGATCCTGAATCTCGTATTGGCCCCGATCACGTTCGGTTTTATGGGTCATCCGCACCATCGACATGCCGTCACTTGTTTGAGAACCGGGCATCATCGCCAGGCCACTAAAGTGGCTGATGACTTCAGGGTAGGTATCTAGCACAGCTAAAACTTTTTTGAGTCGATCCCGGCCGTAGTCAATGGTCGAACCCATGGGCGTTTTGAAGAACACCATGAATTTGCCTTCATCGATATCGGGATTAAAGCCTTTGTTGATATTGTTGAAGAAAAATCCACTGCTTAGTACCACTACAGTAGCCAACGCAAGAACCTTCCAGCGATTGCGGATACTTGATCCAAGTGCCTTACGATAGAAATTCTCTGCTCCGGTGATCCACCGCTCGTTAAACCGTGCGATAAGGCCGAGGTCTTGATGAGATTTCAAAAAGCGCGAGCACAGCATCGGTGTGAGGGTGATCGATACAAAAAACGACGCGATAACGCCAAAGCTGACCACTACCGCGAAGGACTGGAAAAACTTCCCGACCACGCCGCTCATGAAAATAACCGGCCCGAAAATCGAAATTAGCGAAAGACTAGAGGCGAAAATCGCAAAAAATACTTCGTTAGAACCGGAAATAGCTGAGGTAACTGGGTTTTTATCAATAGTGTTTCGATGTCGGTGAATATTCTCCAGCACCACAATCGCATCATCCACCACCACTCCAATTAGCAACAGCAGCGCTAGCATGGTGAAGCTGTTAAAGGTGAAGTCGGCAAAATACATCACTGCAACGGCACCAAGTAAAGAAACCGGAATCGCGGTTGCAACAATAATGGTGGATCGCCAGTCATGCAGGAATACCAGTACCACTAATGCCGCGAGAATGGTTCCCCAAAGAATATGTTCATTCAGGTTGTTGACGAGATCTTTAATGAAAATGGAGTCATCGGTCGCGATCTCCACCCACATACCGGGTGGCAAGTTAGGTTCGATCTCTTCCTTGATGACCCGCATAACCTCATCTGATATCGCGACAATGTTGCCAGTGCTGATTTTGACGATGCCAAGCCCCGTGGTTCGCTGGCCTCTGTATAGGCCGATAGCACGGATATCTTCAAGTGCGTCTTCTACACTCGCAACATCTTTTAGCTTGATTGGTGCACCTTCCCGGTAACCGACAACCATGGTGCTGAGTTCACGAATGCTGTGGTATTCCTGGTCCAGCTTGATCAGCATTTCGCGGTTATCACCTACCATGTATCCGCCCGGGAACTGTAGATGTTCAGATTTAATGGCCCTGACCAGATCGTTAGCGGTTAAGCCAAAGGCAGTAAGTCGCTCCAGATCAACGTTGATACGAATGGCGCGTTTACTGGAGCCACCGACCATGGCGTTACCTACACCTTCGATACCTTCAACACGTTTTTTAACCACGGTACGCATGTAGTGGTCTAGCTGTTGAGGCGTTCGGTCGCCACCAAATACCACCCACATAATTGGGAAAGCACCAAATTCAACCTTTCGGATAATCGGTGTTTTCACGTCGGTAGGCAGCAGACTGCTGATCACATTGACCTTACTTTGTACCTCGTTAAAGGCAATATCCATATCCTTCGAAGATTTGAAGAATACGATTACGTTTGAAGCGCTTGGTGTCGAGGAGGCCTGAATATAGTCGATACCCGGCACACTGTTTACAGCGCTTTCGATGATATTGGTGACACTGGTGTCGATGATTTCCGGGTTGGCGCCGGGCAGGATGGTAGTAATCGAGATAATCGGAAAGTCGATGCTTGGATAGCGATCAACACCGACCCGGAAAATACTGACGACACCGATCAATACGATGACCAGGTTCATCATGTACGCCATCGCGTACCGTTTGATGGATAGTTCAGATAACGTCATTAGAGACTCTCCTCATATCGTACTTTAGCGCCATCGCTGAGAAAATAAGCCCCATCGGTGACTACGATATCGCCATCATTGATCCCCGAGGTAACTTCAATTCTGCTTTTCTCCCAATAGCCGGTTTCAATTATGGACTCTTTTACAGTGCCGTCCGGTTGAACGATATAAGCAACGGTTCTTCCTGGTCGCTGAACGATTGCCAGATCTGAGACCATCAGTCCAGAGTGCTCATCAATGGTCAGCGTACCGTCAACGCTAGCACCGGGTTTCCAGCCGCCGGGGTTCTCTACTTCAACGATTACATCGGAGGAGAGGTTGCGCGAGCCAATATCCGGACGTATTTCGGTAACCGTACCGGAGGCCGTGACACTGTCTTCGATGTTCAACTTGAGCGTAACCGAGAGTCCGGGCCGCAGTTGATTCGATATCACTTCAGGAAAGGGTAGTATCACTTGAAGGCGATCGTGGGTACTGGCCTGAAACAACGGTTTTCCCGGTTTAGCGTAATCACCTACGGACACCAGTCGTTTTTGTAGTTGCCCTGCCAATGGCGCGTAGACTTTAGTCTTGTTGAGATTGTGTCGAATGATATCTTCCTGAGCGCGTGCCGCATCCAGTTGCTGATTTAGCACCTCTCTTTGTGACGTCAGCGAGTCCAGCTTGGTTTTAGATACAAAATCTTTTTGCTGGAGGTTGTCGTATCGTTTCAGTTGCACATCCTGATTTTTGAGCATCGCTTTAACACGATTAACGTCGGCACTGGCTGCGCGTAGACGGTTTTGATAATCCGTATCGTCCAGTGTGGCTAACAACTGCCCTTTGGTGAAGCTTTGCCCAACGGCTACATCAATGGAAATAATACGGCCGGACACTTCCGCAGCGATTTTTGGCGTTGCCAATGACTCTATTCGACCGATAGAGTTTTCCATGATTCGAATGGTTTCAGCGCTGACCTTTTGAACATTAACCAAAACCGAAGGTTTTTCCTTGGTTACTGTTTCCTCTTCCTCTTCACCGCAGCCTGCCAGTATCGACAGGGCAAATATCGAGCTGATAACAGCGGTTGAAACGGTACGGAAGGTGTGTGCTGTGGTGTTGATGTTACTGCTTTTCATAGGAGTTTATCTTCCTGTTGTTCTGTTAATACGCCGTGTAAAAGGATATCAATCATCGAGTTTGCAAAATCTTCGGGGTCTAGCGGGTATTCGTTGTCGGGTACTTCGTCTAATACATTTCTTGCTTTCATAAAGAGAATGTTGGCACCAATCATCAATGTTGCGATGGTTGCGGGCTGGATTTCCGGTTTGATCTGTTTGGCTTCCTGTCCTGCTTTGATCAGAGTGACTAGCCGATTAAAGTTACAATCAAAGTCATTGGCGGTGAGATCGTTTGTGGCGGAAACAATATTGCCTGATTCTTCCAGTAAGCCCCGTATCACAAGAGTAGAAACCGCAGGGTTGTTGGTCAGGTGTAATACGTGGCTTTTGGCAAAATTACCAAGCTGCGTTGCATAATTGTCATTATGGCCAGTATCGTGGGTAATCATCTCCGCAGAGGCTAAACAGGCTGATTTCAGAACGGCGCAGTATAGCTCGTCTTTGGAATCAAAATGATGATAAATGTTGGCCTTGGATATCTGCGCTTTATCCGCAATGGCTGCAATAGAAACGCTGGCATACCCTTCCTCCGCAAATAGTTCCTGTGCTGCATCGAGAACTTTCTGAGCGCCACTGCTAATCTCTTGAGCGCTCATCTATGTGGGTTGATCATGTGAGTACATCCAAAACGCGAAAACTCGCTCGAAATGGCCGTTGCGAGGTTTCAGAAGTCAAATATTGAGTTGTCCGTATAGCCTGTTGGTGAGATCCGCCGCCTGAAAACCGCTAGCAGAAGGTTGCTGCCACACGCTCATTGATGGAGCCCATTGATAGAGACAGAGGCGATCTACCTTTAGCCGGCGGCGCTACTGACCGACCGTTCAGTTTTATTATAGTGAGCGAACTGGAGATTCGCAACAACATCAGGTCGCTATGGTCAAAATGAGTGGTTTTTTCAGGTGTGATAGGACTCAATCACCATTGCTTGAACTTCAGGGATATTTGTACGAGTATTCGACCTTTCAAACAATCGGATTTTTTAAACAGGTAATTTCGATGGCTGATTCTCAAAAGAGACAAGCATTAACCGGGCAATTGATGCGAATTTCACCATTGGTCTGGCGTTTGACTGCACCGAATGCCGGTGTGATGACGGGACCAGGAACCAATACTTATATAGTAGGTAATAGTACCGTTGCAATTATTGATCCCGGACCCGAGCATTCGGAGCATCTGGATAACCTGTTAAACATGCTGGATAAGCATAATCTGGCGGTAGGCTGGATTATTCCCACCCATACGCATATGGATCATTCGCCAATGGCGGTGCTTTTGCAGGAGAAGGCCGGTGGCATATTGGCCGGTATGGGAGCACCCAAAATAGCGACTCAGGATCAGAGCTTTGTGCCGGAGATGAAGCTGCAGCATGGAGACCGGATAAGCGGTGATGATTTTACCCTTGAGACGATCCACACCCCCGGCCATGCATCAAACCACCTGTGCTTCTTGTTGAAAGAGGAGCAGCTACTATTTACCGGTGATCATATTATGGAGGGCTCAACCGTTGTGATTGGCCCACCCGACGGCAATATGAAAGCCTATCTGAACTCGCTTAAAATGTTGCATGATTATGAGCTGGAGACGATTGCTCCCGCTCATGGCGAGTTGCTTAAACAACCGTATCAGGTAGCGGATGGCATTATCGCGCATCGCCTCAAGCGTGAGAAAAAAGCCATGGATGCGCTGAACCAGCTAAAAGCCGGAAATCTGGATCAGCTGGTGCCCCTTGCCTACGATGATGTGGACCCACGTTTATACCCTGTGGCAGCCTTTTCGTTAAAGGCCCACCTTGATAAGTTGGTTGAGGACGGGTTTGCCAATGTTGAGATGGCCGGTGTGCGCGGTAAAGAGATGTCGATGTGGTCGCTGGCCAAATAGAACTCAGCAGCCATTCACGTTAGCGTATCTGCCAACTCGCTTGTCTTCACAGGTTTGGGCAGGTTTGGAACGGGGAATCGATTAAAAACAGCCGATACCTGTGCCGCACATATACCCAATCGAAGCACCGGCAAGCACCAGATAGCCGCCGGCTAACTGAACCAGAACCAGACTGATACGTATGTAAAGAGGATATTTTTGAGTGCCCTGGTAAAGAACCAGAGCAAGACAGGACGCTAATCCCATCAATAGCATGGTCATCGTTTCATCTGCTACCGCGCCGCTGTGAATATAACCATCCCCCATGCGTGATAGATAATCATAACCAAGGATCATCGCGATACCGATAATCCAGAGCGCCCAGGCCAGTACAGTCTTTTTCATAACTCTTTTGTCGTCCAGATGTGGTGTCTTTGGTGGTTTTCCAATGGTGCTAATTATGTCGTCCATGGACCTTTTTTCCAAGGTGGTATTGTGGGTTTCTTGTGCAAGGTGTACTTCTCCGTAGTAGCGATCAAGACGAATCTGGAATCTGAACTATACTCTGGATCAGTTTTTGTCAGCGATAGCAATCAACAGAAAATAATGTATAGAAGTACTTACAAGTAACTATGGACCAGCAAGTTTCAACAGATCAACTGTGCATTGGAATGTATGTCTATATTGACCTGCATTGGAGTAAACACCCGTTCCTGCGCCAGGCCTTTAGAATAAAGGACGCCACAGAGATTGACACGATTCGCGGTCTGGGCTTGAACTCAATTCGGTTTAGTCCAGATAAAAGCACGGCAAAGCCGCTGGAATCAGCGGATGAGGTAGTCTCGCCTGAGCCTGAAGTTGTCCCTGAGACAGCGATCGATGAACCGGCCTCAGCTTCATTGATGAAAGAAAAAAACAAAAAAATTGCGTGGCAAAAGGAGCGACGCAAGAAAGCCAAAGTCTGTGAAAAGGCGTTCACAGAATCAGTTCGCTGTTTATCAAGATTATTTGGCTCGCAGGTACCCGTCGCCGAGGCGGCTGTTGAGGCGAAAGAGCTGGTTGATGGCGTGTGTTCATCGATGATTCAGGCGGAAGATGTGGCCTTGCAGCTTATTAACATGGAAGCTCAATCTGCTAGCCGGCATGCGCATGTGATGAACGTGCTTGTGTTGTCCATGATGATTGGAAACCGGATCGGGCTTACGGAAGATGAGATGCATATATTGGGGCTCGGTGCGCTCTATCATGACATTGGTATTTCAGAGTTGCCGGGGCAGGTCGCAAATAAAACAACACGGCTGACAGAGCCGGAGTTTGAAATATACAAAAGACACCCGTTGATGGGTGCCGCAACCGCACAGAGGCAAGGATATCTTCCTCGAGATGCAATGCGTGTACTTGCCGAGCACCATGAAAATGTTGATGGTAGCGGTTACCCTAGAGGTTTAATGGGTGATGAAATGAGCCGTTATTCAAAGGTAGTCAGCCTTGTGAATGCTTATGATAATCTGACCAACAATCTGGATGGCGATAGAGAGCTAACGCCCCACGAGGCCGTGTCCACGCTTTTCTCACGTGATAAAAATCGTTACGACCCGGAAATTTTGAATGTTTTTGTGAGTATTCTTGGGGTTTATCCGCCCGGGACTTTCGTTACTTTAAGTGATGATCGGGTTGGAATTGTGAACTCTGTAAGGCGCGAGCAACTGCTTTTTCCCGAAGTGATGATCTACGATGCAGACATACCCAGCGATCTGGCTCTGATTATAGATCTGAAAGAGGAGGACCTGAGCATTAAAGCCTCTGTGAAACCGGCTGAAATTTCGCATGTGGTTAAGGAGTATTTGAGTATGGGCAGTACTGGATACTATTTCGACTCGTAGTGAACAGGCGTATATAAATTAACGAACATAAAAAAGGAGGCTTAGCCTCCTTTTTTATGTTCGTTAAGCTAGCGGTACACCAAGAAATAGGCGCTGTTAACCCACATGTGGCAGTAGATGCTGGCGATATACCCAAGGGCAATAACCGGCGTCCACTTCAGGTGACTTACGAAGGTGTATTTACCCCGGGCCTGGCCCATCAGCGCAACACCAGCAGCGGAGCCAATCGACAGCAGGCTACCACCTACTCCGGCGGTTAATGTAACCAGCAGCCATTGGCCGAGGGACATATCAGGGCTCATCGATAACACTGCAAACATCACCGGGATATTATCCACAATTGCCGAAAGTACACCCACCGCAACGTTGGCGTAGGTTGGGCCCCATTGGTTGTACATCACATCCGATGCAACCGACAGATAGCCGATAAAGCCAAGACCACCGACACAAAGCACAACACCATAGAAAAATAGCAGGGTATCCCACTCCGCCTGTGCAACCTTGTTGAATACATCAAACAGTGCAATCTTGTCGTCTTCTTCCTTCAGTGCAGCGATCTTCTCCGTTTTCCTGAGGAAAAATCCGAAGAACTGCAGATAACCCAGACCAGTTAACATGCCAACAACCGGGGGCAGGTGCAGGAAGTTATGGAATGAAACGGCGGTTAAAATAGTGAGGAAAAATAGTCCAATGATCCGCTTGGAACCTCTCTTCATCGGTACGCCTTCATCGCTCCCCGCGGGATTTTCCTTAGGAATAGCGAAATGCATGATGGCGGCAGGTATCACGAAGTTCACAACAGAGGGTATAAATAACGCAAAGAAGGTGGTGAACTCAACCATGCCTTTCTGCCAAACCATTAGTGTTGTGATATCACCAAAGGGGCTGAATGCGCCACCGGCATTAGCAGCCACTACGATGTTGATACAGGCAACGCTGATAAATTTCATATTATCGCCGCCTACCGCAAGAACTACTGCGCACATCAAGAGTGCGGTTGTAAGGTTGTCTGCAATGGGTGATATAAAGAACGCCAGTATACCGGTGATCCAAAATAACTGACGGAAGCTAAAACCTTTTTTGATCAACCACGAGCGTAGCGCATCAAATACCATGCGCTCCTGCATGGCATTGATATAGGTCATCGCTACCAACAGGAACAGCATCAGTTCAGCATATTCAAGCAGGTTATGGCGCACAGCTGCTTCAGCTTCGTGGGTGAAGCCGTTGGCCGCGTATACGTAACCAATAATGGCCCAGATAATACCCGCCGCGATGATGACCGGTTTGGATTTTCGCAGATGGATGTATTCCTCCGCCATCACCAGCGCATAGGCCAACACAAATACCGTCAGGGCAGCGAAACCAACCCAGTGATTGGTTAGATCTATCCAATTGGTGCTAATTGCTCCGGCTGAAGCAAAGGCGCTAGCAGGAAACATTGCTGTCAGCAATGTAGCCAGTAGAACTGAAGGGTTTTTAAACAGGTTCAAGGTGAAGTCCTCTTTCGTCAGTCAGTGGTGGGTCAATGGCTCGATAGCAAGACAAATTCTTTGAGTTTAATCGAGTATAGAAGCTGTCGAAAAAAATGCTGAAAACGGGAGCTATTTATAGAATTATCGACTGAACGGGTACGACCAGGGAAGTGGTCCGGCCGTTCAAGGCGAGGCATTCTAACTGATTATGGAGTTGCTGAAAATGCCCCGTTTTGGCGCGGGTTTTTTGTAAACAATAGACAAAATTGCGTTGCTAGCTGGGTAAGTGTGATAATCACCGGCTACATTTCCACACTCAACGAAAATAACAGGTGGCTTTATTATGGCGAAGATGAAACGGATGTTGCCGACTCCGACTCCGGAAACCCAGCATTTCTGGGATGGCGCGCAAAACAGCAAGTTATTGCTCCAGCGCTGCGATGATTGCAGTAATACCTATTTCCCCCCTCGGCCTTTCTGCCCAAAATGTGCAAGTCGAAAAGTCTCGATTTTTGAAGCATCGGGCAAAGGATTTCTGCTTAGCTACGTGATCAATACACGTCCGCAACCTATTTCTGATACGCCCTACGCGATCGCTGTAGTGGAACTTGATGAAGGCCCACGCATGATGACCAATATCGTCGAGTGTGAGCAAACCCCGGAAGCGCTTCCTCTGGATATGAAGCTGGAAGTCACTTTCGAAAAGCAGAATGACGATATCACTCTGCCACTATTTAAACCGGCGGGGGCTTAAGCATGAAACAGAATTCAGTAGCAGTAGTAGGCGCCGCAGAAACAACCGATCTGGGTAAAATCCCGGGCATGTCGCAAATCATGTTGCACGCCGATGCAGCTCTAAATGCGATGGAAGAAGCGGGTCTTAAGCCCTCCGATATTGATGGCGTAGCCACCGCGGGCGAATGGCCAACCGCTATCGCCCACTATTTAGGCATTACTCCAAAATGGGTTGATGGCACTTTAGTTGGCGGCTGTTCTTTTATGATGCACGTGCGTCACGCAGCAGCAGCGATAAACGAAGGCCTGTGCGAAACCGTATTAATTACCCACGGTGAAAGTGGCCGCAGTCGCGTTGGCGTACCGCCCCGCGGAATGGAAACCTCAAGCCTGGCGGGTCAGTTTGAAGTACCTTTTGGTGTGATGGGGCCTCCGTCCATGTTCACCATTCCGGTCCTTCGATACCTGAAAGAGTACGATTTGACGGTTGAAGATTTGGCAACGGTTTCAGTCATTCAGCGTGAGTGGGCCGCCAAAAATCCGCGTGCTTCCTTCAAGGATCCTTTGACCATTGATGATGTACTGGGATCATCGATGATCGCATGGCCCTTCACTAAACTGATGTGCTGCCTGGTGACCGATGGTGGTGGTGCAATCATTCTGACCTCTGCTGAGCGTGCTAAAGACTTCCCACAGAAACCCGTTTACATTCTGGGTACTGGTGAAAGTGTTGAAACACCGATGATCAGTCAGATGGAAGATATGTGCAGCTCCAAAGCCTTTAAGGTTTCCGGTGCAAAAGCCTTTGAAGAAGCGGGTATTAGTCACGATGAAGTTGATCACCTGATGATTTACGATGCCTTTGCTCACCTGCCTTTATATGGTCTGGAAGATCTGGGTTTCTGTAAGCCAGGGGAAGCGGCAGCATTTATTCGTGAGCGTAATACTGCTCCGGGTGGCAAACTGCCATTGAATACCACTGGTGGTGGCCTGAGCTACATGCACTCCGGAATGTACGGAATGTATGCGCTACAGGAAAGTATCCGGCAGATGCGTGGTACTGCTGCGGCCCAGATTGAAGGTGCGAAAATATCCGTCAGTCATGGTGTCGGTGGAATGTTCGGTGCCAGTGGCACCGTGATTTTCACTAACGAAGCCTAGGATATGTTCATATAGGGATGTTCCGGCATCCCAAAGTACAAATCTTAGAATAGAAAAGAGCCGGTTTACCGGCTCTTTTTTTGCCTGAATTTTATACTTGATAGCAACAGCTACAATAACCCCCGCTCTGCCATCGATACGATTTCCGCATCGCCAACAATCATATGATCCAGAACCCGCACATCAATTAAACCTAACGCCGAAGTTAATTTGGCCGTGATGGATCGATCCGAAGCACTGGGTTCCGCAATGCCAGATGGATGGTTGTGACAGAAGATCAGCGCTGCAGCGTTGTGGTGAAGTGCTCGTTTGACCACTTCGCGAGGGTGAACACTGGCACTATCAATAGTGCCAAAAAATAGCTCCTCAAAAATAATCACACGATGCTGATTATCCAGAAACAGACAGGCAAAGACCTCCTTCTGATAATGGCGCAGCTTTGATTGCAGAAAACGTTTAGTGGTTTCGGGGCTTTCCAGCGGGTTGCTGCGCTCCAGTGTTTCGCCTAAATGACGGTTGCCCATCTCTAGCACCGCCTGTAGCTGGGTATATTTGGCTTCCCCCAATCCCTTGGCCTTACAAAACTGAGACTGGTTTGCCGCTAAAATAGCGCGCAGACCGCCAAAGTGTTTAAGCAGATCCGTTGCCAGCTCGACTGCTGATTTCCCTGTCACTCCGGTGCGTAAAAATATCGCTAGCAGTTCTGCATCAGAAAGTGATTGTGCGCCTTTTTTGAGCAGTTTTTCCCGTGGGCGCAGCTGTTCTGGCCAATCCTTGATCGTCATCTCAAACTCCATTTTTGTGAATCACTGATGGTTATTATGCAGTCCTTCCCGCAATAATGCTTGTCTGTATAATGCAACGGAATGCTGACTCATGAATGGTTGCGGGCTCAAAAATAGTTGCAGGACAACAGCGTTATGAATCGTTTGACCAATAAACAGATTATCCTTGGAGTTACCGGTGGTATTGCAGCTTATAAAAGCGCCGAGCTGGTGCGGGGGTTGCAAAAAGCTGGGGCAAAGGTACGGGTGGTGATGACTTCCTCTGCCTGTGAATTTATTACGCCTTTGACGCTGCAGGCGTTGTCCGGAAACCCGGTTCATATCGACCTGCTGGATACCAAAGCCGAAGCTGCGATGGGCCATATCGAGCTGGCACGTTGGGCTGATCTGGTATTGATCGCACCGGCATCCGCCAGTTTTATTTCACGTTTAAGCCGTGGCAGCGGTGAAGACCTTTTATCAACACTTTGTCTGGCGACGGATTCACAAATTGCTTTGGCTCCAGCGATGAACCAGGCGATGTGGCGGGATAGCGCAACCCAAACTAATCTCGAAATGCTGACCGAAAAAGGTGTAAAAATTCTCGGCCCCGATGAAGGTGAGCAGGCCTGCGGTGATGTTGGCCTGGGCCGTATGCTGGACGTGGATCAATTGTTAATAGAAGTACGAGAGTTTTTCCAAAGCCACGAACTTAACGGCCGACATGTCATGATTACAGCAGGCCCGACCCGCGAAGCGATTGATCCTGTGCGCTACATCAGTAACGAAAGCTCCGGAAAAATGGGCTTTGCAATGGCTGAGGCCGCGGTTGATGCGGGGGCCAAAGTGACACTGGTTACTGGCCCAGTAAACCTTGAAACACCGGAGCATGTTGAGCGAATTGACGTCATCAGCACCGCTGATATGCATCGAGCGGTATTCAAAAACCTTCCAAATTGCGATATTTTTATCGGCTCTGCAGCGGTTGCTGATTACCGACCTACGCAGGTGGCTGATCGTAAAATCAAAAAGGGGGATGAGGACCACGCAATGACGATAGAGTTGATTCGCAATCCCGATATCATTGCTGAGGTAGCCGCCAGTGCATCGCGACCCTTTACCGTTGGTTTTGCGGCGGAAACCCACAATCTGATTGAATACGCCCAGAAAAAACTCAAACAAAAAAACCTTGATCTGATTATTGCAAACGATGTGGCTGATAAACAGATAGGGTTTAATAGCAATGACAATGAAGTCACACTGATCTCTCGCAAAGACTCCACAGTGTTACCGAAAATGTCCAAGGCCAAACTGGCCCGGTTGTTGATCGATCAGCTGGCCCAACACTACTTATCTTCAAAGCAGGAAGCAGATGTCTAATAAACTCAAAGTAAAAATCCTTGATGATCGGGTCGGCGTTGATTTCCCCCTGCCATCCTATGAAACGCCGGGTTCTGCCGGTATGGATTTGCGGGTATGTCTGGATCAACCGCTTGATCTGAAACCCGGTGAATCGAAGCTATTACCTACCGGCATAGCGATTTATCTGGATGACCCCGGCCTGGCGGCGATGATCCTTCCGCGTTCCGGCCTCGGCCATAAAAAAGGCATTGTGCTGGGCAACCTGGTGGGATTGATCGACTCCGATTACCAGGGGCCGCTGATGATCTCCTGCTGGAATCGGGGTGATGCGACTTATCAAATCAATCACGGTGACCGTATAGCGCAACTGGTGATCACCCCGGTGATTCAAATGGCGCTTGAAATGGTTGATAATTTTACCGCTAGTGAGCGTGGTGAAGGTGGCTTTGGGCATACCGGCCAATCGTAGCCGCGATTATTGGCTATAATTTTTTAGTTGTTTTTCGAGTGTTGCGGGTATCAGTGAGTGAAATCCATGTTTAATAAAAACAAACCAGTTGATCCAGTTGCCGACGGCGAGCTTCCGGAAGCAGCGGAAGGCTCCCGAGGCATCGGCTTCAGTTTTATCATCGCTGTTTTAGGGGTTTTGGTCGGTGGAATTTGTGCCGCCGGTATCATTTACTTTCAGGTTGTTGAAGGTGCCCAGCAAGCGCAACATCAAATGGTTGCTGAAAGCTATGCCGGGCGTTACTCCTCATTGCTCAATCAGAGTATTGAGCAGATTAACGTTCAGAAGAAAACATTGGCAGAAGACCCGGATATCAGAGTGGCGGTGATTCAAAAAAATGCCGATATTCAGCGAGAGCTGATAAATTCAACTAAGGAAAAAATACCCCATCTCGTGCGGCTGGAAATTTATTCGGCTGGTATAGCGAAAATGGATGAAGATCCACGGGCTCCGGTCGGCCATGCAGCCCTTCAGATGATTGTGTGGGCGGAGCAAAATAAGGAAGTAGAAGCTGAAATTCATCAAACTGCGAAACAACAACTGATTTATAGCGTTGAGCCTGTTCTGGATAGAGATAACAAGCCAGCAGGTGTTTTGTTAATGGTTTTTGATATGCAAGTGTTGCAACAACCGTTGGCTACGTTAGACGGATCAATGGGGCAAGCACAACTTATACAGAAGTTCCCTGGAATTGCAGCTAAGCAGGTGTTCACAGTAGGCTCGGGGCAGCTGGTTTCCGGCGCTGTGGAAGTAAAGAGCCAATTGAATAACTCCCGTTGGCAATTGAAGTTTTCGCCATCGCAGGCACTGCTAAAAAATCAGGGATTGCCAGTTCGCTATTTTCTCATTGCGGGCGTGGTATGGATGCTGGTTGCTTTGCTATCCCTGTATATGAGTTACCGCGTGCTTTCGGAAAAATTCAGTGGCAATGCGAAGGAACTGTTTCGTTTTATGGATAACACCGTCAAAGGGGTAGATGACGAACGCTACAAGTTTTCAATGAATATGTTTGAAAGCCTGTCACAGGGGCTCGTACATTTGATGGCCGGAAACAGTATAAAACAACAATCAAAGGATCCGTCCCCAGCAAAGGAGGCGGCTCCAATCACTACCCAGACTGTCGCGAAAGAGAGCAAAGAAACCATCCCTCAGACTGATATTCAGCGACCGGTTCAGACCTATTCAGGTATTGAAGAGAATTATGCTGAAGAGATCAATATCCCGTCGGAGATCTTCCGGGCATACGATATCCGTGGTGTGTTTGAACAGTCATTGACGGTAGAAATGACAACGTTGATCGGTAAAGCGATTGGTAGCGAAGCCATTGATCAGGGCGAGCTACAGGTAGTGGTATCAGCCGATGGGCGGTTGTCCAGTCCTGCATTAAAAGAAGCGCTAATTGATGGACTGATCAGCACCGGCTGCAACGTGATCGATATTGGTATTACACCCACTCCAGTATTGTATTTTGCCCTGCATCATCTTGGGCACAGTTCCGGTGTGATGATCACCGGTAGCCATAATCCTGCGGAATACAATGGTCTGAAAATAGTCATTGATGGCGTTACGCTTTCTGAGGATCGAATCCAGGCACTGTATCACCGTGTCCTGCAGGATAATTTTACAACGGGTAGAGGTCAGCTAGAGGCTATGCTCGTCAATGATCACTATATGGATCGAGTTTGTAATGATGTCGCTTTGATTGCCGATCCTCTAAAACTGGTAGTAGATTGCGGCAACGGAGTAGCGGGTACTGTTGCTCCGCTGATGCTCAGGGCATTAGGTTGTGAAGTGACCGAGCTTTATTGTGATGTGGATGGCAACTTCCCTAATCACGCGCCAGACCCCGGAAAGGCCGAAAACCTACAGGATTTAATTAACTGTGTGACTGCTCAGGGAGCGGACCTTGGCCTGGCATTTGATGGTGATGGCGATCGCCTGGTTGCAGTAACTAGCTCCGGTAAAATTATTCAGCCAGATCGGCTGATGATGCTTTTTGCACGGGATATTGTCTCTCGAAATCTCGGCGCCGATGTAGTGTTTGATGTGAAGTCGAGCAAATATCTAGCGGAGGTTATTAGCGAAGCAGGGGGTAGACCGGTGCAATGGAAAAGCGGCCACTCATTGATCAAAGCCAAGTCGGATGAACTGGGTGCATTGCTAGCGGGTGAATTTAGCGGCCATCTGTTTTTCAGGGAGCGCTGGTATGGATTTGACGACGGGATATACAGTGCCGCTCGTTTGTTAGAGGTGCTATCGACGGAAGGCCTTACGTTAGACGAGCTGATGTCCGAGTTCCCGTGGTCACCCAATACCCCCGAGCTGGATATCGATATCGATGATGACAAAAAGTTTGAGTTTGTAGAGCGCTTTCGCGAAGTAGCTCAGTTTGAAGGTGGAGCTCGTACTGATCTTGATGGCGTGCGGGTGGATTTTGCCGATGGCTGGGGGCTGGTCCGTGCGTCAAATACCATGCCGAAATTGACGATGCGGTTTGAAGCAGACGATGAGGCGGCACTTGTACGGATACAGGATCTGTTTAAACAACAACTGAAGGCCATTGATGGCGATCTGGTGATTCCATTTTAGTTTGCTCGTCAATCAGTATCAGCAGGATTGGTTTTGAACTGTTTTCGGGAAGATTCTATTTCGTATAGAATGCCACCATTGTCCCCTGAGGCCTCTGTGCGTCAGGTTTTTCTTTTTTATCCAGCAAAGGCTGCCTGTTAATACGGGTACGGCCCAATATCCTATATTTAATCCCAGGAGATCGAATGTCACTAACACGTGAATCTGCTATGAATGTGGCACAAGTCCTCACAGAGTCATTGCCCTATATTCAACGATTCATCGGCAAAACCATCGTGGTCAAATTTGGTGGAAATGCCATGATTGATGAGGAGCTTAAAAATAGCTTTGCGCGGGACATTGTGTTGATGAAACTTGTCGGAATGAATCCGATTGTTGTGCATGGGGGCGGGCCACAAATTGGATCACTACTGGATAAATTAGGGATAGAAACCCGCTTTGTAAATGGGATGCGTGTTACTGACAGCCAGACCATGGATGTGGTGGAGATGGTGCTTGGTGGCTCAGTAAACAAACAAATTGTCAGCGACATCAACTCAAACGGCGGAAAAGCGATTGGTGTGACTGGAAAAGATGGCCAGCTGATTCGCGCAAAAAAACTGGAAGTAGTTCAGAAGACCCCTGAAATGCTATCACCGGAAATCGTCGATATTGGACATGTTGGTTCCGTTGAACAGGTTAATGCTGAAGTACTCGAAATGTTAATAAGCAGCGATTTTATTCCAGTAATTGCCCCCCTTGGTGTGGGAGAAGATGGCCGCAGCTACAATATTAATGCTGATCTGGTAGCAGGAAAAGTAGCAGAAACCCTGAAAGCTGAAAAACTGATGCTGCTAACCAATGTCGCCGGCCTTGAAGATAAAGAAGGCAATGTAATGACCGGGCTAAGCAGTCAGCAGGTAGAGTTGCTAATTGAAGATGGCACCATACACGGTGGAATGTTACCGAAAATAGACTGTGCGTTAAAGGCAGTGCAGGCTGGTGTTCGCACTGCACATATTGTTGATGGGCGGGTTGCTCATGCGGTATTGCTGGAGGTCTTTACCGATGAGGGGGTTGGTACCCTAATAAAAGGGGATGTCTGAATAGGTGCTCGTTGGTCAATGGTCGACGGGCACTATTACGAACCGGTGATTGTATTATAGCGTTCGATTTTCCCCTGATATTCTTTGCGAGCGGTCTCTACTCTGCCCGCGTTGATTGCAATTAGTTTATCGAGCTCTACCAGCTTCTGTTTGCGGTCTTTGATACCATCCTGAATGGTATCTGAAACATTTCCGAGTGATCGCTCCATATTGGCCGCATCATCGCGGAGCTTGTCCAACTGCTTTTTCTGGTCAGCACGATTCCGTTCCAGGCTTGTAAGCTTAATTTGCAGTTGTGCAACAACACGATCACGTGTGAGTGCGATCTCTTCAGTCGATGCAAAAGTGCTGAGCAGATGCCGGTCTGAATTTTCTTGCTGTCGGGCCTGTTCAGCCAGTTGCTTCTGGGTTTTTTCCTGTCGTTCTTTTTCAGCAATTTCAGCGAGCGTCAGTGCTGGTGGGATGATCTCAATTACGACACCATCCTTATTGATAATGGAATAACCCTTTCCTGCATATTTTGCCGGGATGAAGTCATCAATTACCGTTACACCATTAATGTTTGTATAACGAAAATATACCTCGTCAGCAGCCTGGGTTGGAATGCTGAACAGCGTAATTGTTATCGTGACAATTAAAAAATTAATACGCATGATTAAGTGAAAAAATGGCCTCGCCTCAGGAAAAACTCTCAAGGAGTATAGCTTATAAAGTATTAGAGGAATTCTTGCAATAACCCTGTGTTACATCCTGTTTTTTGCTAGTGAATTTTAGAGTACGGCCGAAGCACCGAATTGATTTCTATAAGTAGTCAGCCTTTCTAGCTCATCGCCGGTGACTGAGTCACCTTCAAGATATTCAATTAGATCGTTAACATTAGCAATGCTGTACACGTCAATACCGTATTCCTGCTCGATTTCCTGGATCGCCGATTGTCCGTTGGGGCCTATTTCCTGGCGGTCAAGCGCCACCAAAATCCCCATCGCTTTAGCATCTGATTGCTCAATAATCGAGAGTACTTCGCGGATTGCTGTCCCGGCTGTGATGACGTCGTCTATAATCAAAACTTGACCGGTTAACGGGGCACCGACAAGGCTGCCCCCTTCGCCATGTTGTTTAGCCTCTTTTCGGTTGAACACGTAAGGAATATCGATTTGATGGTTTCTTGAAAGTGCGATGGACGCAGCGGAAACCAGGGGAATACCTTTGTAGGCCGGGCCAAATAAGAGTTCAACAGGTGTTTGTATCTGCTCGATTCGATCAGCATAAAATCTGCCCAGTCGATCAAGTGATGCACCGCTGCAAATATTACCCATATTAAAGAAGTAGGGGCTTGACCGCCCCGATTTAAGAGTGAATTCGCCAAACTGCAATACGCCTTCGGCAATGGCGAATTCTATGAATTGTTGGCTGAGTGATGTTTTCGTTTGTTTCACTGGAGTCCCGTTTTTTACATTCTAAACTAATCCGGTATCATACCGGCTCTTGGTATGTGGAGCGAATATGAAGATCATAAGCATCGGCCTTGACGGGCTTGTTGCGGCTGCGGAAAAGGGGTTTTTTGAATGGATGGTTCAGCAGGATGCTGATGTGGTCTGTATTCAGGGAACCCATAGTGACGAATATGAATTGGTGGATGCAAAGTATCACCCCGAACCCTATTTTGGTCATTTTTACGATGCAGTAGAGCCTGGAAAAGGCGGCGTAGCCATTTACTGCAAAAAACAGCCGCGGGCGATTATGCGCGGTTTCGGATACCTGTTGGCTGATATTGAAGGTCGTTATATACAGGCAGATTACGAAGATGTCAGCATCGTTTCGGTTGCGCTGCCCCAGGCCAATGGCGATGAATCACGCCAGCAGGAGCGTCGCCAGTTTATGGAGAAGCTGCTCCAGCACCTGATCAAAATCAGAAATAAACGCCGGGAATTTATCCTATGTGGTGATTTTCAGGTCGCCCATCTCGATATTGATTCACTCAATGCTGAATCTGAACAGAATTACTGCTTTATTGAGGAAGATCGCCAATGGCTGGATGATATTTTCGATGCGGCGGGATACAACGATGCCTTTCGTGAAGTGAATCATCAGCCTAACCAGTACAGCTGGCACCCGACACAGGAAAAGGATGATTATCTGCGCGATGCCTGGCGGGTCGACTATCAGATCATTACCAATAGCCTTTCCCCACGGGTTGAAAGCGCCGAATTTGACGCCCAGGCGAAATTTTCAACCCATTTGCCGCTCATTATTGACTATGCGATCTAGTTTAATGCGCCACGCTCGGCAGCAGATCTCCCTGTAGTCTTGCGGTTACTGATCCAGCGTTTCACGCTGGATTGCAATCAGCTCGGTCACGCCACTACTGGCCAGCGCTAGCATCGATTGTAATTCATCGGCACTAAAAGGCGCTGCTTCCGCGGTGCCCTGCACCTCAATGAATCGGCCATCTTCACTCATTACCACGTTCATATCGGTTTCCGCGTTGGAGTCTTCAGGGTAATCCAGATCAACAACCGGCACACCTTTGTATACCCCAACTGAAACCGAAGCCAGCAGAAACAGCGACGGATCTTTTTTGATTTTTCCCGCTTCAATCAAACCAGCAATCGCATCCTTAAGTGCCACACAGCTTCCTGTGATGGCCGCGGTGCGGGTGCCACCATCGGCCTGAATTACATCGCAATCCATGGTGATGGTAATGCCTGGCATTTTCTTTAAGTCCAGAGATGCGCGCAGTGAGCGGCCAATCAATCGCTGGATTTCCTGGGTTCGGCCACTCTGTTTGCCACGGGCTGCTTCACGCTGCATACGGCTATTGGTGGCTCGCGGTAACATGCCATATTCCGCCGTTACCCAGCCCTGATTGCTGCCCCTCAAAAAGCGCGGGACTGATTCTTCAACGCTGGCATTGCAAAGCACTTTAGTTTGCCCGAACTCCACTAAAACAGAGCCCTCGGCATGGCATGTGTAGTTCCGGGTTAACTTGATATCACGGAGTTGATCGGGTGCACGTTGGCTTGGGCGCATGTTAATATACCTTGATTAGCGAGTCTGAAAAGCGCCGCATTATACCTGTTATTGTTGCGATTTAATTTCTGATTGCGTGATGAATCTTCGCGTTAGATTACACAGCATAACTACAAGAGAATTTTAGATGTTATCAAGCATGACCGCCTTCGCCCGTGTTGAATCCGATAGCCCATGGGGGCGTATTAGCTGGGAGATTCGATCGGTCAATCATCGTTATCTTGATCTGAGCTTCCGAATGCCAGAGGAGTTCAGATCTTTGGAGCATGAGCTTCGTGATCTCGCGCGCAAACAGCTGGACCGCGGTAAGGTTGAATGCACGATGAGGGTTCAGGCGCTGGATCAGTCCGATCAACCGCCGCAAATAAATACCGCCACCCTTGAGGGTTTGCAGAAGGTAGAGGTACAGCTACTAGAGCTCATGCCCAATGCCGCATCACTTTCTGTAAAAGAGCTGTTGGCCTGGCCGGGCGTATTCAGCGAAGCGGATGTTGATCCGGCGCGACAACAAAAAGTGATTACAAAACTGTTTAAGCAAGCGCTGTCGTCATTAAAGGAAAATCGTGCTCGTGAGGGTGCTGATCTCTACGAAGTTATCAATTCGCGTCTGGAACGGATGCGTGAAGAGGTGGTTAAGGTCAGCAAAATCCTGCCGGATGTTCTGGAGGCGCAGCGCCAACGACTCAAGGATCGTTTGCAGGAACTGGATATCGAGCTTGATCCTGGGCGTATTGAGCAGGAAGTGGTGCTGGTTGCACAAAAAATGGATGTGGATGAAGAGCTGGATCGACTTCGTGCTCACATCGGTGAAGTTCAGCGTATTATCGATGGTTCCGGTGTTGCAGGGCGCAGGCTGGATTTTATGATGCAGGAGCTGAATCGCGAAGCGAATACCCTGTCATCAAAATCGATCGCCCATGACACGACCCGCTCCGCAGTGGAGCTTAAGGTGCTGATTGAGCAGGTTCGCGAACAAATTCAGAATATAGAGTAGAAATAAGATGACTCAATACCCAGGAAATCTATACATCGTTTCGGCCCCATCGGGCGCGGGCAAGACCAGCCTGGTGAAAGCGCTGCTGGATAAAGATGCCAATCTGCGAGTGGCTACTTCCTATACCACCCGCGACCGCCGCCCGGGTGAGATCGATGGGGTGAATTATCACTTTGTCTCCCAGCAGAAATTTCAGCAGATGATTGATGCGGCCGAATTTGTTGAGCACGCTGAGGTTTTCGGAAACTACTACGGTACATCACAGCAACAGATCGAAGGGTTGCTGAGTGCTGGCTCCGATGTGATTCTGGAAATTGACTGGCAGGGCGCACAGCAGATCCGAAGAATGATGCCGGCGGCGCAGAGCATTTTTATCCTTCCACCTTCCCGTGATGCGTTATCGGAACGCCTAAAAAGCCGTGGTCAGGATGAGCAATCGGTGATTGACGCAAGAATGGCCGCATCGATCAACGAGATCTCCCACTACGTGGAATTCGACTATATTGTAGTAAATGATGATTTTTCCGAGGCATTGGGCAATCTTCAGGCCATTTTTGTGGTAAAAAGGCTTGAAATTGTAGCGCAAGGGCAACGGCTTTCCGATATGATTGGGGGTCTATTGTCGTAACCATATTTGGTGTGGCATCCGGATTTTTGAAAACTCCCAGTAACAGAGGTATGAATGGCTAGAATAACCGTGGAAGATTGTCTTGAGGCAGTAGAAAATCGTTTTGAACTGGTAATGTTGGCTAGTAAGCGCGCCAGGCAGATTGCAACAGGCGGTCATGAGCCTATGGTCGACTGGAACAATGATAAACCGACCGTTGTTGCCCTTCGGGAAATCGAGGAAGGCCTGGTAACTACCGAGTTACTTCAGCGTGTGGAAGTTGAAGAAGAGCTGGATGCTGCGTTTGAACAAATCGGCATTGCCACTGCCACGGAAGAAAAGACCGACGACGCTTCTAAATAGAGGTATTTTTTGATGGAAACTCAACCAGAAGGCGCCGGCGCTATCACCGTAGCTCCTTCTGGGTTCGAGTTACTGCATCAGGATGTTGTCGAATATCTTGATGAAGAGAAGATCGGTCAGATCGAAAAGGCGTACCACTACGCCGAAAAAGCACACTTCAGTCAGCAGCGCCAAAGTGGCGAACCCTACATTACCCACCCCCTTGCCGTAGCCCGTATTCTTGCCGGGTTGCAGATGGATCATCAAACCCTGATGGCAGCCCTGCTGCACGATGTCATTGAAGATACCGGTGTTGAGAAAAAAGAGTTAAGTGAACTCTTTGACGAAACCGTTGGCGAACTGGTCGATGGCGTAAGCAAACTGAATCAGATCAAGTTTGAATCACGGGCTGAAGCTCAGGCTGAAAACTTCCAGAAAATGGCCTTCGCCATGTCCCGGGATATCCGGGTGATCATCGTGAAGCTGGCTGACCGGCTGCATAATATGCGGACTCTGGGATGTTTGAAACCAGAGAAAAAGCGCCGCATCGCTAAGGAAACCCTCGAAATATATGCTCCCATCGCTAATCGGCTGGGAATGTACGACATTCGTCTGGAGCTAGAAGAACTCGGCTTCCACGCAGTATATCCAATGCGAGCCCGTAGAATTGCAGCGGCGGTGAAGGCCAGCACAGGACACCATCGAGAGATTGTCGATAAAATCCGACAGGCCCTTGGTGAGACGCTGAAGGAACGTAATCTTACGGTTGAAGTTGAAGGTAGAGAAAAACACCTCTATAGCATCTACAAAAAGATGCGCGATAACCGTAAATCCTTTTCCGAAATTATGGATGTCTACGGTTTCCGGATTGTTGTGGATACTGAAGATCAGTGTTATCGGGTGCTTGGAGCAGTGCATAGTCATTACAAGCCGATCCCCGGCCGTTTTAAGGACTATATCGCCATCCCCAAGGGTAACGGCTATCAATCCCTGCACACTACACTGATTGGTATTCACGGTGCGCCAATCGAGATTCAGATCCGTACCCAGGAGATGGAGGCAAAGGCCAACAGAGGCGTTGCTTCGCACTGGTTTTACAAGGCGAACGAATCGGATCCCACTAGCCAAAGTGGTGGTGCTCACCGATGGATAAAAAGCGTGATGGAGCTGCAAAAATTTGCAGGCAACCCGCTGGAATTTATCGAAAACGTCAAGATCGACCTGTTCCCCGATGAGGTCTATATATTTACCCCGAAAGGTCGAATCATGGAGCTGCCCAAGGGCGCAACCGCCATCGATTTTGCCTATGCAGTGCATACCGATATCGGCAATACCTGTATTGCTTGCCGTATCAACCGGCGTCTTGCACCACTCAGTCAGCCTTTGAAAAATGGTCAGACCGTAGAAGTTATTACCAAAGCTGATTCGAAACCCTACATTGCCTGGCTCAACTTTGTTGTAACGGGCAAGGCCAAAACCAATATCCGGCACACCCTGAAAAATCAGCAACGTGATCAATCCCGCGTACTCGGCCGCCGCTTGCTAGAGCAATCCCTCTCCTATCTCGATGCAGATCTTGATTCCATATCCGATGAGCAGATGTCAGTGGTGCTGGCTGAGTTTGGCTTCCAGACCCAGGATGAGCTGCTGGAGGATCTAGGGCTGGGCAACCGGATGTCATACGTCGTGGCTTATCGTTTATTGCTTGGGGATACGGAATCAGATGGCGCTGAAAATTTATCCGAACCGCAGCCCCTGGCTATTTTAGGGACAGAAGGCATGGTGCTTAGCTATGCAAAATGCTGTCACCCGATTCCCGGCGATGCCATTGTTGGCAGGTTGCGAAAGGGTCGTGGCGTGATGATTCATATTGAGACCTGTAAAAATGTCGCGGACGAAATTGCCGCGGTTAAGGACAATCTGATGGTGCGCTGGGATCCTGAAGTAACCGGCGATTTTTCAGTTTCACTGATGATGGAAACCCTGAATGAACGGGGCGTATTAGCAACCCTTGCGGCAGCTATTGCCAAGTCCGATGCGGATATCGAAAAAATAGAGTTCGCTGAAAAGGGCTCTACAGTAGGTACCATCCACCTCGATGTTGCGGTTAAAAACCGTATTCACCTCGCACGTTTAATGAAACGGCTGCGGGCATTAAAAGAGATTGGCCGGGTTGTACGGCTAAAAAATAGCGCATAATAAAAAAACGTTTTTCTGTTTCCATAGGTCTGCTAACAGCCCCGCTATCAAGCTACTAAAAGGCTCTCTATAAGCCTGACAGGGTTCGATTTTTGATTTTAAGACTCCGAGATATTTCATGAATAACAAACAAATTATTTCTACCGATTCTGCTCCTGCTGCAATTGGAACCTACTCCCAAGCTGTCAAAGTCGGCTCAACCGTTTATCTTTCCGGCCAGATACCGCTCGATCCAAAAACCATGGAACTTGTGCCCGGTGATATCGAGCAGCATATCGTACAGGTGTTTGAAAACCTCAAAGCCGTTGCAGATGCAGCGGGTGCAACGCTGGATCAAATCGTCAAACTCAACATCTTCCTGACCGATCTCGGAAACTTTGCATTGGTAAACGAAGTGATGGCGCGTTACTTCAGTCAGCCATACCCGGCCCGCGCTGCGGTGGGTGTAGCATCCCTTCCCAAGGGGGTGGCGGTCGAGATGGATGCGGTTATCTCGCTCGAAGCTTGATTCAATACGGCTAATTACAGGCTGCATAACCAATGAATACCGGTGATTCCACAATAGAATTACCCGTTTCAACGCTCTCCGGAGTCGGGCCAAAGCTGGCCGAAAAATTTTCCCAGATCGGTATCCAGACCCTGCAAGATCTGATTTTTCACCTGCCATTTCGCTATCAGGATCGTACCCGGTTAACCCCCATTGGTGGACTACAGCCCAGTCAGGATGCCGTGATCTGCGGCTATTCCAAAGGGTCTGATATTGTTTTCGGGCGTCGCCGCAGCCTGCTGTGTCGTTTGCAGGACGATACCGGCACCGTAACCCTGCGATTCTTCCACTTCAGCAAATCCCAGCAGATTCAACTGCAGACAGGCAGCAAACTACTTTGCTACGGCGAAGCCAGACACGGTAGCTCCGGCCTGGAGATCTATCATCCAGAAATCACCCGGCTAGCAGACAACGCCGAACCCAATCTCGATGATCGGCTAACCCCAATCTATCCTGCAACCGAAGGCCTATCCCAGAAACGACTGCGGACATTTGTTGCAGAAGCGATGAATAAACTTGATGAATCCGGAGAGCTGCCAGAGCTATTGCCAGTGGAACTGACGCAAAAGCTGAGAATGCCAGGTCTAAAAGACTCCCTGCTATACCTACATCGCCCGCCCCAAAATGCATCATTAGCAGAACTGGACGAAGGTGAACATCCAGCCCAGCAACGACTAGCCTTTGAAGAACTATTAGCCCATCACCTCACACTTATTCGCAATCGTAACCGCCTTAGAGCGCATCGCGCACCCGTGTTACCAGCCCCAGCCGCAAAAATTGAAATCTTCAAACAACAAATAGGGTTTGAGCTAACCGCAGCGCAGGCTCGTTGTGTCCGGGAAATATCCGATGATCTGACCCAACCAAGGCCCATGTTGCGGTTACTACAAGGTGATGTAGGTTCCGGAAAAACTGTCGTATCTGCAATAGCTGCGTTGCAGGCAATAGCCAACGACTACCAGGTTGCCCTAATGGCACCTACAGAAATTCTCGCCGAACAACATTTGCTCAGCTTCACCAACTGGTTTCAGCCAATGGGCTTTAAGGTTGCGCTGCTAACCGGAAAAACCCGTGCAAAAACACGCAGAGAAACCCTGGAGCAACTGGCTAACGGGCGGATATCCATACTGATCGGCACCCATGCCCTGTTTCAAGAAGGGGTCGAATATCACAACCTGGGTTTAGTGATCATCGACGAGCAACACCGATTCGGTGTACACCAGCGTCTTGAATTGCGCGACAAGGGAAGCAGCTCGGACAACAACGGTGAACACTACCCCCACCAACTCATCATGACCGCAACCCCAATCCCCCGAACCCTTGCCATGAGTGCCTATGCAGATCTCGATTTTTCAGTGATCGACGGTTTACCGCCAGGCCGAAAACCCGTAACCACAGTCGTATTGAGCGATAAAAGACGCGACGAAGTCGTAGAGCGAATCCAAAATATCTGTAATCTTGGTCGACAAGTTTACTGGGTCTGTACCCTTATCGAAGAATCCGAAAACCTCCAGTGCCAGGCCGCCGAAGATACTCTCATCAACCTCCAAGCTGCATTGCCCGGACTACGCATTGGATTGATCCACGGTCGCCTCAAAGCAGCCGAAAAATCCAAAATGATGGATCAATTCAAAGCCCATCAGCTTGATCTACTGGTCGCCACCACCGTGATTGAAGTAGGGGTCGACGTACCCAATGCAAGCCTTATGGTGATAGAAAACCCCGAACGACTAGGATTAGCCCAGCTTCACCAGCTGCGTGGCAGAGTGGGGCGTGGTGATGCAGAAAGCTTCTGCCTGTTGCTATATCACGCACCACTATCCCAGCACGGAAAAGAACGTTTGAAAGTGATGCGGGAAACCTCGGATGGTTTTGTCATTGCGGAAAAAGACCTCGAGCTACGTGGCCCTGGTGAAGTGCTAGGCACGCGCCAAACCGGTGACCTACAGTTTAGAATCGCTGATTTGGTCAGGGATCAGGGTCTGCTTCCTGAAGTAAAACTGGCAGCAATTCAATTAATGGAAAACCAGCCACAACGAGTCATGCACTGATCAGCCGATGGCTCGGCGCAGCGGAGCAGTACGGGAACGTATAATCGCTGTGCGTGGCGAGCAGCTAATAAGGATTGACGCCAGCATGCCTCGAACCGAGCAAATGGCGATTTACTTTTTTCTTCAGGCATCTCGTGTCTCCAATTCCTGATACCGTCAGTGCCCAAATCGTTCTTCTATATTGATAAAAAGCTGCGACTACCTTGTTCGGATAAAGACTTCGTACTGTATATATAAACACCTGTGTAAAATGCAGCCAGTCAAAAAATATGATATCCCCGAAAAAAACAAACCTGCAACTCCACCATGCTATTTATGTGATTTTAATGTTGCCAATTTCGCTTCAGAAGCCCAAAAAATAGCTGTGTTACGGCCTTTTTTTGTTGCGTACAGCGGCGGTATTGAATTGGTTCAGCCCTATGTGAATCGTTATTGCGGACGCTGGTGTTTTCCGGCCAACACCGCAGGGATGGTTTTCGGTATTGTTATTGCGGTGCTTTTAAATCACATTGTACAGGCATTTATTCGTGGCTCTGAAGCTTAGTTTTTTTGAATACACCCAATGTTGAATGTGGTGGAGGTGTAGCGGAGCAAGGGTCGAAAACAGGCCTGGTGAGCCGATCAAAGGTTTTAATACGTTGAGTCGAGACTTCATTAATCTGATCTTCGATATGTTTGACCAAAAATAATTCAGTGTCATCCCTTTGTTATAATGGTTGTGAAGAATAGGCGTCTTTAGAAACTGATAGTGAGATGTAAAGAATGCCTACTTCCAATAGATTTAAAAAGAGCGTGTTTGCTCTGGCAATTATTGCCGCAACTGTATCAATGAGTGCATGCAACGACTCAAATTCTACTGTTGATCCTATCAGTCCTCCAGCAAACAAAAATTTTAATCGTGTCAGCAGCTTTCCGGTTTACCTAAACACTGATATTGCTAATGAAACAGTGGCAGAAATTGTTGCTGCTGCCGATGGGGGTAATACTCTTGTCTATACCGATGGCAAGTTGGACAAAATTGGTTTTGTCGATATCACTAACATCGCAGAACCTGCAGCAGTGGGTAGCGTGGATGTGGGTGGTGAGCCCACTTCCGTAGCGGTTATTGGTAATTACGCTTTGGCGGCGGTTAATACGTCTTTGGATTATGTGAATACCAGTGGCAACCTGGTAGTGATTGATATCACTACCAAAACGGTTGTTGAGACGATTGCTTTAGGTGGTCAACCTGACTCTATCGCAATATCTCCAGATGGTCAGTACGCGGCGGTGGTGATTGAAAATGAGCGTGATGAAGATCTGGGTGAGGGTATTCCAGACCAAGCTCCAGCCGGATTATTCCAAATTATCAACCTCACGGGCGAACCTGCTGATTGGACTGTCAGTGATGTCAGCATGACCGGACTTGCAGGCCTCTACCCGAATGACCCTGAGCCTGAGTATGTGGATATTAACGAAGACAATATCGCTGTGGTCACTTTGCAGGAAAATAATCACATTATTCTGGTTGATATGACGGATGGCAGTATCGTTAATCATTTTAGTGCCGGTGGTGTTGATCTCAATAATATAGATATCGAAAAAGACAGCCTGATTAACCCGACTGCAAGCCTGACGAATGTATTACGTGAACCTGATGGTGTGAACTGGGTTGGAAACCAACGTTTTGCAACGGCTAATGAAGGTGACTTGAGTGGCGGTAGCCGTGGTTTTACGGTGTTTAATATCAATGGCAGCGTGGCCTATGAATCAGCAGAATCCGTTGAACACATCATCACTAACCATGGTCATTTCCCTGATAAGCGAGCCGGGAAAAAAGGCAATGAGCCAGAGAATGTAGAGTACGGGATTTTTGACGGGAAAGAGTATTTATTCGTCGGATCCGAGCGTTCCAGCGTGGTATTGGTTTATCAAATTTCCGGAGAATCTGATCCAGAGTTTGTTCAGTTGTTACCGACCACTGTGAAGCCTGAAGGTCTGTTGGCAATTCCCGAGCGAAACCTTTTCGTTGCTGCGGGTGAAAAGGATGATCGTGGAGACAAGATTCGTTCAGCCTTAACCATCTATCAACTGGAGGAAGGCCCTGCGGACTATCCCACCATTGTTTCAAGCAGCAATGAAGACAGTGGTCTGCCTATGGGCTGGGGTGCGCTTTCTGGTCTGAGCATGGATTTACAGGACGGTAATATTGCGTACACAGTTCAGGATAGCTTTTATGATTCAAGCCGTATTTTCGCGATAGATGTTGCGACAGAACCTGCTCAAATAACCCATGAAATAATTCTGAAAGATACCAATGGTGCGCTTACTGCGATTGATGCAAGTCTTGTAAATGGCGACGATGAAATGACGGTTAACCTGGATCCGGAAGGCATTACGACTTCGGCGAATGGTGGTTTTTGGATAGCATCTGAAGGGCGTGGCACCATTGGTGATCTTAAAAAACCTTTTGAATTCGAGAACATGTTGGTGAATGTTTCATCGGAAGGCCTTATCGAACAGGTCGTTATTTTGCCAACAGAAACCGCAAACCGCCAACTGCGCTTCGGCTTTGAAGGTGTTGCTTCCGTGATGAGCGGAAGCACTGAATTGCTTTATGTTGCTTTTCAGCGCACATGGAGTGGTGACACGGCCAATCACGTTCGTATTGGCCAGTACAACACCGCTACAGAGAACTGGAAGTTCTTCTACTATCCGCTGGATGCCGCTGAGTCTATAAATGGTGGTTGGGTCGGTCTTTCTGACATTACATCCCTTGGCAACGATGAGTTTATGGTGATTGAGCGTGATAACCAGGGCGGGCCAGATGCTGCCATAAAGCGACTATATAAATTCTCCATCGCAGATATGATTCCTTTAGCCGATGATGGAAGCGACACCGTTGCTTACCCTGTGCTTGCTAAAACAATCGTCGATGACCTGATGGATGATCTGGCTGCAACAGGCGGTTTAACTCCGGAGAAGGTTGAAGGGTTGGCAGTGACTGCTGATGGCACTGTATTAGTGGTTAATGATAACGATGGTGTTGATGATTCAAATGGTGAAACACAACTGCTGCGATTGAAATGAGTACTTGGGTTACCCCAGCAACCTCGGTCAGATAAGGGTATGCCGTATAATGAGATGCCGGCCGGGACTATAAAATAAACCCCCTGTTCTAAAATATTCAGGAATTTTATGAAGCCAGTTACCCAAGGGTAACTGGCTTTTTTTTGGCTGATAATCCACAAAAAAACATTATAGTGCCGGTACAGAGGAGCTAGTCTTCCAACTGTTCTTTCAGCACATACTTCATCACCTTGCCTGCGGGGTTTCGTGGCAGAGCGTCGACAATGTGTAGACGCAGGGGCAATTTATAGCGAGCCAGGTGCTTTGTCGCAAACTCCCGCAACTCCTCCAGAGTAAGTGTTTGGCTTTCATTCAACGCTACTATCGCAGTGACCGCCTCGCCCCATTTTTCATCGGGCAAACCAATGACCGCTACCTCTGCAATGGCGTCATGCTTATACAATGTGCTCTCAACTTCTGCCGGATAGACATTTTCGCCACCAGAGATCACCATATCTTTGAGCCGATCTGAGATATAAACGAAATCGTCCTCATCCATGTAGCCGATGTCGCCAGAGTGGAACCAACCCATTTCGTCAATTGCCTCGGCGGTTGCTTCGGGCCTGTTCCAGTAGCCTTTCATGATGTTTGGCCCACGTATGCAAATCTCGCCTTGCTCTCCCTTGGGTAAAACCTGGTTATCCTTGCCGACAATGCGCACTTCGGTGTACAGCGGCGCTTGCCCGGCCGAGCCGAGTTTTTTAGTCGCCCATTCTTCGCTCAGGGCGCAGGCCATAGGAGAGGTTTCGGTAAGACCATAGGCCTGGCAGAAAAACACATCCCGCTTGCCATAGAGTTCGATCAAAGGCTCAGGCACAGGCGCGCCGCCGCAGAGTAATGTCTTGATCGAACTTAAGTCAGTGCTGGAAAAGTCTGGATGCTGGGACATGAACAGGAACATCGCCGGGGCACCAAACATATGGGTGACCCCGTAGCGTTCAAAGTCTTCCAGTACCTGTCCCGGATCAAAGCTACGCATCAGCGCAACCGTCGCGCCCAGTTGAAAACAGTTCATGGTCATGATGTTAAGGCCACCGATATGAAAGGCCGGTGCCGCCGTTAAAAGGACGTCGTCTCGAGAGGCACCAATGGCGACCATCATATTGATGTTATTCCACAAAATATTGCCATGGGTCAGCATTGCGCCTTTGGGCAGCCCGGTGGTTCCGGAGGTATACATAATCACGCATGTGTCGTGCTCATCAGCAGGGGTGATATCCTTGATCGGTTCCGCAACGGCCCGCTCTGAATTCAGGTGGCGCCAATTGTCCGCCTCGGATTCCGAGCTGAAGTAGTGACTGCAGCACAAATTGGGTCTGGCCTGCTCAACCACCGGGCGCACGGGATCATCACTGACCAGTGTATGAATGCCCGCGTCATTAATGATAAAGGTCAACTCTTCCGCGGTCAGACGAAAATTGAGCGGCACAAATATAGCACCCAGGGTACTGGCTGCGAGCAAGGTCTCAAAAAAAGCGGGGCGATTAAAACCCAGATAACCGACACGATCCCCGGCACAGACTCCAGCCTCTCGCAATACTGTCGCTTGCCTTCTTATCCGATCTCCAAACTCCTCATAGCTGATTTTTTCCTCTTCAAATATCAGGGCGATACGTTCGGGGTTCAGAGAGGCGCGGCGTAACACACCATAGGCGAGGTTGGATTCATGGTAGGCTCGATGCATGGTATTGCTCCTATTATTATTGAATGCTAAACGGGTTCATAAACCCACGGTGCTGGGTTAAGTCCCCTCATCATTAGCATGAAAAACAATACCGTAATTCTCTCGGGTTTTCATCTTCTCTCCCTTTCGCACAAGTCCGGTTCGACGCAATTAATTCGTACAACCATAGAAGTTAAAGTCCGGAATTAAACAGGAGAAAAAAATATAAAATAACTGGTTAAGAGTAATCTGGGGAAGATGGTCGAATCCAGTAGGCATGCTGCCGGGCGAGGAGGAAAACGTGCACGGCAGCAGTGGTCAGGAGCACTACTTTAGGGTTAACAGCTAATTAACGCCTTTTCCTTTGTCTTTCCAAAAAGGCTTTCGGATTTCTGTTTTCAATATTTTACCTGCTCCACTTACAGGTAAAGGCTCGTCTTGAAAGGTTACACTGCGTGGACATTTATAACCGGCAATCAGCTCTGCACAGTGTTTTTTTAATTCATCCTGGGTTAATGACTGGCCTTGATGTAGCACTATCACCGCATGAACCTGCTCACCCCATTCCTCATGAGGAATACCGATAACCGCACACTCCTGTACTGCGGGGTGCTGGTATATTGCATTTTCAGTTTCGGTGGAATACACATTTTCACCGCCTGAAATAATCATATCTTTAGAGCGATCCACTATATAAATAAAGCCACCATCGTCCATGTAACCCATATCAGCAGTATGCATCCATCCCCCTCGCAATGTTTCTTTGGTGAGCTCTTCCATTTTCCAGTAGCCTTTCATCACATGGGGGCCTCGGGTCAAAACCTCACCCACACCACCACGCGCTACTTCAATATCATTTTCATCCGCTATTTTTAATTCTACTGCTACAGCAGCATGCCCAGCGGATTTTAAACGGCCTGCATGAGGCCCTTCCTGAGTATGGTATTGGTCATCAAGAAAAGTAATCAGGGGAGAGGTTTCGGTCATTCCATACGCCTGCATAAATTTACATTTTGGCATCAACTTCATCGCTTTTATTAATACCGCTTCAGGCATTGGAGAAGCGCCATACAACACTCGCTGTAAACCCGATATATCATATTTATCAAAACCGGGAAAATTAACCAGCATATTCACCATAGTAGGCACCAACAGGCAATTGGTTACCTTGTCTCTGACGATGGCTTTCAAGGTCTCTTCTGGTTCAAATTTAGAAATAAAGCTATGGCCGCCACCTGCAAGAGTAACGGCAAAGGTGGATGCGCAATCCGCCAAATGGAACATAGGTGCTGCGTGCAAATAAATTACTTCGGCATCGATTTTGACTGCATTAATAATATTCAGGGCATTGGTGAGCAGATTATCGTGAGATAGCATCACACCCTTGGATCGCCCGGTTGTGCCGCCGGTATAAAACAAACCCGCAAGGTCTTCTCCAGCACGACCCGCATCTTCCGCTGGCTCATTGTTGTTTATCAGGTCTTCGTAACTTACACATCCTTCAGGCATTTCCCCTTCGCCGGAAAAAACAATGGTAGTCACTGAATCCATTTTACCTTTCAGCGCGGGTAGCATATCCACAAACGCATCATCCACCACCAATACTTTGGCTTCAGAATCATTTAACGTGAAAATAATTTCAGGTGGGGCTAGTCGAGTGTTAATCGGTACCACCATGCCACCGGCCCAGGGCACGCCAAAAAAGTATTCCAGATAACGGTCACTGTTCAAGGCCAGTATCGCCACCCGGTCGTTATCTTCTACGCCTACCGATTTGAGGCCCTGAGCCAATCGGGCTACACGATCCTTAAACTCAATCCAGGTGTGTTTGCGCTCACCAAAGACAGTTGCCAAACCTTGAGGGTTAAGTTGAATAGCTCTGTTTATACATTGAGACAGGTGCATAATTACTCCAATTTAATTTTATATATTGCTCAGAAATATTATTCAATAACTTGTCAGGCGCATACTTTACATGCGGGATTTTATTCAAGGAGGGATGGAGCGCCATTCCTGACAGCACCTTAAACCCTTCAATAGCCTGGAAGCCCCAACCATACCCCCAAAACTGCCATAACCCCACTTCCAGTGCAAGTCTTTGGCTCATCATCGCTATCTGGGTGAGGCGAGTGAAAGGGGGGTGGCTAAAATCAATCAAGTCTAACCTCGTCGATTCGTGAATCAATTAATGCTATCTTATGAACACATAAAATCTTCAAAAAACCAGGCCGAAAAAACATGCCGGCCAGATAACCCTGATTTTTTGTAGATCGCTGAAGCCTGCTGCCGAATCGTTTTCTCAGCGGTGCCCCTGAGCGTCGAAATCTCCTTCAGGCTAAACCCCTTCAACAAAAGCAAGCCTACCTCTTGCTCACTCTTGCTTAGCCCCCATTCAGCGAACTGGGTTTGTATGGTTTCTGCCATCAGTTTTTTTGACTGGATAGCTTGTTCCGAGGCTGGAGGAGGTAGATTGTTGATCTCATCCAGCGTTTCCTTGAGCGCTTTAAGCTCGCGATTTTTCTCAATCAGGCCGTATCCAACCCACAGAAAAGCAACGACAGTAAGGCCAAGCAAGATACTTTCCTGAATCAGGTGAAAGGTATTAACACCTTCGCGAATATCGGCCCAAATATCTGCTCCGCTTGCCAACGCAACTATCACAAGAAAAAGTGGCACTAACTGGTCTTTTGTAGGCTTACGCATGTTCTAACCCTGGTTTTCTGGATGGTACATTTGTCCTAAAGCCTGTCTTATAGGGCCTTTGACGGATGGATGCTGGGCTGAGTCAATGCAATTATCCTTCTCAAACAAACAGAAGGAGAAATGTATGAGTCAGGTTTATGTGTGGGATAAATTTATCCGAATTTTTCATTGGTCTTTAGTCGCGCTTTTTTTAATTAGCTATCTAACCGGTGATGAACTCGAGTCGGTACATACGTGGTCCGGCTATAGTATCACCGTACTAGTATTTGCTCGATTAATATGGGGATTTGCAGGTTCAAAATACGCTCGGTTTAGTGAATTCGTTCAAACCCCTCGAAAGGTAATTGGATATCTTAAACAGATAGCCTCTGGTAAGCCCAAACGCTATATCGGTCACAATCCCGCGGGTGGAGTGATGGTCGTGGCAATCCTGGTTGCCCTTGTTGGGACAACGTTTAGCGGGATGAAATTATTAGCGATAGAAGAGGGAGAAGGCCCTTTTGCTCAATCCACAACGATATCTTTAGTTCAACCGGTTTTTGCGGACGAAGGTAGATATGAAGATCACGATGGCCATGAAGACAGCTCTTCTGAAGAATCGGGCCATGAGTCAAATGAAGCGGATGAAGAATTTTGGGAAGAGATCCATGAATTCTTTATTAATATGATGCTCCTCTTAATAGTACTTCATGTGATTGGGGTGGTTGTAGCCAGTCGGCAACATGATGAATCATTGGTTAAAGCGATGGTGACAGGTGAAAAGAGAGATAGTTAACCTGCCAAAGCAAAATCGTTCAAGGGGCCTGGCCCCCTTGAGTTAATTTATGAAATTGAGAAGATGACAGATTTGGCGTGTTGATCTCAGTCTTGATATGCACATCGCTACTAAACCTGGTTGAGAGAGTGTGGTATGGAAAGACCTGCCCCCGAGTTTTCTGGGTTTGTTCATTCCTTTATCCGCCACGGTGGATTCAAGCGATTATCTTTAGCGTAATAAAAGCGTATTTGATGGCCATCCGGGTCTCTTATACGCGCTTCTCTCCACAGATAATCCATATCCGTTGGTTCCTGCTCAAATTCTATGCCCTCTCTTTTCAGATCAGCACATAATGCGTCAAGATCAGGGCATTCAAAATAAAATTGTACTCGGGATTCACCACGCTGCTCGCCAGTTACCTCCAGTGACAACGTTTCGTCTCCAGACGGAAGCGTAAATCGTACGTACCGCGGTTCTTCAAGGACGATCGGTTTTAGGCCCAGTGCTCTATAAAACGACATTGAGACTTCGAGATCAGTTACGATCAATGTTACGTGATTTAGCCGCATTGATTAGAATCCTCCAAATTGGGCCTGCGCAGGTAAAATCGATCGAGTCTGACCCCATCGATCACCCTGTGTTTGGTGGATTCAACTCCAAAGCGCACCACCTGAATAGTTAAAAAGACATGACTTGAGTGCCTGATAAAATGAGGTTGCGAAATCTTATTTAC
>JAHRWD010000014.1 GCA_019090315.1 Pseudomonadales bacterium
GTGCACTGCTTTGAGCGTGAGTGCTCAATCCAGCGTCGTCACCAGAAAGTGATTGAAGAAGCACCATCCTCCGCAGTGACCGAAGATATTCGTGAGCGCATGGGTGCAGCTGCGGTTGCGGCTGCCAAAACTATTGGTTATTCATCTGCGGGTACAGTGGAATTCTTGCTGTCTGGGGACGAGTTCTGGTTCCTTGAAGTGAACACGCGACTACAGGTTGAGCATCCAATTACCGAAGAGATCACCGGTCTTGACCTTGTTCGTGAGCAAATTCGAATTGCCGAAGGTGCTGAGCTAGGTTACGCACAGGAAGATCTTTCTATTAATGGTCACGCGATCGAAGCACGTATCTACGCGGAAGATCCCGAGCAGGATTTCCTGCCTTCACCGGGCACCGTTCATGTATGGGCTCCAGCGACTACCGGTAATGCACGATTCGATTCAGGTATTGAAGCGGGCACCGAAATCGGTATCGATTTCGACCCGATGATCGCCAAAGTGATCGTACACGCACCTACTCGTCGTGAAGCTACCGCACGTCTTGCACGGGTTTTGGAGCAAACACGTATTCAGGGCCTCACTACCAACCGTGACTTCCTGGTTGCTGCGCTACGAACTCCAGAATTCCTGGAAGGCGATACCACTACGGACTTCATTAAGCGGGTTAATCCTGCACGAACCCGTACGCTCAGCAACGAGCAGATCGACAAAGCAGCGATTGCCATTATTGTTGAATCACGTGCCAAACGACGTGCGGCAGCGAAAATGCTCAATACCATCCCAGGTGGCTGGCGCAATTCGCACATGCCTCCGGAAACCACTCCACTGCTAATTAAGGGTGAAGAGATGCTGGTTTGTTACTCGCTGAAGCGTGGCGGTTCACTGGATGTTTCCATTGATGATCGTCAGTACAACGTAGAGATCATCGATGCGGGCGCAGGCTCGGTTGATCTCAATATTGGCGGCTTGCGTCTTCACTATGAAGTGAACTCCGGCGGTGATGACTGGTTTGTTCATGGCCCCGATGGGGATTGTGAATTCACCGAGCTTCCAAGATTCCCGCTCAAGGGTCTCGAAGATGCGGGTGGTGGACTGGTAGCACCTATGCCAGGCGCTGTGCTGGTTGTTAATGTCAAGCCCGGTGATGCGGTTGAAAAGGGTCAAACCCTGCTGATACTGGAAGCCATGAAAATGGAGCATCAGATCGCAGCACCAAGAGATGGCATAGTTGCCGAAGTCAGAGTCGCTGTTGGTGACCAGGCTGCAAATGGTGAACTGCTGATCGCGCTTGAAGACGAGGAGGAGGAATAGCCTTTAAAGGCCCGTACCCGGCCTCATGATAAGTGAGGCCGGTGTACATTAGTAAAGCGGAAACGAGGGGTATTTAACGGGGCTTATTGTCCGTGCTAAATACCCTTTTTTCGTTTCAGGCATTGATTAGTTTCTTACTTTGGTTGCTCTCTAATCTGTACCCAAATCGCTACACCAATCGCCCCAGATATAGCTCAGCCACCTTCTCGCTTGTACTCTTCAATAATCCGTTGAAAGGTTCCATCTTTCTTCATTTCAGCCAGGGTCGCCGCCAACTTCGGCACAAGTTGTTTATGTTTTTTGTGTAAATAGGTGTAGCTGGAGATCGTCACAAGAGCCTCATCATTCACAATCAAACCGTGACTTTTCGCTTCTAAAAGTTCGACCCCGAAAACACGCGTGGATAGAACATAATCAACTCGCTTTTTGTTGAGCAATCCGAATAGCTGGGTAGTATTTATTGCGGCAGTCAAATGAACCGATTCCGGTGTATGATTTTGTATCGCTTTGACACCTAGCAACCACCCCACCGACTTTCCGGATAGCGCGCTCCAGCCTGTCGTTAAATCAACCGGGGATCGGGAAACAACAACCAGATCGACACTAAACAATCGCTCTGGAACGCGCATGAGATTGGGATACTGCACTTCAATACTCGGTGACCGGACGAGTTCACCATCTACAAAACCCGAATCTGCCATTTTCAAGCTTCTCTCGAAGGGAAAAGATACGAAGTTCAAATCGTAGCCCAGCCGATTAAACGCCTCGGTTACGATTACCAATACATACCCACCTTTCTTGTCTTTTTTTAGCTGCTCTGCACCGATATCCGGTGCTGCCAGCGTAATCGAAGGTTTCGCATACACTAACTGCAATGGAACAAAGACTAACCATACGACCAGAAAGAGCGACGCGAGTCTATCTCGCACTGATCTCAAACAGAGCCTGTACCTGGGTAAATAGTTAGGCGACAAACAGGGCATCAGGCCACTTCTTTTTTTGGAAAACCAACTCCGAACATATACCTCCAATAACTATGCCACTGAGCTCTACTGGAGATGCACCTCTTCGTTATAACTATAGTTATAGAACAGGGAATAGGCTATTTGCACATAACTCTACACTCACCATAGCTAACGAAACACCGGAAAATCGGATCAGTTTTGAAGCCCTACCTACCTTTCAGTGTTAAAAAATTCTCATCCACACGATATAAACTGTACGCATCCTCACTGCCCGCAAGCTATTCCAGTTTTCCAACCCCTACCTGGCGGTCTTGGTCAGACATTTCAGGACCACCCTTCGTGACCAACTTAATCAGCAAAGCAATTGCAGCGATACTCCAGACAATAACCGCTCCACTTGGCAGATCCAGCAGTGAAGACAAAATCAGACCAAGCCCATAACCTGAACCGCCAATTAGGTAACCTGTTAATAATGTCCTTCTGCGTCCAACGCTTCCCAGAGCAGGAATAATCAAACTGGCAAAAACCAGATAAACCCCGATTAGTTGCACAGAATTAGTCACGGCTAATGCAAACAGAAGATAGAAACCAAGATAGTTCAAACGTTGCCGAAGGGTAAACCAGAGAAGAAAAATTAAGCCTGTAACTAAAGCTGTCGGCAAGAGCTGATCCCATGTGATCCACAGAATTTGCCCTACCAGTAAGTCTTTAAGCGATTCCCCCGCATGGGGGTTATCTGCCAACAGTAAAATACTACCGGTTGCTGCCAGTATAAAAGTTACACCAATAAGAGCTTCCTGAAACTGTTGGTAGTATTTTTCCAGCCAGCCGAGTACAGCGGCGGTTATCAGCGCACTGCTTACGGCGACAAGCTGCACTTCCCAACCATGGGTTTCCCAACCAAAACGGTAGGCTGCAATCACCCCCAGACCGGCGATTTGAGCAATTGCCAGATCAATAAAAATAATGCCACGTTTGAGAACCTCCTGCCCCAAGGGTACGTGGGTCGCCAGTATTAGCAGACCGGCGATAAACGCCGGTCCAAGGATGGAAGTTTCCAGCCCTTCAATACTCATGGAGGGTTACTTACCAACAGGCTCATAATCTGATCGAACCACTGAATCAGGGTTTGATTTTTTATGGGACCAAACGCCAGTTTAACAATAGGCATGCCTGTTTTTTGTGAGAGCCAGCGCGCCGATTTATCATTCTGATAGCTGGCAACTAATATCATATCCGCGGGGCTTTTCTTTAGCCGGGTCAGCAGTTTGCTTAGATGGGTGCTATTTGGTGGAATACCTGGTTTCGGTTCCAGTACTGCAACCTTTTTCAATCCGAGCCACTGCTCCATGTATATCCAGTTATTGTGGCTCACCACGATCGGTTTGCCATGCAAGGGGTGTGCGCTTTGCTCCCATCGGGCAATAGCTTGTTGCCACTGCTCGGTGAAACCCTGCAGGTTTTTTTGGTATAGCTCGCTATTGGCGGGATCCACAATAATCAGCCTGTTGCCCAGCGCACTAGCTATCTGCAAAATGCGACGGGGATCAAATTGAATATGTGGATTTCCAGAGGCATGAATGTCACCCAGGCTACGATCAAGAACAGCGGGCTTTTCCAGCAAGCTGACCTGGTCGGCGGCCAGGAAGTGACCTTCCTGGCCAGGCTGAACTTTGCCGTTGCCTGATTTTCGCAGCAATAGCGGTAGCCATCCAATTTCCAGCTCTGCCCCTGTGCACACCAGCAGATCAGCTCGGCGAACCTTTGCAATTAAACTGGGCCGTGCTTGTATGTGATGGGGATCTTGCTGGGCGGTGGTGGCGCTATATACCTTGACAGCATCACCACCCAGAGTTCGGCTCAGTGCCGCCCATTCAGGTTCACAGGCGAATATATCAATTTGGGCATGAGCTACATTTGCATACAACAACCATAGCAATACACCAAAGCTATATTTTTTTATCCTTTGATTAAACATACTGTTTTCTCCTAGAACGAGTGAGCACCGTGGCTTCCGAGACTCATGGTGTATTGTAGGAATAACTGGTTATCGGTTTCCTCATAGGAATCATCACGGTTATATTGCAGGCGAATCCGGCTAAACTCACTGGGCACCCACTCGACCATAACGCTGATACGTTCTGGAGTATGACCCTCATCATCCAACCCTGCCTCGGCCAGCACATCAGAATCAGAGCCGGTGTTATTACTGCTTAGCCGGTCATACCGCAAACCCGTCTGCCATTGTGGTTTGAACCGATAAGTAGCCTGGAGATACCAGCCGTTTTGATCGCCATCATAGCTACTGGTTTCCAGTGGCGGGCCGCTGTTAAGCATCGTTATCCCACCGTTTTCTTGTCGGCTAAAATACTCAAACTGTAACTTGAAGTTTGTGTTTTTTGGATTGCCATTGGGAGCCCATTTATACACCAGATCCAGCGCATTGATTTTGCTATCGCCATCAAATGAGGGGGTCTCTACATCCCCTCCACCATGCGCGTGACCGCCACTTGCCCTGCCTTCGACATCATCTGCCTGCCAATGACTCAATCCGAGTTGCCAGCTGTGTTCGATACCCAAATCACCGCCTACATCGGCAAATACAGTCCAGGCACCCACGCCATCGCTTGTTCCGCCTGCTGGAAAGCGGCTGCCACTCGATGCTTCTGCACCCACCTGTAAAAATAGATCGACAGGTACAACATAGGTCAGCTGTACGCCATCATCAATCAATTGATTACCAAACAAACCGCGATAAATAAGCGGAGCGTCAGCAAAATCCCAGCTGTGGGCGTGTTGGGTATTGAGATAACCGATCTCTGACAAAAAGCGCCCTGCCTTTATTGTCAGTCCATGGCCCAACCCCAGTGTTTGTATAAATGCTTCCTCCAGCTCAACTTCCGTCGAACCTTCGTGTTCAGCAATGGCAACAGTCATCCGACCAAAAAATTTGTCGTCGACATTGGCGCTCATCATGAGTTCGGTATGACCGACTGAAAAGCCTTTTTCACCTAAACCCGCTTCACCACCCAGTGCAAACCCCGGTAATTCATACTCTTCAGGATCATTATCAAAACTTGCATAACGACCATCCAGAATTAAACTAATGGCGGGATTAAAACTGCTTTGCCCTTTTGAATTCCCATTACTATTTAAGGAGCTGCCCTCCAGTACCTGAATACGTTTTTCATGCTCTATTTTTAGAGCCTCTAGTTGTTGTTCGATTGCTTCTAATTCGGTTTCAGCAACTTTGGTTTCTGCAACAACCGGCTTTAAATTGCATGTGGCAGCGGCTGTTACCGCGATCATTAATAATGCTTTACGCATGAAGTATTTCTCCCGTAAACGAAAATATTCACCACAACCATTAATTGGCTGGGCGTTAAATAGGTCTATATTTTCTTACGAAAGAGGGGGAGGCGCGCGTGCGGAATAGGGTGTTAATGATAAGGCTAGCCAAACATCAACCATCTGGCTGGCAGGTTGTGTTTGTCTGGTTTCAAGGAGGAGCGGAAAAGAAAGAGAAACAAGCCCATCGCCTGACTTCTCACACTGTAAAAATATCTGACAGGATTCATCTTGAGCATGAAATGGATGCTCTACAGAATGAGCAAGCACACCCAACTGGCCAACAAGCATCAAAATGCTTATCAGCGTCAGGTGTATTTTAACGTGCTTACGATTCATTATTTATCGGCTTACTTTAAATTGCGAAGTGTATCATCTAGTTGCACAGATACTACGTTTCTGCTCAAAATATGTCTAGCTGGATAACATCAAAAAACCTCAGCCTCCAACCTGTCCTTAGGTACCGTAAAACTTTTTGGCTACCCGATAAAGGTTGTAGGTATCTTCACTACCCGCAAGTTCACGAATGGAGTGCATGGCAAAAGTGGGCACTCCGACGTCCAGTGTTTTCACCCCTAGCTCTGCTGCAGTGATTGGCCCGATGGTGCTTCCACAACCCATATCGGTACGGGTTACGAATGCTTGAACCGGCACATCAATAGCGTTACATATTTGCCGAAATAACGCGCTGGTTTCACTGTTGGTGGCGTAACGCTGGTTGGCGTTGATTTTAATTACCGGGCCCTGGTTTAAAAGCGGGCCGTGGTTTTCGTCGTGCTTTGCCTGAAAATTGGGATGGACTCCGTGGGCATTGTCGGCAGAGATCATGGTGGAGTGGTGCAGGGTTCGAGAGAGGGTTTCTGCATTACCACAAATACGCTCCAGTACAGATTTCAGAAATGGGCCCTGAGCGCCGGAGGCGGAAACGCTACCAACCTCTTCATGATCATTGCATACCAGCAGTGAACACTGGCTTCGATCTGAATCGATCAACCCTTTCAAACCCAGATAACAACTCAGCAGATTATCCAGCCGGGCCGAGGCTATAAATTCTTCGTTGTACCCCACTAGCGCAGGGGGCTGGGTATCGTAAAAACAGAGTTCGTAATCCAGCACAGACTGGATAGCGGGTTCATTCGTTTGATCTTCCTCGGACTTTAGAAAATCGAGCAAAAACTCTCGGAACTCAATTTTTTGATCGCCTCCCGTCTGCAGTAATATTGGCGGAATATCGGTTTGTTTATTGATCGTACGTTTATCATTGGCGTCACGATCCAGGTGAATAGCCAAACTGGGAATGACCGCAATCGGCTTTTTAAAATCGATCAGCCTATGGATTAGTTCACCATTAGCATCCAGCCCAGTTACGCGGCCAGCTAACGAAAGATCACGATCAAACCAGGGGTTGAGCAATACACCACCATAAACTTCAACACCCAGCTGAAAGTAACCTTTTTTATGCAGTTCTGGTTTTGGTTTAACTTTTAGGCAGGGGCTATCGGTATGGGCACCCACCATTCGAATACCCTGCTCTACAGGACTTTCTTCCCCTGTGGTAAAGGCAATAATCGAGCTGTCATTTCGGGTTACCAAATAACCCTGTTTCGCTTGCAACTGCCAACTATCACCTTCATACAACTGAACAAACCCTGCCTGTTTCAATCTATCCACCATCTCCGCTACCGCATGAAATGGCGTGGGAGAGGCCCGCAGAAATTCAAGTAGTCCGGTGTTAAATTCCTGACATTTTTTGCTGGCTTTTTGGTTTTTCATATTGAATTCCTGATGTGTGTTTTTCGCCATTATACCGGCAGAGCAGATTAATTTATCAGGCGACTTAAACTGTCAAATTGGCCACAGCCAACCCTTGTATTCAGGGTTTGATCGACCTACTATTTCCCATCGATTTTGATCAGGCTCACGCACTCAAAATAAAAAGAATCAGGAGACACACCCATGGAACTCAAATTCACCGTCGAAGAGCTTGCCTTTAAACAGGAAGTAGCGGAATTCATTCAGGCCAATTACAGCGATGATGATCGCAAACAATATGGTCTGGGAATGGACTACGCAAAGGATGTCACGGTTAAGTGGCAACGTGCGTTGGCGGCGAACGGCTGGGTTGCCCCAGGCTGGCCGCAGGAGTGGGGTGGCACGAAATGGACTCCCGCCCAGAGCTATATTTTTGAATATGAGTGCGCGATGGCGAATACACCGGAGATCTTCGCAGCAGGCTTAAAAATGGTTGCGCCGGTGATTATCGCCTACGGTAACGATGAACAGAAACGGCGTTTCCTACCTGAAATTTACAACAGTAATATCTGGTGGTGTCAGGGTTATTCTGAACCTGGTGCAGGCTCCGACCTTGCGAGTTTACAAACCAAAGCGGTACGCGATGGTGATCACTATATTATTAACGGCTCCAAAATCTGGACCAGCACTGCCCATTATGCGGACTGGATTTTCTGTCTGGTACGCACTGACCCGGAAGCGGATATCAAACAGAAAGGGATCTCCTTTTTGTTGATCGATATGAAAACTCCCGGTATTCGGGTTGAACCGATCATCGGGCTTGATGGTCGCCACCAGCTCAATCAGACCTTTTTTGATGATGTAAAAGTACCCGTCGCTAATCGCATTGGCGAAGAGAACAAGGGCTGGACCTACGCCAAAGTATTGCTGACCCACGAACGAACCAGTATCGCTCGGGTAGCTCGATCAAAATATAAGATCCAGCGACTCAAGGAGATGGCTTGCGTGGCGGTCACCAATGGTCACCCGCTAATAGAAGACAAAGCGTTCAAGCAGAAACTAAATACACTTGAGGTGGATATGTTGGCGCTGGAATACAGCGACTTAAGGATTCTATCTGACGTTCAAAAGGGAGGCGCGCCGAGTGCTGAGTCATCAATTTTGAAAATCAGGGGCAGTGAGCTGCAGCAAGCCATTGCCGAGTTAACTCTTGAAGTAGCAGGCTATTATTCACAACCCTACGTGTCCGATGAACACCTGTATGGTTACGAAGGCGAACGTACCGGCGGTAGCCTGTTCACCGCAACCGCCCTTTGGTATTTCAACTCACGACCTGCAACGGTGTATGGCGGTTCAAATGAAATTCAGCGAAACATTTTATCCAAGGCGGTATTAGGTCTGCGTTAAAACCAGATCTATGCCTGCTGATCAATGTCGCCCAAAGGAGCGGTTTTATTTTCAGCCGTGTTCCCGGATATCTCATCATATAGCTGTTTGACAGCCCTATGATGCGCCACCGGTTTCGAAGAACTACTCTCAATATCACTAGTTCTTTCCTGAATATACTGTGATGGTGCCTCTTTGGAACTATTCGTCCTGTCACTAGCCAGCTCTGCTATTGCCTGTGCTGCCATTTGCCCAGCCCGAGCAGCGACGGCGCGATCCTGAGCCGATGGATTCACTGGTGCCATTGCAGCAGCCTTGATCTGCCTTGCTTTTTGAAGTGTTGCCTGCGGATCTCCCGCGACTGGTGATGTACTGATACCCACTTCACCAGCTCTGGCATACAGCGCACCATTCGGCCCCTTTGTATAGGAAAAGCTGGCTGGACCTGCAAATGCTCCACCGACCGATGCATGGGCCCGTTCGTGCGCCCTGACCTCCTGGTCCCGCAGTTTTAATTGCTGGATAACCGCCTGCTCAGCCCTGGCTTGATGCTGATCCTGCAAACCTTGCGACAAATTACCCCCGGCTTCCTGTTCTTCAGGCTCTATACGGCTTTGCCCAGTGTTTTCCGGAGCATCGACCTTAGCGGGGTTTTTCTTCTGTTTTTCAAGCTGTACTGCATAGCCCTTATTCGCTTTCTCTACTGATTTATAAGTGGAGTCGACTCGCTCGGTCTGCAACTCGACCGATAGTTTTGGCTCCATTCGAGCCAGCGGTTTATCTACCCTGAAAAGCTGTTGGTGACTGATTTCCATCATCCACCTCCTTTAACTACTGTTTAAAAAATATGTAACTATTCAGACCATAATATCGATAATGGTACCCTGGTTTTTTGAGGCCGCCTCAACTACCTTGGCACTTGCCTTGACCTCATTTTGAGCAGATTTCAACTCAACCAATGACTCAACCAGGCTGGTGCTGTTTCCACCTTCCTGAAGTTGTTCAGCACTAGCGATCTGTGACGAAGCGCGCTCAGCATGAGCTATGCCCGCCTGTATTCCGCTAATGCCTATTCCGAAACTTACATCACTCATTGGATTACCTATCCCGCGCCTAATCTTTGTAGAATCTATTTAGCGCTATGCTGGGTATTTTCGATGACGTTTAATCGAACTCATCAAACGCCCCAAGTTATTCACAATTAAAGATACAGCTATACGCACTAGTCTAGCCCACTCCTCATGATCGATCGTATATTAACCAATCAAACATAAGACGAATTTGAACTTTGTCACAATTTTGAACTACTGTTTTGGAATATAGACACCGTTTCCTTCTTTTTACTTCTAATAACCTTGCTGCTTTATTCTGCAAAGGTCTCACAAAGTACCAGGGGCGCAATAATATAGCTCCTTTATTGTCAATATGATCCATCGAAGCAATTGGTTTATGATGCCCTGCTATGAGTAATCGCAGCCCGCAAAAACCCGATCGTAAAATCATGACCATTAGCGAACTTAACCGTCAGGTTAAGCAGCTAATTGAAGATGGCTTTCCGCCGCTTTGGGTTGAGGCCGAACTTTCTAACGTCTCTAAGCCCTCATCCGGGCATCTTTATTTCACCCTTAAAGATGAGAAGGCCCAGGTGCGTTGCGCAATGTTCCGGGGCCGCAATCGATTTCTGCAGTTCAAACCGGCGGCCGGTGAGCGGGTGCTAGCACGTGTACAGGTCAGCCTGTATGAAAACCGCGGCGATTTTCAGCTGATTGTTGACCGTATGGAACCTGCCGGCGAAGGTGCGTTACGGCAGGCATTTGAGCAGCTTAAGCAACGGCTCTATCAAGAGGGGCTATTTGACGAGGACTACAAGCAGGCATTACCGGAACTGCCGTCTCACCTCGCTGTGATCACGTCCGCTAGCGGCGCGGTTTTACATGACATTCTTACGGTGCTGGAACGTCGCTTTCCGCTAATCCAGGTCACCGTGATTCCAGTTGCTGTTCAGGGTGATCAGGCTGCCCCACAAATTGTTGCCGCGCTGGAAAGGGCTAACCAGTTACCGGATCAGGTCGACGCTATTATTGTTGGCCGGGGCGGTGGTTCTATTGAAGATCTATGGCCGTTTAATGAGGAGATAGTCGCAAGGGCAATATTCGCGAGTGATATTCCGGTTGTCAGTGCAGTTGGTCACGAAGTGGATGTAACTATCGCGGACTATGTCGCTGACGTACGTGCACCCACTCCATCCGCCGCTGCTGAACTACTAAGCCCTGACCAAAATGAAGTTCGACAATGGTTACATTCATTCGAACAGCAGTTATCCCGCGAAATCAACGACCGAATTGCCGATGAACGACAGCGAACAGACTGGCTACGTACGCGATTACGTCACCCAGGGGAGCGTTTACGGGAGCAATCCCAGCGGCTTGATGAACTCGAACTACGCCTTACCCACAACACCCGCATCGTGATCAAAACCGCTCGACTCCAGTTAGCCAGTGGTCAGGCCGAGCTACGCCGGCACAGCCCAGAACATACCCTGACTCGTTATAGGGATCGACTTCAGCAACTTTCGGCGCGGCTTAAGCAATTGATGAGTGATCGCGTCTCCAACCAGCAGATACGACTTCAGAACGTAACTCAGTCACTTGATGTAGTCAGCCCGCTGGCAACCATATCGCGGGGTTACGCTATTGTTTCCCGCGCAGATGACAGCGCACTGATTCGATCGTATCAACAGGTTCAGCCCGGTGATCACGTTACTACTCTTCTCGGTGAGGGTTTTCTGGAATGTACCGTCGATAAAAGTATGCCAGACAAAAAATGAAACAATACCCCACGCATCTGTTCTGGCGACCTGCCATTTTACTGAGTTTTCTACTTTTTCTTCAGCTCCCTGCTCATGCCGCTACGATCAACCTGCCAACTGAACAACCCGTACCCGGCGGTATTGTCATTATCCCGATAATTCCCGCTGATACCGATAACGCCAGACCGACAATCCATTTTCAAGCCCATCGTGTCATGGTCGTTAAATCCTCCGTGCCACCAGCTCAATGGCTTGCGATCGTTGGTATCCCGAGATCCGCCAAGACTGGAGCGCATTCGATCAAAATCCAGCAAGGCAAGCAGCATAGAACGCAGCAATTTCACGTAGAGAGAAAACTCTATCCGGAACAACGGATTCAGATCACTAACAAGCGTTTGGTCAACCCTGAAAAACGCGATATGAACCGGATAACCAAAGAATCACAGATTATGAAGCGAGCCTTCACCAGCTGGAGTGAAAGCGGTAGTGAAACGCTGCGCATGGATTGGCCCGTATCCGGCCCGATTAGCAGCCCGTTTGGTTTGACGCGTTTTTTTAATAATCAACCACGGAAACCCCACAGCGGTATTGATATCGCCGCACCAAAAGGTTCCGACATCCAGGCACCCAGGGCGGGAAAAGTGGTGGCTACCGGCAATTTTTTCTTTAACGGGAATACCGTATTAGTAGATCACGGCCAGGGGCTGATCAGCCTGTTTTGCCACCTCGATCGTATCGAGACAACAAATGGGGCGATGCTAGAGAGAGGAGAGAAGATTGGCACAGTAGGCCAGACTGGCCGCGCGACCGGGCCGCACCTGCATTGGAGCCTGAATTTGAACAACGTCAGAATTGATCCAATGCTGTTTCTGGATGAACCGTTAAATACCGCCAAACCGTGAACGCTGAAAACCCGGCAAGATCATAACCGCTCAACCAAAAACTTCGGAATGCGTTGATCCAGCCAAAATACCGGTTTGAGTATCGAACCGCTTACAAAACCAACATGACCACCTAAATCACTCAACTCTAACACCGTATCTCTGGCCAAATCGCGTGCTGTCGGTATCGCTTCGGCGTGCACAAAGGGATCATCCAGCGCATGAATCAATAAGCTCGGGGTTTTGATTTCAGGCAGAAATGGCAAGCTACTGCATTGCTCGTAGTAATGCTCAGCACTGTCATAACCAAATAGTGGGGCAGTGATTAACCCATCAAAATCAACAAATGTTTTTGCCGCCACCAGTGAACCGAGCCCACGCAATTCATTGTATTTGTCCATCTCATTTTGATGCTTGTAATAGATCAGTTTGGACTCAACATAACCCACCAGCCCTTTTACCAGGTGGCGCTGATACAGGTCTGACACGCCACGGCTAATTCGGACAGTACTGAGACCAAGATCATAGGGTGATGACACAGCAACCGCCGCGGCCAGTGGTGATTTGGAACCCATCTCACCCAGCCATTTCAGCATTGCATTTGCACCCAGGGAATACCCTACCGAAGCAAAGGATGCGTTGGGAAAACGGATTAGCAGATCCTGGAACACCTCATTCATATCACTGGTTTCGCCCGAGTGATAGGCTCTCAGCAGTCGATTTGGCTCACCGCTACAACCGCGGAAATTCATCGCGACGCTGGCAATCCCCTGATCCAGCAACTGACGCTGCAATCCAAGCACATAGTTCGAACTGGATGAACCGCATAAACCATGCAGGATCAATACGATTCGAGGGCTATCCAGCTCCGCATATTCAGCTCCAGCCCAGTCTAGGTCAACGAAATCGCCATCGGCCAGTTCAAACCGTTCCCGGGTTCGACGCAGGTTCGAGGCACGACCCACAAACGATGGATATACAGTTTGCAGATGGGTTGAACGGAATATTCTAGATGGCCGGAAGGCACTATTTTTGATCATAGGGGGAGGTTGCGGATTGTTATCTGCCTTTATTCAAACATCAGATTTGAGTCGGCAGATGATTCTAAAATTTACAAAAAAAAAGGCCGCCCTTTCGAACGCCCTTTTTTTGTCGCATTTAACAGTAGCTGATTACTGCATCTCGGAGTCTGTCAGATTTAGGCAGTCCTACTGCGGAAAAGCCAGATTTGGCCATTTTTTTAGCTCTTTATCGTCAAATAGAACCACTATTTTCCTCAAAATAACTTAAAAAATGACTCAAACTGGACTTTCCCTCGTTACGAACACCTAAACCCGACAGGCTCCTAGGGCAGCAATCAGCCAGTAGTTATCTGCTTATGCATTTACATCCAACATGGTACGGGCAACGTTTCCGCCAGTCATGTCGTCGAATGCTTCTTTCACTTCACTCAAAGGACGAACCTTGGAGATCAACGCGTCAAGCTCCAGTTTGCCTTCCATGTAGAGGTCAACCAGACGAGGAATATCGACGTGAACCTGGCCAGAACCGTACATGCAACCGATGAGTTTCTTCTCTTGCAGGAAGTCACCAACAGGTATCTCGGCTACTTTACCCATTCCAACACCAACCACTACTGCGGTTCCACCTGGACGAATCATAGCGAATGCTTGCTGTACCGTTACACCAAGACCAATCGCTTCGAAAGCATAATCAAGGGTAGGTGCAAGTGCCTGAACCTGAGCAACCGGATCACCGTTTGCGCCACTTACACAGTGAGTCGCACCGAACTGGCGAGCCATTTCAAGCTTGCTGTCCATCAAATCAACCGCGATGATTTTGTTGGCACCAGCAAGACGTGCGCCCTGGATGATGTTAAGGCCAACGCCACCACAACCGATCACAGCAACATCTGAACCTGGCTCAACGCCGGCAGTATGAATAGCGGCACCAACACCGGTCATTACACCGCAACCGATCAAACCAATTTTATCGAGGGGCGCATCGTCACGTACTTTAATGATGCTTGATTCAGGTAGAAGTGCCTGAGTAGCCCATCCGCCAACACCAACGCCCTGCATAGTAGGAACGCCACCGATTTTAAGACGTGGCCGCGCACCGTCAAACTGACGATCAGCGAAATCACGGTCTGTACAAAGGTTACGCATACCCTTAACGCAATAAAAACAGAATCCGCAAGATCCGTAGAAAGCGATAATAACGTGATCACCCGCTTTCACAGAAGTCACCTTGTCGCCTACTTCTTTTACAACGCCCGCTGCTTCATGACCAAAAATCATTGGCATAGGTGCTTCTGGCATCATATCCATGATGTGTAGATCACTGTGGCAAACACCACATGAGCTGATATCGACTAAAACTTCACCGCCTTCAGTTGAAGCGAGTTCAACTTCTTCGACCAATATTGGCTTATCTGCACCTCGGTATACTGCTGCTTTCATTTGCTTTCTCCTATTATTATTTAACTGCCTAAACAGGGTTTAGACGCTTCTGATTACACAGGCCCTGCCCCGTAGCGCATTTGACTCAACGCGAACCAAATACATACAGATAGACGAAACTGATAAAAATCCCACGAATCATAACCCTTACCGGTTATGCCAGCAAGAGTCCGCGAGGCAAAACAGTCCACAGAACGGAGCTGTTTTATCACGAAGATCCAAACAGCAGGGCAAAGCGCTAAGACTTAACTTTTGGCTCTCGAATAAGCAATGTGCCCTGGGCAGAGCAACATAGCCGCCCGGCATTTTCTACCAAAGCGCGTACTACAATAGTGGAGCGTGTCATCGATACCACTTCTGATTTCGCAGTTAGCTTGCCACCGCGAATAGCTGCCATGTAGTTCAGCTTAAATTCGGTGGTGGCGGCCCACTTGCCAGCGTCCATAACCGGGTAACAAACCACACCCAATACATGATCCATAAAGGCTGCCATTACACCGCCATGCATGGTGCCGTTGGGCGTAATCAATTCGTCAACCACTTCCAGTTCTGCGATCAGCGTTCCCGGACCAAACTCGATCAACTCAATGCCAAGATAACCGGCTATACCAGTTTGCCCTTTTGCATGGCCGGCCAACATGGCATCTGCAATGTCCTGATTAAAATTTTCAAACTTTGGAAGTTCTGGCATGATATCTATCCTTGTATTTTATTATTGAAATGGCTATAGCGCTGTTCAGCATAATACGAAACCGATTTTTTTTGTATACGTAATACTGCACAAAACAGAATCCAGCCAAACTCATAATCAGTTTCTCGCATCTTATAAAAAGGAAAAATCAAATGGAATTTGCACATAGCTGGCTCGCTGAATCACCCTACATCTCAACCCTCGGCATTGTCACCAAGACACTTACGGCCGAAGATGCTGTGCTGGAACTACCTTTTAATGATGACAACTGCAATCCAGGCGGTGTATTACATGGTGGGGTTGCCGCCTCGCTATCGGTTATTGGTGCCCATGCGGTTTCCCGTGCAACCCTGGGGCCGGACGCCGGCACATTGCATACGGTTGGTTTTCAGATCAATTACCTCGCTGCCGCTATCAACGAGGCCGTATACGCTGATGTAAAACTGCTTCGCCGCGGCAAAGAACTATGCTTTTTCAATGTCGATGTTAAAACAGCCGAAGGAAAACCCATTGCCAATGCGTCTATTGCTGTTCGCGGCCGATTTGGCAAGCCGCCCGCGAAGCTGCAAAGCGCCGTCGGTGATAGCGGCGAAATAGATCCAGGTCCGATGGGTGCGCGAATTGGTGGGAACTCCTTTATTGGTAATCGCGGCATTGAAGCCGAGCTAATGAAAGGGGGGCGGTCACGACTGGTTATGCCATGGCAGGATAACAATGCAGATATCGAAGGTGTGCATGAGGGTGCCGCGCTCGCGTTATTCGACACTACAGGCGCAATGGCAGCCTGGGCGGAAACAGGGCCAGGAATGTACAAAGCATCAACACCCGCGATTCAGGCACAGGTGCTGGCACCGCCCCCAAGGGTGACCTGGTTGCTTATAGCACGGTGAAACAACGAGACGAAGAACTGTTTTGGTGTGATCTCGAATTAGCCGGGGCGAAGGATCATCAAGTTTATATTCGCGGAACGGTAATTTATCGAATTGTGATGTAAAGGTTCAGCTAACAGCTGAAATCGCATCAGAGACGCTTTTAATTTATACTTCTGCCATCTAAAAATACAAAATATAGGGATTGTCTTATGGGTTTTCTTACCGGTAAAAGAGCATTGATCGTCGGTGTCGCAAGTAAACTTTCTATCGCTTACGGCATTGCTGACGCGATGCATAGAGAAGGCGCTGAACTCGCGTTTACTTTCCAGAATGACAAACTTAAAGATCGTGTCACCAAATTCGCCGGCGCATGGGGTTCTGACCTCGTGTTTCCCTGTGATGTAGCTGACGACGCTGAAATTGATCAGGTATTTACCGATCTTGGACAAACCTGGGATAGCATCGATATCGTGGTTCACTGTGTAGGTTTTGCGCCTCGCGACGAGCTGGACGGTGATTTTGTTGATGCATCGACCCGTGAAGGCTTCAAAATTGCCCACGATATCAGCGCCTATAGTTTTGTTGCCCTTGCCAAGGCCGCAAAACCGATGCTACAGGGACGAGATGGCGCACTGTTGACCCTTACCTATCTGGGCTCAACACGCACCATGCCAAACTACAACGTAATGGGATTGGCCAAAGCGAGCCTGGAAGCCAGTGTTCGATATCTGGCGGGCAGCCTTGGACCAGAGGGGATTCGGGTCAACGCAATTTCAGCGGGGCCTATTCGCACATTGGCGGCTTCTGGCATTAAAGACTTTAAAAAGATGCTATCCCACAATATGACCCAAACCCCTATGCGTCGAAATGTAACGACCGATGAAGTGGGCAATGCTGCAGCATTCTTATGCTCGGATCTTGCCAGCGGAATAAGCGGTGAAGTGTTGTATGTAGATGGCGGATTTAACACCACCGCGATGGGTGACATCGAATCTACCGGTTAGCCTTGCCTTAAACCCTGCTCTGCATTCTTCGCAGGGCAGTTTAGTGCCTTAACCATCGCTACCTGTATACAACTTACGTCAGGTAGCGATGGCCCCGATTAATCAAAGTCTAGTAGACCCGAATCTCGGCAGTATCACGAAGGGTTTTGGTTAGCATCTCAAACTGAGTCTGGCCCGCGTATGAAGAGAGTGACTGGCGAAAACGGTTTCGCTCCTGTTCACTCATCTCAACTTCAGGGTCGGTCACTTTCGTCAGCACGACCAGTGAAATATTCCCGTTCTGCATCTCCAGCGTACTGGTAGTCGGCTTTTCATCGGTTGGCCGCGACATACTGAACGCACTACGCAGAACCTCCGGTTGAACATCCCTTACAGTACGAGTAGCATCGGTAAACGGATGCCATTCAATGTGATACTTCTCCGCAAGCTCAGAGGCCGTTTTACCCGCCAACAGATCATCGTAAGCCTGCGCTGCAATAACACCTACCTGTTCACGTGCGCGCTCGGAAATATAATCCCTTTGCACAAGATCACCTGCCTCTTGAAATGATAGCTGACGAGGTTTCTCGTGCTGGCTCACACGCAATACCACCAACCGATCACCACCGAGATCTATCGGAGTACTGTTGTTTCCGTCGACCAGCACCTCATCCAGAAAAGCCGCTGCAATGACACGGCGATCACCGAGAATGCCATCACCGCCAGTGCGATCAAACGGTGCAGTTTTGTTAATTTCCAGACCTAACTCCTCCGAAGGTTCAATTAGATCAGAGGATTCAAATGCCAGGTTAGCCAGATCTTCAGCTATACGAATATACTGATCTTCCGCCTCCTTTGATGCCAATTGCTGGGCAATTCGCTCACGATTATCTTCAAATACCAACGGCTCCGGCTCATACAGGCTGACGAGTTTAATTAAATGATAACCTGCGTCGGTTTGAATCGGTCCGGAGACCTCGCCAACGGAAAGATCAGCGAGCGCTATCTCAAATGCCTCGGGGAAGGTACTGCCATCAGTAACACCGAGTTGCCCACCCTGCGCAGCTGAACCTTTGTCATCAGAATTCTGTTTTGCCAATTCTTCAAAGTTTGCACCGTCAGCGAGCTGCTGTTGTAGCGATTCTGCCTGTTCAAGTGCCTGACCCGCATCATCTTCATCAATCGAAATCAGGATATGGGCCGCGACTCTTTGCACATTGCCCGCAGCAGCATCGACTTCAAGCTGAAACTCGTCCTGGATCGCCTGCTCCGACAGTTCCACCGAATCGGCAACTGATTTTTTGCTAAGTTCAAGATATTCGATAGCCACTTTTTCCGTTGTCATAAAGCGGTCTAAATTGCCCTGATAATGCTGCTCTAGCTGCTCTGGAGTAGCAGAGAGAGACTCTCTAACTGAAACCTGTGTGACGGTAGCGTAGCTAAAGCTTCGGGTTTGCTGCATCAGGGTGACAAGATGCTCCAGTTCCTGCTCTGATATAAACTCGGAGCTGATGAAAGCCGCAGCGACCTGGGTCAGCATCATCTCTTCCCTCACAGATCGATAGTACATCGGCGGTGTCAGACCACTATTATTGAGCGTCCGAGCAAATAGTGCCTGATTAAACACACCATCTACCTGAAAATCTGCCTGTTGACGGATAAGACCATCAACAATTACCTTGGAAACATTAAGATCCTGTTGCTCGGCGTACTGTACCAGCAGCTGGCGATTCACTAAGCGCTGCTGGACACCTGGTCGTAATAGGTTGTCATCAAGCAGGCTTGGATCGAAATTTTTTCCAGCCTGGGAAGCAAGCTTGCGTTTTTCAAGCATGATTGCGTTTTCCAGCTCCCGCTCGGTTATTTCAACACCGTTTACGTCCACCGCCGGCTGAACCGTTGCTCCGCCAAAAATTGAATCAATCCCAAATAAGGCAAAGGTAATCACTATCAAACCGATAATGATTTTTGCGATGGTTCCCTGCATGTTGTCACGAATATTCTGAAGCATAGCTCCTCCTAACTATCGGATTCTCACGGTTTTAACGATGTAAGATACAAAAAAAGCGCATCAACTAGATGCGCTTTTTTTGTATCTCAACCCACTCAAAACACACTATCAACCGTATCATTTTGAGCAGGTGAGTTCAGTCGGTACCTTCCGGCACCGGAATAGCTTTATTTGTTGTTTACTGCGTCTTTCAGTCCTTTCCCCGCCTTAAAGCTTGGGATGGTTGCCGCTTTGATTTCAATTGGCTTACCTGTTTGAGGGTTACGGCCTGTACGTGCTGCTCGCTCCTTCACAGAGAACGTACCAAACCCCACCAGCGCTACTTGATCACCTTCTTTCAGTGCTCCTGTAACCGCTTCTACGAAAGCATCTACCGCTCGACCCGCTGACGCTTTGGAAAGATCCGCAGATTCAGCAACTGCATCGATTAAATCAGACTTATTCACTCTATCACCTTTATTTTTTTGGTTGTGGTTTTTGTTGTTGTTTTAAACTTTTAATCAGCTCCCGATTAAGCATGTAGTTTTATACCAATTGAACATATCCACGTCAAGAAACTCGGGGCTTAGAGCGGCATTAATGAGTACTTATTTGCTTTTTGGCACTTGCTGCTGCTGATTTTTTACGGGTGCTCGCCGTCGATCTCTTTTTAGGCAGCGGCTTTGGGCTTCGTTCCAGCGCAATACTTAATACTTCATCGATCCACTTAACCGGGATGATATCCAGCTCATCCTTGATATTGTCGGGGATCTCTTTCAAATCACGCAAATTTTCATCGGGAATCAATACCGTCGAAATCCCACCGCGATGTGCTGCAAGTAATTTTTCCTTAAGGCCGCCGATCGGTAACACCTGGCCACGAAGGGTAATTTCACCTGTCATAGCCACGTCTGAACGAACCGGTATATCGGTAAGGACCGATACCAGAGCAGTACACATGCCTACACCAGCACTTGGGCCATCCTTCGGTGTCGCGCCTTCGGGCACATGAATATGAATATCGGTAGTTTCATGGAAAGCAGAGTCAATACCAAGGGAGTCCGCTCGGCTTCGCACAACGGTTCTCGCTGCCTGGATAGATTCCTGCATCACATCACCCAGTGAGCCGGTGCTTACTACCTTGCCTGCCCCCTGCATCGCAACGGCCTCAATAGTGAGCAATTCTCCACCCACCTGTGTCCAGGCCAGACCAGTAACCTGACCAATCTGGTTTTTCTCTTCGGCGCGACCATATTTATGCCGCTGTACACCGAGGTAGTGCTCCAGGTTTTCAGTTGTTACCGCTACCGTTTTAACATTTTTCGAAACAACATTTTCCTTTACCAATTTACGGCACAGCTTTGCAAACTGCCGCTCAAGCTCACGAACACCGGCTTCCCGAGTGTAATAGCGAATCACGCCCAAAACTGCTTCATCATCGATAGTCAGTTCACCCTTTTTTAGACCGTTATTTCTGATCTGTTTGGGAATCAGGTATCGGTTAGCAATGTTGAGTTTTTCATCTTCGGTATAACCCGGTATCCGAATAACCTCCATACGATCCAGTAATGGACCTGGGATATTCATAGTGTTCGCAGTACACACGAACATCACATCAGAAAGATCATAATCCACTTCAAGGTAATGGTCGTTGAAGGTGCTGTTTTGCTCCGGATCCAGCACTTCGAGTAGTGCGGACGCGGGATCACCACGCTGATCCATCCCCATTTTGTCTATTTCATCCAACAGGAATAGTGGGTTTTTAACCCCCGCTTTGGACATTTTTTGAACGAGTTTACCGGGCATTGACCCAATATAGGTTCTACGGTGACCGCGTATTTCCGCTTCATCCCGTACGCCGCCAAGGGACATCCGGACAAATTTCCGATTCGTGGCACGAGCGATCGACTCCCCCAACGAGGTTTTACCCACCCCCGGCGGCCCCACCAGACAGATAACCGGTCCTTTTATCTTTCGAACCCGTTTCTGCACCGCAAGGTACTCGGTAACTCTCTCTTTTACATCAGCCAATCCATAATGATCTTCGTTGAGGATTTTTTCGGCTTTGTTGATATCGCTACTCACCTTGCTGCGTTTTTTCCACGGCAAGCCAAGTATCCAGTCAAGGTAACCCCGGACGACTGACGCCTCAGCAGACATCGGTGACATCATTTTCAGTTTATTCAGTTCAGCACTGGCCTTGTCCATCGCCTCTTTTGTCATGCCCGCTTCTTTGATACGAGCGTCAAACTGCTCCATATCATTTCCACCAGTATCAAGATCCCCCATCTCCTTCTGGATCGCCTTCATCTGCTCGTTGAGATAATACTCCCGCTGGCTTTTTTCCATCTGGGTTTTAACCCGACCACGGATCCGCTTGTCGATCTGTATAAGATCGATTTCAGCTTCGATCAATTCAAGTAATTTTTCGATTCGTTCATCGAGCTTTTCCAGCCCGAGGATCTGCTGTTTTTCAGCTAGACCCAGTGCCATATGGGATGCAATCGTATCAACCAGACGCCGGTCATCATCAATGTCGGCTACTGAATCGGTCACCTCAGAAGGAATTTTTTTGCTGGTTTGGACAAATTGGTCAAAACGGCCACGCAGGGACCGAGAAAGTGTATCCAGGCTGCGCTCGTCAGATAATCCAACCTGCTCCGGAAGAGCCTTTACGTTAGCCTGATATTGGTTTGGCTCATCAATCAAGCCTAGTATTTCCGCTCGATGCTCACCCTCAACCAGTATTTTAACGGTGCCATCGGGTAGTCGAATCATCTGCAGTAACGTGGCGATAGTGCCTGTTTTATGAAGATCATCCAGACCCGGATCATCCACCGCCGCATCTTTTTGAGCAACCAGGAATATTTTTTTTTCGGTTTCACGCGCTTCATTCAATGCCACAATTGATTTATCACGCCCCACAAATAGCGGGATAACCATATTGGGAAATACCACTACATCACGTAGCGGCAATAGAGGCAGAACGTCTACTGTGTCTTCACTCATCTAAAAAACTCCAAACTGCGTCCAACCATGCGACAGAACACCCACAATGACAGGGTCAAATTATTTATAATCACCACAACAATGGGTATCCTTGACGAAAATTACAAGCACACAGAACCAAAAAAAGGGCCAAAAGGCCCTTTTTTAATTCATCTAGCGTGGAAAAACAGATCCCGCTAATTTGCGTCCTGAGCGGCGACTTTGTCGTCATTCGTCTGCTCGTATACCAATAGTGGCTCAGAATCACCGGCAATCACATTTTCATCGACAATGACTCGATTCACACCCTCTTTGGTCGGCAGTTCGTACATTGTGTCTAACAATATGCCTTCCATAATTGATCGCAGGCCACGAGCACCGGTTTTCCGCTCCATTGCTTTAGCAGCAATCGCGCGCAGCGCATCTTCCCGAAAATCAATATCAACCCCTTCCATCTCAAACAGTTTTCCATACTGCTTGGTAAGGGAGTTTTTCGGTTCAGTCAAAATTTGAATCAGCGCCGCTTCATCAAGCTCTTCCAATGTCGCGATAACCGGCAGACGACCGACAAACTCCGGGATCAACCCGAATTTAACCAGATCCTCCGGCTCGACATCCCGCAGGGTCTCACCAACCGCTTTTTCATTCTCTAAGCTTTTTACCGCTGCTGAAAAGCCAATTCCGCCCTTCATTGAACGGTCTTGAATCACCCGCTCCAGGCCAGAAAAGGCGCCACCACAGATAAACAGGATATTAGCAGTATTCACCTGCAAAAATTCCTGCTGTGGGTGCTTTCGTCCGCCCTGGGGCGGCACGGATGCAACGGTGCCTTCAATCAACTTAAGCAACGCTTGCTGAACACCTTCTCCCGATACGTCGCGCGTAATCGAAGGGTTATCTGATTTCCGGGAAATTTTGTCGATTTCATCAATGTAGACGATGCCGCGCTGCGCTTTTTCAACATCATAATCGCATTTTTGCAGCAGCTTCTGGATAATATTCTCGACATCTTCACCGACATAACCCGCTTCGGTAAGAGTTGTAGCATCTGCAATGGTAAAGGGAACGTCGAGCAAACGGGCCAGTGTCTCTGCCAGAAGTGTTTTACCACTGCCGGTAGGTCCGATCAGCAGAATATTACTTTTACCAAGCTCTACGTCATCCTTGTTTTTACTATTGGACCCGTGATCCAGACGCTTATAGTGATTGTAAACAGCAACCGAGAGCACTTTTTTAGCCCAACTCTGGCCGATTACGTATTGATCGAGGGTTTCGTTAATCTCTACCGGCGTGGGCAATTTTTCCTGCTCAGTTTCGGTAGAGCTCTCCTCAATCTCTTCACGAATAATATCGTTGCAGAGATCTACACATTCATCACATACAAATACCGATGGACCGGCTATTAATTTACGTACTTCGTGCTGACTTTTTCCGCAAAAAGAACAATATAGAAGCTTGCCGCCATCTTCGTTTTTACCGCCATTATCATCAGACATTGTTACACCCTACTGTATTCTATCTATCCAGGAGTCACTCGACTTCCATTTGTTTCCAGCCAAAGTATCCGAAAATTGTCTTATCAGTCAATACCGAATATTTATGGCCATAATACTGTTTGGCTATTCGTCGCTCGCCGGAGCTGCGATTCTCTTCTCAAGAATCCCATCAATTAAACCATATTTAACTGCGGTGGCGCTGTCCATAAAGTTATCGCGATCCGTATCTTCTGCGACTCTTTCAATATTTTGCCCGGTATGGTCAGCAAGTATACGGTTCAGCTTATTCTTGATATCAATGATTTCCTGGGCATGAATAGCGATATCCGATGCCTGACCCTGAAAACCGCCAAGTGGCTGGTGAATCATAACCCTGGAGTTAGGCAGGCAATAACGCTTATCTGCTGCACCGCCGGCTAACAAAAGCGCGCCCATGCTGGCGGCCTGACCAACACAAAGTGTGCTGACATCTGGTTTTATGAACTGCATGGTATCGTAAATAGCCATACCTGCAGTGACTGATCCACCGGGGGAATTGATGTAAAGGTGGATATCTTTATCTGGGTTTTCAGATTCAAGGAAGAGTAACTGAGCAACCACAAGATTGGCCATATGATCCTCAACTGGACCTACCAGGAAAATCACTCGCTCTTTCAGTAGTCTTGAAAATATATCGTAGGATCGCTCCCCTCTCGAGGTTTGTTCTACAACCATTGGTACCAGAGCCATTCTGCGTTTTCCTTATCTAAATGAGTAGTTGTTTACAGAATCCGGGTCAATCCCTCTGAATCAGAAGGATTCGTTACCCGCGCTCTGCGTCATCAAATCTTTATAGTTATAGGTCTTGTCGACGACCTTGGCCGATTCAAGCATTTTTTCTACAACCAGCTCTTCTAATATAGCAGACTCGATAGATGCTAGCTCTTTATCGTTGTTGTAATACCACTCCACCACTTGCTGTGGCTCAGGATAGGCTGCGGCGGTTTCTTCAATTTTTTGGCGAACACGAGTAGCATCCGCTTCGATACCGTGCTCCCGTACGATTTCACTCACCAACAGGCTCAGTTTCAGCCTGCGCTCAGCTGTTTCGCGGTATCCGCTCATCAATGTTTCAAGAATCTCCGGCATCTCGTTGCCGCCACCCATTTGGGCACTGAACTGTTGGCCATACTGAGCCACTTCACGGTCAACCAGTGCTTTGGGTACTTCTACTTCATTTTTTTCAATTAGCTGTTCAAAAGCACTCTTTTTCTTCTGACTTATGACGGCGTTCTCAAGTTCACGTGTCATGTTGGTTTTTACAGTATCTTTAAACTCTTCAACCGATTTGTCTTCAAAACCGAACTCCTTGATAAACTCTTCGTCGAGTTCAGGCAGTTTCGATTCATTTACCTGATGAACTTTTACAGTAAATACCGCCGCCTTACCTGCCAATTCTTCCGATTTGTAGTCTTCCGGGAAAGTAAGATCAAGGGCTTTCTCTTCACCTGCTTTGGCGCCAATCAAACCGGTTTCAAAGCCGTCGATCATGGAGTTACTACCCAGCTCCAGATCAACTCCTTCGCCTTTTCCGCCTTCAAATGAATCGCCATCGATAGCACCATCGAAATCGATCTTCAGCTGGTCACCTTCAGCCGCGACACGATCCACTTCTATCCACTCGGCTTTTTGCTTTCGTAGGTTTTCAATCAGCTCATCCTGATCTTCCTGGCTGAGTTCTGAAACTGGATTCTCTACCTCAAGGCCAGAGAAATCATTTAGCTTCACTTCCGGAAATACTTCGATGACAGCAGTAAATTCAACATCTTTACCGAGCTCAACAGTGCCTGCATCGATTTCCGGTTCGCTAACCGGGTTCAGGTCTTCCTGTTGAATGGCGCCGTAATAGCTTTCCTGAATGGCTTCACCCAATACCTCGTTGAGGATACTGTCGCCGTAGCGCTGGTGGATAACCCGCGCAGGTACTTTTCCAGCACGGAAACCGTTTAGCGAAACTGTTTTAGTGGCTTCCTGGATTTTTTTATCCACCGCACCCTGAATTCGTTCGGATGGTACGACAATTGTTAGCTTACGCTCTAAACCAGAAAGGCTTTCCACAGAAACTTGCATTTTTTTTCCTCACGAGGGTAGTAAACCGGAGACAACGGGACAGGAACCGCGCTAAATCCGCTAACTATTTTGATCTATTAAGGGAATATATGGTGCGAAAGGAGAGACTCGAACTCTCACGTCTTGCGACACTGGAACCTAAATCCAGCGCGTCTACCAATTCCGCCACTTTCGCATTTTTTGAATTTTCGAGACCAAGTCGGGTGTAACAGCGGGCTGAACATATATCGTACAACATGCCACGAGTATTCCTGCTTACTTGATCAGCCGACGAAACCTTGACCGGCTAAATTCGAGCGCAGGATTCTCCCATAATATGCATCACGGCACAAGAAGACTCTTCAATTTACATTGTGTGGGTGGGTCTGCCGGACTCAAGCGATCCAGCCAGGTAATTCTCGATTTTTTGCCTGGCAACACTGTCATCGGCGAATTGCACGCCGATCCCTGCAGCACGACTATTCTGAGCGCCCTGGGGGGTCACCCATACGACTTTGCCAGCTACCGGTAGTTTTTCCGGCTCCTCCATCAGATTGAGCAACATAAAAACCTCATCACCCAGCCGGTACTGCTTACTGGTCGGGATAAACAGCCCGCCATTGGTAATAAACGGCATATAAGCAGCGTATAAAATTGCTTTATCTTTTATGGTTAAAGATAAAATTCCATTGCCGGAGGCTTGCTTGGGTCTCACGTCTCTATTTCTCACTCTCTCATGTCATTGGATAGATAGGCCTTCGCTATTTTTTTACGCCTATTGAAGCTAACTATAGTTCATTTCCAATCATGCAGCCGTATTGTTAATCCGAAGGGGGACATGCTCAGGCATGCTGTGAGCAATCACTGTTCCTTCAGCCCCTGATATTCCGCGGCCGCATCAGTCGCTGCCAACTCATTAGAAGGTTTTCGAGAATGAGCTGTTTATTGATATTGGATACCGCACAGCTATCCAGAAATGCCCTCTGAACTATATAGCCAAAGGATAATAGCACCATGAGCGAGACCTGCCGAACCTGTTCATCAAGGTTTGTGCACCCAGTTTCAACATTTTCTACAGAAGAGCTATTTTGTGCTTTGGCAACACCAGCAATCCAGCTCGAAATCCAGCATAGCAGCTCGGTTTGCTCCGAATCCATCAAGGACTTGGCCTCTATCGTCGGGTTAGAACGCCCGGTAATGAGTGATTCCAGGCTTGTGAACAGCGCTGTATATCTTTGCTTACACGCGTCCGAGATCAACCTCTGGGCCGCTAACGGCGCGCCTGCAGCTAATAATACCGGCAGCTCGCAGGATTCACTACCTGTATTTTGCTGCTGTAGCCATTCAATCGTGGTCCGTCGATCCGGAGCCGAAAAATTGATACGCTGGCAACGGCTTCGCACGGTAATTGGCAGCTGCATCTCGCGGCTACTCACCAAAAAAAAGAAGGTATTCGCAGGTGGTTCCTCAAGGTTTTTTAACAGCGCATTAGCCGCGTTGCGGTTCATGCGATCCGCCTCTTCTATCAATACAACCTTTGCAATTCCAGATTCTGAGGTACAGTTTACGAACTCATTTAGCGATCTGATTTCATCCACTTTTATCGCACTACCGGGTTTCTCGGGGCTAATTTTTAGAACGTCGGGGTGCACTTCAGCGAGGATCAATCGGCAATTTCTGCATTCGCTACAGCCCAATCCATTTTGCAGTGACAAGCAAAAAATATGCTGCGTCAGTGCAGCAGCATACTCCCGCTTGCCAAGCCCTGATACACCACAAAATATCTGTGCATGGGACATCAATCCGGACCCAAAGCTATCCAGCGATTTTTGCCACTGGGCAATTTGCCAGGGTAACGGGATCTGCAGCGGATCGGTTTGCACAATGGTCATAAGGAAAGGTCAGCGAACCAACTGTCAAGAATACCAACAATTTGCTGACCAACCTGCTCCGGAGTTCGGCTCGCATCGATCACCTTAATCCGACCAGGGTGTTCATCCGCACGCTCACGATAACGAGTACGTACCTGCTCAAAAAACGCTTGCTGCTCCAGTTCAAACCTATCCGGCTCGCTGCGCTGCCTTGCACGCTCAAGACCCAACTCAACCGGCAGATCAAGCAATAGCGTCAGCTGCGGTTGAAAGCCTCCCTGGACCAGTTTTTCCAGTTCAGAAATTTGATGGTTTGAAAGCCCTCGACCACCACCCTGATACGCATAGGTAGCATCAGTAAAGCGGTCACTCAATACCCATTTTCCTGCTTCAAGGTTTGGCCTGACCCAACTATTGAGATGTTGCGCCCGAGCGGCGAATACCAACAGAAGCTCAGCCAGACTATCAACCTCTTCAGTTCTGGTTTCGAGCAATATCTCACGAATCTGCTCAGCCAACGGGGTGCCCCCGGGCTCGCGAGTACAGAGCAACGGTAGTGAATTAGACGTAGCCCACTCCTGAACATACTGGATACAGGTGGATTTCCCTGCTCCCTCTGTCCCCTCTACTGTAATAAAATAGCCAGGCATTGGTGTCGTCATCTGTTGTTCCTTATTTCCCCGCCGCACGGGTTGGGTGCGAGCGATAGTCTTTTCTGCGGCCGCTTCGTTGGTATTTCTCCACCGCTTTTTGGTGCTCTGCCAGTGTGGCAGAAAAATGATGGCTGCCGTCACCTTTTCCAACAAAGTAGAGCGCGTTTCCTTCGGCAGGGTGTAGCGCCGCTTCTATGGATGCCTTACCCGGTATAGCAATTGGACCCGGCGGCAATGCCTTGATCCGGTAAGTATTATAGGGTGTGGTGCGTTTCAAATCGCTCCTTCTGATATTGCCCTTGTACTGCTCACCCATCCCGAAAATCACCGTCGGGTCCGACTGCAATCGCATGCCTAATTTTAATCGGCGTACAAATACACCAGCAATCTCTGCTCGCTCCCCCGCCGAACCGGTTTCTTTTTCGATAATCGACGCCATCACCAGCGCTTCATCCGCGGTTGCATATGGTAACCCTTGCTCGCGCCGCTGCCATGCACTTGCCAAAACCTGCTGCATTTGAGCTGAGGCACTCATGAGCAGATCCATATCTGTAGTGGATGCAGTGTAGAGATAGGTATCGGGGTAAAAGCGACCCTCGGGGGATATTCCGTTCATTCCGATTGCTGCCATAATTTGTTGCGCTGTCATATCAGATGTTTCTGATCGCAACTGCGGTGCACGGGAAAGCGCGGCACGAATATCCTTAAAGGTCCAACCCTCAATAAGGGTCACTGGAAGTTGAATGACGTTGCCGACAACCAGCATCTTTACAAACTCCACCGGATTAATACCCTGTGGCAATCTGTACTCTCCCGCCTGAATCAAGTTCGCCTGCCCGGTTAGACGCACGTACCAGACAAGTGGCTGGGTATATTCGATGATCTCTTGCTGAGCTAATTTGTGTGCGACGGAGCCGATAGTACTGCCCCTGTTGACGACCACCGTGGTGCCCTTCACGCCCACATTCATCGGCTCTGAGATGGCTCGATCAAATAAATACGCAAGAACAACAGATGCTGATAGCAACGCTACCATGATCAAAACAATCAGTTTCCAGAAAAGATTTTTCACTGGGGAAACAGTGTTGATGCAACGAGGGACTGGAATTTTTTCGCCACTGGAAAACCGGAAGACCATTGTGTTTGTGTGCGTAGATCGCCGGTGTCATCAACTAACAGTCGCACTGGCCAGATACCAAACACACTGTTGCAGATAAACATCTCTTCCGCATCAAACAACTCCTCCAGCTCAAGCGACCTGATTTGAGGGATAAAACCAAGACGCTCGGCATGTTCCAGGATAAAATTGCGCATCACCCCAGCTACACCTGAATGTGAAAGATCGGCAGCGAGTAATTGACCGCCTTTGACCACAAAAAAGCTGCTCATGGTTCCATCCACAACATGACCCCGCAGGTCACGCATCAGCCCTTCAGCATATTCATTACTCCACTCCGAGCGCGCGATCACCTGTTCAAGCCGATTAAGGTGTTTAATACCCGCTAACAAAGGGTTAGTGCCAAGCCGAGTTGCACAAATACGAACAGCAGCGCCAGCGTGATAACAATCAGGATGAGGGATAGCGTAGTCAGAGCAGAACAGGATGCGTGTTGGGTTGTCCACCCCCTCAGGGGAATATCCACGCTTACCCGAACCTCGGGTAATGATCACTTTGATCAACTGGTTCGGTGTGACTGCGTGAGCTGCAGGACTAAGAAGTTGTTCTAGCTCAGCCTCTAACAAATCAAGCTGGAGCTTGATGCCCAACCGCTGACAGCCCGACTGCAATCGGTTTTTGTGATAATTCCAGAGAGGTATCTGTCCATCCCTGACCCGGAGGGTTTCGAACAGACCGTCACCATAGGCCAGCCCCCTGTCAGTAACGGAGATCGAGCTGGTCTCGACCCCGTTAACCAGAACAGTATCGCCATTTGATGACATGATTGTATGATCCTGAATTCAGGAACAAGAATGGTTTCTTAACGTAACTTGCTAAAGATCACTGAACCGTTGGTACCGCCAAAACCGAAGGAGTTTGAAATAACAGTATCCAGTTTCAAGTTTCGTGCTGTGTTAGCCACATAATCCAGATGACAGCCTTCATCAGGGTTTTCCAGATTAATGGTGGGGGGTGCTACCTGATCGATAAGCGCCTTAATACAAAAGATGGCTTCAACCGCTCCCGCTGCACCAAGAAGATGACCAATAGAGGATTTAGTGGAGCTCATCACCAGCTTTTTAGCGTGGTCACCAAACACTGACTCGGCTGCCTGGGATTCGGCAATATCACCTGCGGGAGTGGAGGTCCCGTGAGCATTAATATAATCCATCTGATCGGGGTTTATACCCGCATCTGCAATCGCAGCTTTCATCGCCGCCGCTGCACCACGGCCATTTTCCGGTGGTGATGTCATATGGAACGCGTCAGCACTCATGCCAAAACCGGTCAGCTCGGCAAGGATATTCGCACCCCTTGCTTTGGCAAACTCATACTCTTCCAGCACGATTGCACCGGCGCCGTCACCCAGTACAAAACCGTCACGATCACGATCCCAGGGTCGGCTTGCGGCCTGTGGATCATCATTTCGGGTTGATAGCGCTCGTGCTGCACCAAATCCAGCAACACCCAATTCAGAGGTCGCCATTTCAGCCCCGCCGGCGATCATCACATCCGCATCACCATAGGCGATCATACGGGCAGCCATGCCGATATTGTGGGTTCCGGTAGTACAGGCAGTTGCAATGGAGATGTTGGGGCCACGGTACCCGTACAAAATAGAGAGGTTGCCGGCAATCATATTGACGATAGAACCTGGAATAAAGAATGGTGAAATTCGTTTGGCGCCCTTATCGCGATATAGATCACGATTTTTCTCAATATTCGGCAAGCCGCCAATTCCGGAACCGATGGCTACACCAACTCGATCTGCCTGCTCTTCGGTAATTTCCAGGCCTGCATCTTTTATCGCCTGAATACCGGCGACCATTCCATATTGAATGAACAGATCCTGCCTTTTGGCATCTTTGGCTGAGTAGTACTCAGACACATCAAGGTTTTTCACAGAGGCGGCAAACTGCGTACCAAGCCCTGACACATCAAAGGTTTCGATCGTAGCTACGCCACTTTCACCCTTAAGAATGTTTTCCCAGGTCTCATCAACAGTGTTACCCAGGGGACTAACCATACCCATACCAGTAACTACTATGCGACGTTTGGACACTTCCGAACTCCTTATTCCAGCCAAAAGAAAAGCCGCCTTACAGATGCAAGAACGGCTTTACGATACTACTTCAACCATCAAATTCTTGCGAGTTTGATTTAGCCGTTTGCTTCGACGTAATCAATCGCTTCCTGAACAGATGTGATTTTTTCTGCATCATCATCAGGAATTTCGGTCTCGAACTCATCTTCAAGAGCCATCACCAGTTCAACGGTGTCTAGCGAGTCAGCGCCAAGGTCTTCAACGAAAGATGCTGTACCTACAACCTCTTCCTCTTTAACGCCCAGTTGCTCACAAACAATTTTCTTTACACGTTCTTCTATTGTGCTCATGGTTGTTCAAACACTCCTAACCTAGGTGGTCTTATCTATTTATGAATAGAAACCTTTGCATGAGAGCAAGGGTCTCGGATAGTACAAATATCGAGGAACTGCCGATTTCGTCTAAAAAACCAACAATCCGATCAAATTTTAATCAATTCAGCCGTTGGATGGGCTAATTCTAACTTTTTTTAAAAACGATGTAATCTGTTTCGGTGCTTTTGTTGTGCAGAATCAACAGATAGTTCTGTTTTTCGTCGTTCACACCAGGACAATCACCGCTATTTTAGGCCATATAAAGCCCGCCATTCACGTGCAAGGTCTCGCCAGTAACGTATCCCGCAAGATCAGAACAAAGAAAGGCGACCACGGCCGCAACTTCTTCAGCAGAACCAAGACGATTCAAAGGTATTTGCGAGGCCAGTGAATCCCGTTGGGACTCCTCAAGCGCTTTGGTCATATCGGTATCAATAAAACCGGGAGCGACGGAGTTCACCGTAACTCCTCGGCTGCCAATCTCTCTGGCCAGAGCCCTGGTGAAGCCTTCAACACCCGCTTTCGATGCTGCATAGTTGGTTTGCCCGGCGTTACCCATTGACCCCACTACAGAGCTGACATTCACGATCCGCCCCCATCTGGCTTTACTCATACCTCGTATACATGCCTTGGAGACACTATACATGGAACCAAGGTTGGTGCTGATCACATCCTGCCATTCGTCCGGTTTCATTCGCATCAGCAGATTGTCTTTGGTAATTCCGGCATTATTTACCAGGATTTCAGGCGCACCGTATTGTTCCTGAATCTGCTTTATCACCGCTGCAATTTCATCGGCATCGGTTACGTTGAGCTTAAATCCCTGACCCTTAATACCTTCATCGTTAAACCGCTGAGTAATCGTCTCAGCGCCCTTGTCGGTTGTCGCGGTACCAATCACACAGGCTGACTGGGCACCAAGCGCAGCTGCAATGGCTCGCCCAATGCCCCGGCTAGCCCCGGTAACTAATGCTACTTTTCCTTCTAAATTCATTGTCAAACTCCAGAAAAATTCATAACCAGCCAACTTTACGGCTAACTGCCACCAATAGTTTCCAGTGCCGCAGCAAAACCAGCAGCCTCTGAAACGGGATATGCCGAAATTGAACGATCAATCCGTTTGGCAAGCCCGCATAACACCTTACCTGGGCCTGCTTCTACCAGTGTATCTATATTTTTAGCTGCCATTCTCTGCACTGATTCGGACCAACGCACCGGATTGTATAGCTGGGCGACCAGGTTTTCACGAAGCTGCTCTGGCGCGGCACAAAAATCAGCGGTAACGTTTTGCACCACCTCGATTTCAGGCTGTTTAATTTCAATCGTTGCCAGATCTGCCGACAGTTTTTCCGCCGCTGGCTTCATCAGGGCACAATGTGAAGGTACGCTGACCGCCAAAGGCATTACGCGTTTTGCGCCCTTATCCTTTGCGATGACCATTGCCCGTTCGATTGCTTCCGCATTACCAGCGATAGCAATCTGCCCTGGGGAGTTATAATTCACAGCTGAAACCACCTGGCCCTGAGCTGCCTCGTCACACACGGCAACCACTGCATCATCCTCAAGCCCGATAATAACCGCCATTGCGCCTTCGCCTGCCGGAACCGCTGCCTGCATATATTGACCACGGGACTGGACAAGTTTTACCGCATCGGTAAATCCAATTGCACCCGAGCAGACCATCGCAGAATACTCTCCCAGGCTATGACCTGCCATCACCGCCGGCCTGACATCGCTACGATCCTGCCAAAGCCGCCAAAGAGAAACGCTTGCAGTCAATAAAGCAGGCTGGGTAACTTCAGTTTTCGCAAGTTTAGAATCAGGATCATTCTGACAGAGACCCCAAAGATCATACCCAAGCACCTCAGACGCCTCGGAAAAACATTGCTGAATAATAGAGCTATCGGCTGCCAGATCCGCAAGCATACCTTCATGCTGAGAACCCTGACCGGGAAAAACAAACGCAATATTGTTACTCATTTCAAACCTCGTGGTCGTTCGATGCTGGCCTCGTCGACTGTGTCGTAGAGACTCTTTTATTGTTAGAAACTGGTTATATACAGGAACCGTTCAATTGCTCAATCCGCTCATGGATACGTGTTGGCAAATCAAATCTCGCATGGGCGCTAGCGGTATGAAGAGCGCGCTCAAATGCAGACTGATCCGCTGCACCATGGCTCTTTATCACCGTACCCTGTAAGCCCAAAAAACTTGCGCCGTTAAACCGGCCCGGATCGATCTGATGTCGAACCCTCGCCAATAACGGCGATATTTTATCTGAATCCCGCGCAGAAAGTTGCTCCTTCTGCAACTGTTGCTCAACTCTCTGATCTACCATTGCCGCAACACTCTCCATGGTTTTTAGCATCACGTTGCCAACAAAACCATCACAAACCGCAATATCGACTTTCCCTTCAAAGATATCGTTGGCTTCGATAAACCCAACATAGTTAAGGTCATCAATCTCACGAATCAGTAGATCAGCAGCCTGCACCAGCTCATTACCTTTTCCCGCCTCTTTGCCCATATTCAGCAGGCCAATACGTGGTGAAGATACGCCGTAGACAAGATTTGTCATGGCATTGGCCATAACCGCAAACTGGGACAGGTAGCGGGGCTGAGCCGCCGCATTTGCTCCCAGATCCAGCACAAAACACCGCCCTTCAAGGGTGGGAAAAGCGCTGACAATCGCTGGCCGATCTATACCGGGATAGGTTTTTAACAGGTGGCAGCCAATCGCCATCAAGGCACCGGTATTTCCACCACTGACACAGGCATCTACACGACCCTGGCTTACTAGCTCAATGGCGCGATAGGTGGAAGAATTTTTCTTTTTGCGAAGCGCCACGGATGGTTTGTCATCCATCTCAATAACGTCGGGAGTATGAACAATGGCAATTCGTTCTGGGTGATGGGTACCGGACTGGGCCATCGAGGTGTCGATCTGGGCCTCAATCTGAGACTGGTCACCCACCAGGGTTAGAGACAGGCCGGGAGACTGCTCAAGTACAGCAAGAGAAGCGGGGATTGTTACGGCAGGGCCAAAGTCCCCGCCCATAACATCTACCGCCAGATGAGTGACGGAGTCCAACGTTTAATCTTCGGAGCTGATCTCTAGTACTTTTTTACCTTTGTAAAAACCATCTGCAGTCACATGATGACGACGATGGGTTTCACCGGTAGTTGGATCAATTGAAAGTGTTGGACCAGACAGCGCATCATGAGAGCGTCGCATTCCACGTCGTGAACGGGTCACTTTACTTTTTTGTACAGCCATGACTTGTATACCTTAATTTTTGAACAAAATTTAGTGTTTCAGGACCTCTAATACACTAAAAGGATTATCTACCGAAGACTCACCTTCAGAATCTTCTACCTGTTTTTTATCATCTACATAACCACATGCAGAATCATGATATGCCACGATAGGCACAGCGAGGATCAAATCGTCCTCAACCAGGGATCGTAATGCCACTATCCCCGGTTTCTCCACCAATATCGGATCGTATCTGTCCGGTAGCTGGCTAGCTGCATCATCATCCGCAACCAACGCGAGAGCAATTACCGCACGCAAATCAAATATCATCTCGCCCATACAACGCTGGCAGATCAGCCCTACCTTGGTTGAGGCAGAACCGATAATGGTTGTAAAGCCCTGATCATCCGTACCAAACTCTAGTTCCAGCTCCACCAGACCGTCTGATCTAGTAAGCTGTTCACACAGGCGTTCTAGCTTATCAAGCGGAATATTTCCGCCAACAACGATACGTCGCTGCGCCAGTTTTGCGGGATGAACCGTATGTGGAAGACGCTCGGATTGCATAGCCGCGCCATCATAGGGAGATCATCCTGAGCTGTCAAAAATATTTAGTGTATTTATGCAACAGTTTCAGGGCACAGATTCACGATGTTAGGTATCACTGCAATGATCTGTATTGATTCAACCCGAGGCTTTGTGCCAGCGCATTACCGATACTCACCCCCAGCCGATCAGTAAATCGCTTGAAAGGACTCGGTCTGACCGTGTAGTCAACCATCTTCTTTTCACCGATCACGTCACGGGCAACGTAGCCCGGGCTGCCGAGCCCATCAATCAGACCAAGCTCCAGTGATTGCTCACCGGTCCAGATCAGCCCGCTGAACAGTTTATTGCCTGGAGTTAATTTAAGGCGGTCGCCCCGACCCTCTTTTACTTTTCCGATAAATTGATTGTGGGTTACTTTCAACACCCCCTCCCAAAACACTTTCTCCTCCTCGACTACCGGAGAGAATGGATCCAGAAATGCTTTGTGTTCACCGGATGTGAATTTTCGACGCTCAATGCCGAGCTTATTAATGGTCTCTGTAAAACCAAAGCCCGCTGCGGTCACGCCAATCGAGCCGACCAGACTTGCTTTATCAGCCCATATCTCGTCGGAAGCTGCGGCAATATAGTAGGCGCCAGACGCACCTAGATCACTGATCACAGAGTAGAGCTTCTTGCCCGGGTATTTGGCTCTTAAACGCGTCATTTCATCGTACACATACCCGGATTGAACCGGCGAACCTCCGGGGCTATTAATACGCAACATAACAGCAACGCTATCTTTGTTCTCAAACGCCTTGCGCAGCCCCGCAACAATACTGTCGGCATTGGCATCCTGATTGGAGGCAATCACACCGATCACATCCACAAATGCGGTGTGAGCGCCCTTGCTGGGCATCGATTCGTCAAATACCTCATTTTTTCCGGAAAACATCACCACTATAAAAAGTAGATAACCAAAACCCAGCAACTTAAAAAAGATCCCCCAGCGTCGAGAGCGTCGCTGCTCCTTTAGCATCGAGCCCATGGTTTTTTCGATCAGCTTCCACTCTTTACTATCTCTGCTTGCACTCTTCGCACTACCAGTACTTTTCCCCACGGGGGTACCTTCGCGCCATTGATCATCACTCATGCTATTTATCTCAAATTAACTCATAAAAAATCGAATTCTGCCGGTTTCCGCTAAATAATAGACTATTCAGTATGCCCAGCCTGTTATGTATCGTCAGGGAGCGACTTCAACCCATCTACAAGTTTCTTCTCAAGGGGCGCTTCAACCAAAATGGTACGCCCTGTTTGAGGGTCCTGAAACTCCAGCTTGCCCGCATGCAAAAAAAGCCGCTTGAGTCCCAACCCCGAAAAAACACGGTTTGCCTCATCGTCGCCATATTTTTCATCGCCCACGATCGGGAAACCGGAATACTGGGCATGAACCCTGATCTGATGGGTTCGCCCGGTAATCAGGGTTGCCTCAAGCAATGTTGCCTGAGTGAAACGCTGCATCACCTGAAAATCGGTACGGCTTGGCTTACCGTCCGCCGACACTACTACAATACGCTCACCTGACTTCTGGACATTTTTTTGCAGTGCGACCTCTACCCTGCGCTTTCTGGTAGGCCAACGACCCACCACCAACAATTGGTATACCTTGGTCATCGAGCGTGCGCGAAGCTGATTCTGTAGAGAACGAAGGCTTTTCCGGTTTTTCGCAACCAGAATACAGCCAGAGGTATCTCGATCAAGGCGATGCACCAGCTCAAGTCCCGACTGATCCGGGCGTAGTTTTCGTAACGCCTCGATCAATCCAAAACTAACACCGCTGCCGCCATGAACCGCCAGACCGGAGGGTTTATTGACCACCAAAAGGTTGTCATCTTCGTAAAGCACGCCGCGCTTAAGCTGGGTACTTACCCAGCCGGGCAACGCACCGGCGTGGGATTTCTTATCGAGGGAGCCGGTGCCTATAGGGGGAACCCGCACGCGATCACCCTTTTTAAGCCGATATTGCGCATTTTTTCGGCCGCTATTTACCCGCACTTCACCTTTACGTATCGCGCGATATACCCGTGTTCTTGGAATATCATCCCAATAAGAGATTAAAAAATTATCAAGCCGCTGCCCCGCCAGCTCATCAGGAATATCTACCATCGCCACCTGAAACCGGACAGGCTCAGAGGATTCAGCCATTCAACACTCCCTACAGATTTTCACAACAAAACAACAGGGTTGATTTTACCCCGCCGACGAAACGCCATTCTACACAAAATACAAAACAACCCGTCATTGTTTAGCCCTTCGCTTGCTTACTAACCGAGAACGCTATATCAAACATAAATGCTTTTAATTTGAAGGACTTAATAAAAGGTGTTATATTCTTAGTTAGCTGGGTCAGCCGTAACTTGCAAGCGATACGTTTGAAGTTAGGTCAAGTATAGAAAAACCACTTCGATATCACTTCACAAAATGGTGATTTCACCGGTCAGCTTATGAACCGGTGCTTCTTTACGAAGAAGAGTAGACTCCCGGCAATTTTTATATTCACACCTGATCGATATCAGAACGTGAAGCAACAAAACAGGATTTATACTCCGGCCAATTAATGGCCGCAGAACAGATTACTTACTCGGCACACGATGTAGCCGAGCTAACCAATAGCTTTATATCTGCACCAACATAATCGTGCAATATTTTGAATAGCTTTGTGACGATCACTTAGCCACTCGTTTTTGAGATTTCAGCCGGACGGCTGTATTGGCCATAGCACACAGTGCACTCGCCAACCGTTCAGTTGCTCGTTATACCGCTGCACAGCCAATGGTATAACGCTTGCGCACAGTGCCCGTGGAATTTTTAATACCATTGTACTGATTTTATACGCACCCAATTTCATCAATATCGAGTCGTTGTTTTATTTACAGGAAAGAGAAGTAGCTGGGCGAAAGGTTTAGCAACCAACGAGTGAAATACTCTCGTCTCACCCACAATCTTCTTGTATCTGCAATTGATATCACTGATCCACAAGCTGCTGGCTATAGCCGATTAGCTCCCTACATTGATAGTGCCCTCACCTAATTATTGGTAGCGGTACAACATGAAAAAAATGCTTATTAATGCGGCTCACACTGAAGAGCTGCGAGTTGCCCTTGTTGATGGACAACGTTTATACGATCTCGATATCGAAAATCGAGCCAGAGAACAAAAAAAGGCCAATATCTACAAAGGCCGTATCACACGAATCGAGCCCAGTCTGGAAGCTGCTTTTGTAGACTACGGGTCCAATCGTCATGGTTTCCTTCCCCTCAAGGAGATCTCCCGCGAATACTTCAAGAAACCCCCCTCTGACATCAAGGGCCGTTTCAACATCCAGGATGTACTTTCTGAAGGACAGGAACTGATTGTTCAGGTCGACAAGGAAGAGCGTGGCAACAAAGGTGCTGCCCTTACCAGTTTTATCAGCCTGGCAGGACGTTACCTGGTATTGATGCCCAACAACCCGCGAGCTGGTGGCATATCCCGAAGAATCGAAGGGGATGAACGCACAGAGCTGCGTGACATACTTGCCAGCCTCAATATCCCGGAAGGCATGGGTATTATTGTACGTACCGCAGGTATTGGTCGTAGCCAGGAAGAGCTGCAATGGGATCTCCAATACCTGATACAACTATGGGAAGCGATCACAAACGCTGCGGATAAGCCGTCCCCTTTCCTGATCTATCAGGAAAGTAATGTCATTATCCGTACCATTCGGGATTATCTACGACAGGATATCGATGAAGTCCTGATTGATACCCAAAGCGCCTACGATGAGGCGATCAATTTTATCAAACAGGTGATGCCAACCTTTGAAGATCGCATCAAACTGTATAACGATCCGATCCCTCTGTTTAACCGTTTTCAGATCGAAAGCCAGATCGAAACCGCATATCAGCATGAAGTTAAGCTGCCCTCAGGTGGCTCAATCGTCATCGATCAAACCGAAGCACTGATCTCTATCGATATTAACTCCTCACGATCAACCCGCGGCGCCAATATCGAAGATACCGCGCTCAATACCAACCTGGAAGCTGCGGACGAAATTGCCAGACAACTGCGATTGCGTGATGTTGGCGGACTGATTGTAATCGACTTTATTGATATGGGCCCCACCCGCAACCAGCGGGAAGTTGAAAACCGTATTCGCGATGCCCTGAAGGATGATCGTGCACGGGTACAAACCGGTCGCATCTCTCGTTTTGGACTACTTGAAATGTCGCGGCAACGACTGCGTCCGTCACTGGGTGAGACCAGTGCAATTGTATGCCCACGCTGTAATGGCCAGGGGACTATTCGTGCGGACAAATCCCTTGCACTGTCCGTCATGCGTCTTATTGAAGAAACCACAACCCGTGAGCCAGGCTCACACATTCGTGCAGTGGTTCCACTACCTATCGCATCATTCCTGCTCAATGAAAAACGTGCAAGCATCAGTGCACTGGAAGCCACATACAACTCAACTATTGTTGTGATTCCGAATCCGCACATGGAAGCACCGGAGCATGAAGTATTCAAAGTTAAGGAAGGCGAGAGCAACATACTCAGCCATGAAGTAAAATTCACCAAACCCCAAGCAATAAACCAGGATGACGGCCCTGCACACCAGGAACCTGCTGTCTCTACAGTGAAGGCGCCCGATGCGCCTGCACCTGCTGCGGCACCGGCCGGCACTGCAGCTGCTAATAGTGGCCTGGGAAGTCGTATTGGCAATGTGTTTGGTAAGATATTCGGTGGTGCAGACGAAAAACCAGCGCCAAAACCAGAACCCAAAGAAGAGAAAACACAATCAAACAACACTCGCAGCAAAGGATCAGATCAGCGACGTAACCGCTCTGACTCATCCGGACAAAACCGAAACAAACAGGGTTCGGGGAATCGTCAAAACCAGCGGCAGAAGCAAGGGCAAGGACAGGGATCGAACCAAAACAGATCGCGCCCGCAAAAGCAGGACCGACAGCAACAGGACCGGCAACAACAGAGAAAGCCATCCAACAAACCAAACAATCCCGATAACCAAAGAAAACCGGATAACCGCAATAAGCGTACAGCGAACGATGAACAGGGTTCCAAAAAAGGTGATGACAACCGCCAACAAGCGAATAAACGTCCGGCCCAACGTAAACCACGCAATAGCCATAACCAACGAAAAGATGGCGATCGCGCACCACGTACACCAGAACAAAAACCTGAAAAGCCTGCTAATCAGGAACAGGTAGCCACTGCCAACAAACCTGCTGCTGATACAGCACAGGTTGATGCCGTGCGCAACCCGACACCTGCAACACAACAGCCTAACGCTGAGCCAAGGGCAAAACGCGAAGAAACCCCAAAACCTGTCCCAAAAGTTGAAGCTACTGCTGAAGCAAAAACAGAAAGCAAAACAGCCATTCAACCTGAACCCAAAAAGGAAAATCGCGCTCAACAACCAGTAGCTGACGCGCCATCCCAACAGGCCGATACGCCACCAGCCAAGCCTCAAAAACAGGAACCTAAAACATCTCCTGCTAAGGGCGAAGCTGAGAGCAATGCTCAAGCCATACCTCAGGCCCCGAAGCCTGCTAAAACGGCCACGGACGAGAAGAAAGCATCCAGCATTGAAAAAATCAACTCTGGCGTAAAACCAGCAGCAACAAACGGCAAGCCCGAAGCACCGAAAAAGCCTCGTCGAGCTTCCAATGACCCACGTGCCGGCCGTGCGAAAAAACCAAAAGCAACGGAAGCTAAAAGCGAACAGGCCGCATTTGAACTAAAGAGCTCTGAGCCAACCTCTGCACCGCAGGAAACCAAACCCGAGCCGAAGGCCTAAACGCAGCAACCTGACGGTCGATACCATCGGGCCACTGAAACAAGTCATTTCAGTGGCCCGGTTTTTAATCGACTACGCGGATTATTCAGCACGAGGCCTCTTCAACCGAACTCGTTTCCCAATAACAGCACCCTATCTGCTTCAACCTTTTCAGGGCTGACTTTATGACCTGGTTACAGCTACGAATCGAATGCAACGAGTCTCAAACAAATACTATTGAACTCATTCTTGATCTCCTCGGAGCCGTTTCAATTACCTTTGAAGACGGTGCAAACCAGCCTCTGTATGAACCGCCGTTGGGAACGAATCCCCTCTGGCAGTTAACCCGCATCACGGCGCTATTTGATGGGGATACCAACCAGCAACAATTGGTCGAACAACTCACCGCACAATACTCCGGATCCGGTCCGCTCAATTATCAAATCCAGCTAATGGAAGATAAAACCTGGCAGACCGAGTGGATGAAACATATCAAACCCGTCGCCTTCAACAACCAGCTATGGGTGGTACCTCAGGGTTTCGATATTCCTGAACCTGAAGCAACCAACGTCCTGTTTAATCCGGGCCTTGCATTTGGAACCGGCAGCCACCCTACTACAGCGCTATGCCTTGAATGGCTAACTCGACAAAACCTGAACGGAAAAACGCTGATCGATTACGGCTGTGGGTCTGGCATTCTTGGCATTGCCGCCTGCTTGCTTGGTAGCAAAGAAAATCACATGGTCGACATTGACAGCCAGGCAATTGAAGCCACGACCCAAAACGCCCGACTGAACAACCTTTCCTCCAAACAGATTCAATGCTATCTGCCTGAAACATTTCCCCATGTCCAGCGCGATGTTTTGATTGCAAATATCCTCGCCACTCCATTAATTGAGCTAGCAGAAACATTTTCTACCCTGCTACCATCAAGGGGTTTACTCGCTCTATCCGGTATTTTGGCGGAACAAGTGGAGGCGGTTCAATCTGCATACGAAACCTGGTTTGAGGTGATCTCAATCGAATCAAAAGATGAGTGGATTCTATTGAATGCAGTGCGCAAATAGCTCAATAGCATTGGTCTCACAGTTTTTATGCAATTTCTGCAAAACTATTAGATAATGGGCGTTTGGTGTAAAACAATCTGAAAGCGACCATGATTCATACCCAGTGCCCTCGATGTACCACCACCTTCCGCGTTACTGATGAACAAATCAGAGCCGCTTTGGGTACGGTAAAATGCGGCCCATGCAGCCATATTTTTTCCGCTACCGAACATCAAACTTCAGAACAAAAAGCCGATCAATCCAAAACCTCGAAGGATTCTGTTGAGAATCCGGCGCCGAATGAAAATGCCGTCGCTACTGAAAATGAAGAATCACCACAACCCGTGCAGGAAGAAACTGGGGACAAACCCCAGCCTTCGGACCTGCTAAGAATCCATGCCGCCGAAATTTCTGATGTTGAACTGAGTGATGATGCTGAACTAAGCGAAACCTTTAAGTCCCTTTCGATAAGTCAGGCTACGGCACTCGAACATACCAACGACCTGTCAGATGACGATTTTTTGAGCTCCACTGATGACGATGATGAAAGTGATGAGGCCTGGGCCAAGTCATTACTTATGGCGCATCCGGAAACAACGATATCGTCAGAAAAAAATAGTGTCGCAAAGCCTGAGGAAGCAAATGTAACCGAGGCTGATGTTACCGAAGCCGAGGAAGATATAGACCTGCCCGGCGATGAAATTGGCGATATCCCGGGCATCAACATTCAAATGACCGAGACTGAATTTAGCCTTGCCGACTTTGATATCGAACCTACAGCTAAAGTTAAAAAAAATGGATTGCTGTGGGCAACATTGGCTCTGGTCGCGCTAGTTAGCCTGACAGGGCAACTCGGGTTTTTCTATTTTGAGAAGCTCGCCATCCATGAGCGATTACGACCTGCATATCAATTACTATGCGATACGTTCGACTGTGAACTTCCGATACAACAGGACATCAGCAGCATCGCCGCCAGTGGCCTAAGTATTCGCCCACACCAAACCATTCCCGCAGCCCTTACCGTTGAACTCATTCTGACAAATAACGCTCTGTTCCCCCAGCCTTTCCCGGAGATCGAGCTGGAGTTTAGCGACCTCGACCAGCGACTCGTCGCAAACCGAGTATTTAATCCCGATGAATACCTGAGCGGAGAAGTCACCGGGCTAGCTAAGATGCCAATGGCAACACCTATCCACCTCTCGTTTGAAATAAAACACCCGGGTGAACAGGCTGCGAATTTTAATGTCAAAGTGGTTCGATAATTCCCTGGCAGCCAGTGTTTCATCCAACCATTGATCAGCTAGTCAGACGCTCCATTACAGGTTCCATGCAAACACCATCACCAACATCAATTCCACTTCCTAAAATCGGTAACCATCAACTGGTATCTCCTGTGCTTCTCGCACCGATGGTGGGGATCACCGATCGTCCTTTCCGAAAGTTAGTGATGGATATGGGGGCAGGCCTGGCGACATCAGAGATGATCACATCGAAAGTTGAACTGTGGGGAACCCGCAAAACCCAACAACGGATGATCCTGCCCGATGACCATGAGCCCCGCTCAGTTCAAATTGTGGGTAATGACCCGGAGCTGATGGCACAGGCCGCCCAACTGAATGCAGATCTCGGCGCTCAAATCATCGATATCAACATGGGTTGCCCGGCAAAAAAAGTTTGTAAAAAAGCAGCTGGGTCCGCATTAATGCGGAATGAAAAACTAATTGCAGAGATACTGGAAGCCGTCATCAAAGCGGTCGATATCCCGGTCACCTTAAAAACCAGAACCGGCTGGACTGAAGAGAAAAAAAACGCGCTCTCTATCGCCAGCATTGCCGAAGATTGTGGTATCCAGGCAATTGCAATTCATGGTCGAACAGGTGTCAGCCGTTTCACTGGATTCGCTGAATACGACACCATTGCTGAAGTAAAATCACGAATAAATATACCGGTTTTTGCAAACGGTGATATCACTACAGCCAAACAGGCAAAAGTGGTGTTAGAATACACAGGCTGTGATGCCATTTTGGTCGGGCGCGGTGCTCAGGGGCAGCCTTGGCTGTTGGGTGAAATCTCACACTTCCTGAAAACCGGTGGATATAAAAAACAATTATCCGTTTCTGAAAAAGGGAAGATTATCCAGAAACATATCCATGCAATTCACAGCCACTACGGTGAGCGCATTGGCGTCAGGATAGCCAGAAAACATATCGCCTGGTACGCTGAACATGCTCTTGCCAGCATGAATAGTTTTGAACAATCGAAAGACAATACACACTCATTTGTACAAGACTTTCATGCGTTAACATCAGTTGAAGATCAAAATAAATTTATCACTAATATTCTAAGAATAATCGAGCCGCCAAAAAAGGGAGCAGCAGCATGAGTGAATTGGATATCGTATTGGAGCAAGACATTACACCGGAAAACGAACCTGTAAACACTACCCATTCGTTGCGTGAAAGTGTCGAAATTGCGATGAAAAACTACTTCTCACACCTTGAAGGACAAGCTGTAACAGATGTGTACCAGCTGGTGATGTCAGAAGTAGAAGCGCCGCTTATGGAAGCGGTCATGAAACACACCCGCGGCAATCAAACCAAAGCATCTGAAGTGCTTGGTTTAAACCGCGGTACATTACGTAAAAAACTAAAAACCTACGGTATGCTGTAAACGTTCTGCAAGTTGAAGTCCCGGGTATAGCAAACTGCTTGCTATACCCGCCTCTGCCATTTTCATCTCTGGAAACTAGCACTGCCTGACCGCATCGTTTAAGCAATCCGTATTACTGTAACAACCCCTTTCACCAAATCTACAGATACCTAACCAATGAGCGAAATTGAAAATTCAGCGCCTATAAAACGTGCTTTGATCAGCGTTTCCGATAAAACTAATCTGATTCCTTTTGCACAGGGACTGCATAAGCTTGGGGTTCATATTTTATCGACAGGCGGCACCCACAAACTGCTTAACGAAAATGGAGTACCAGCCCAGGAAGTTTCTGATTACACAGGCTTTCCGGAAATCATGGCGGGGCGTGTTAAGACACTTCACCCTAAAATACATGGCGCAATTTTAGGTCGACGTGGTACCGACAACGAAGTTGCACAGAAACATGATATTGATTTTATCGATATGGTAGTGGTAAACCTTTACCCGTTTGAACAAACCGTCGCAAACCCGGATTGCCTGTTGCCCGACGCAATTGAAAATATTGATATTGGCGGTCCAACCATGATCCGCTCCGCAGCTAAAAATCATAAAGATGTCACCATCGTGGTTAACAATCAGGACTATGATCGGGTATTACAGGAGCTTGAACAGAACAAAGCAACCGTCAGCGGCACAACACGTTTCGAACTGGCCTGTCGGGCCTTTGAACACACTGCCCGATACGATGGGGCAATCGCAAACTACCTTGGTTCAAGAGATCAGCAAAGCGCATTCCCTGACACCTTTAATCAGCAATTTGTGAAAGTGCAGGATCTTCGTTACGGCGAGAACCCACATCAAAAAGCGGCTTTTTATCAGGAACACCAACCCCAGGAAGCTGGAATTGCTACCGCTACCCAGATCCAGGGAAAAGAACTTTCCTACAATAACCTAGCCGATTCAGATGCTGCAATTGAATGTGTCCGCAGTTTCGATGGACCAGCCTGTGTAATTGTAAAACATGCCAATCCCTGTGGTGTCGCGGTCTCTTCCAGCTTACCCGAAGCCTATGACCTGGCATTCAAAACCGACCCAACCTCCTCATTTGGCGGCATCATTGCACTTAACGGACCACTGACCGCATCATTGGCTCAAACAATTCTTGATCGTCAATTTGTTGAAGTGCTGATCGCTCCTACAGTTCTTGATGACGCATTGCCGATACTGGCAACCAAAAAGAATATTCGGGTGCTAGCGACGGGCGAGTGGCCGGTTCAGCGGGCAGCGGATTTTGACTACAAACGTGTAAATGGTGGGTTACTGGTACAGGATCGCGATATTGCTGAAGTAACGCTGGAACAACTCACCACAGTTACCGATCGGAAACCCACCAAACAGGAATTGACTGATCTGTTATTCGCATGGAAAGTGGCTAAATATGTGAAGTCTAATGCGATTGTTTATGCCAAAAACGGTCAGACCATTGGTGTAGGTGCAGGCCAGATGAGCCGTATATACAGTGCTCGAATCGCTGGTATCAAAGCGCAGGATGAGGGGCTGATTGTAGAAGGGTCTGTGATGTCGTCGGATGCATTTTTCCCCTTCCGTGACGGTATCGATGCCGCCGCTGAAGCCGGCATTGCCGCGGTTATTCAACCCGGTGGATCAATACGTGATGAGGAAGTAATCGAAGCAGCTAATGAAGCAGGTATGGCGATGGTATTCACCGGCATGCGTCATTTCCGTCACTAAACGCCTCGCTCACTGCTTCATCCAAATTTAAACTGCAGCACCGCCGCTAGTATTTGATTCAACACAGCGCAATCTAATAGCGGCGCAACCTACTAGAGGAATATCAACATGCCTGCCAATGTACTTGTAGTTGGAAACGGTGGTCGTGAACACGCACTTGCGTGGAAGCTTTCAAAATCAGAAAAGGTGGCCAAAGTCTATGTTGCCCCCGGTAATGCAGGTACTGCACTGGAGCCTGGTATCGAAAACCTGGCGATCGACTCAATGGATTTTGATGGCCTGACCGCTTTTGCAAAAGCCAACCAGGTTGAGATGACGCTGATTGGCCCCGAAGCCCCCCTTGTTGCCGGAATCGTTGATCGTTTTACTGAAGCAGGTTTGCGCTGTTTTGGCCCTTCAAAAGGCGCTGCACAGCTTGAAGCATCAAAAACGTTTACCAAAGATTTCCTCGCCCGTCACGATATCCCAACCGCCTGGTACCAGAGCTTTACTGAGGTTGAACCCGCGGTTGCGTACATCAAGGAAAAAGGCGCTCCTATCGTTGTAAAAGCCGATGGCCTGGCCGCAGGTAAAGGTGTCATCCTGGCTGAAACCGAACAGCAGGCTATTGATAGTGTTACCGACATGCTCAGTGGCAACCAGTTCGGTGAAGCAGGGCATCGGGTTGTAGTTGAAGAGTTTTTACTAGGCGAAGAAGCCAGCTTTATCGTAATGGTGGATGGTGAAAATATTGTTCCCCTCGCCACCTCACAGGATCATAAAGCACGGGATAACGGTGACCTCGGCCCCAACACTGGTGGCATGGGTGCATACTCACCCGCGCCAGTAGTTACCGATGAGATTCACCAGCGTGCGATGAATGAAGTAATCATCCCAACAGTCAAAGGTATGGCCGCAGAGGGCAACCGCTACACCGGTTTTCTTTATGCCGGACTGATGATCAATACAGATGGTGTACCCAAAGTACTGGAATACAACTGCCGATTTGGTGATCCGGAAACACAGCCAATCATGTTACGACTAAAATCAGATCTTTTTGAGCTATGCAGTCATGCGATTGACCAAAAGCTAAATGAGATTGATGCCATCTGGGACAGCCGTTGTGCGCTAGGTGTTGTATTGGCATCCGGGGGTTATCCTGAGCAATACGCTACCGGATTACCGATCAGTGGCTTGCCCGAACAGGATGAGAATGACGAAGATGTAAAAGTATTTCATGCCGGCACCACCGAGAAAGAGGGTGCAGTGGTAACCAATGGCGGGCGGGTACTCTGTGCAACCGCTTTAGGAAACAGTGTTGCCGAGGCGCAGCAGAAGGCCTACCAGGCAACCCGAAAAATTGACTGGAAGGATCTGTATTACCGAACCGATATCGGCTATCGAGCCATTGCCCGAGAAAATAGCCAGTAGTTTTTTCTTAGCACCTGCTAGCAAACCTCACCTGACCACCGGTGCAAACCGGTGGCTTTCACCCCCCCCTTCCCTTCAAAATTCCCGTTTTCACCCCGCCTACACCAGAGTCGGATCGAACCTTCCCAGATAGTATGAGGCCTTTGCACGAGAGATGATTTTGCTTTCAGGCAAGGCAAAAATGCGCGCAGAGAGGGAGTTTACATGTGTAAATGACCGATTGAGCACATTTTTAACGCTGCATGGGAGCAAAATGGCTCTTGTGCTAAGGCCTCAGTAAATCTCACTGATCTCATCATCCATTGATCAGAAACAAAGGGTACTATTACCATTCCAGTTTTTAATGGTAGCTGTAGTAGCGCCTTAAACGTTCACTGATATTTACAAATTCATCTACAAACCCACCACCAACCTGAGCCGAGGTTCAGATGTATTCTTCCAGTAAAAAAACCCTCGATGCGAATGAGGCAACCGCCTACATTGCGCATAAGACCAACGAGGTGATCGCTATATATCCGATCACCCCGGCCTCACCGATGGGTGAACGCGCTGACTACTGGTCCGCGGAGGGGGAACGAAATATCTGGGGGTCCGTGCCTCTGGTTGTCGAAATGCAAAGTGAAGGTGGTGCCGCTGGAGCTATGCATGGCGCGTTGCAGAGTGGAGCGCTAACCACTACCTTTACCGCCTCCCAGGGATTGCTATTGATGATCCCCAATATGTATAAAATTGCAGGGGAACTCACTCCAACTGTCTTCCATGTGGCCGCACGGTCGTTGGCGGCACAAGCATTGTCGATATTTGGAGACCATAGTGATGTGATGGCTACCCGGACAACCGGGTTCTCTTTACTGGCATCTAATTCAGTTCAGGAAGCGCTAGATTTTGCACTGATTGCCCAGGCAGCAACTTTGCAGGGACATATTCCTGTGGTACATTTTTTTGATGGTTTTCGTACCTCGCATGAGATCACCAAGGTAAATATGATCGGGGATGAGCTAATCCTGAGCATGCTCAATCCAGAGGATATTACAGAATTTCGCAACAGAGCCCTGAACCCCAACCACCCAGTGATGAGGGGAACCTCACAAAATCCCGATGTTTTCTTTCAGGCGCGGGAAACCGTCAACCCCTATTACGATGCCTTTCCCGATATCGTTCAGCAAAAGATGGATCGGTTTGCGGAACTGACCGGCCGCCAGTACCAGCTGTTCGAATATACAGGCCCAGAGAATGCACAGCAGGTCATCGTATTGATGGGGTCCGGTGCCGAAACGGTTGATGAAACCGTTAAACATCTGAACGCTGCGGGCAATCGATACGGAGTGCTCAAGGTCAGGTTATTCCGACCTTTTGATCCTGCCCGACTGGTTCAGGCTTTACCTGAAACGGTATCCGCCATCGCAGCTCTGGATCGTACCAAGGAGCCGGGTGCCTGCGGAGAGCCGCTGTATAAAGATGTGGTCACCGCACTGGCGGAACAGATAGGCGATGAAAACTGCCCGTTCCCCACTCTTCCAAAGATCATTGGCGGCCGGTTTGGGCTCTCATCCAAGGAATTCACTCCGGGTATGGTTAAAGCAATTTTTGATGAACTGGCCAAACCCCATCCTAAAAACCACTTCACCATCGGTATTACCGATGACCTGACCCATCACAGCCTGGACTGGGATCGGGGTTTCCGTACCGATGCCAGCCAAAAAGCCCACTCCTGCGTGTTTTATGGATTGGGTTCCGATGGCACCGTCAGCGCAAATAAAAACTCGATAAAAATTGTAGGGAATTCAACCGATCTGGAGGTCCAGGGCTATTTTGTTTATGACTCTAAAAAGACCGGCGCCGTCACCATTTCACACCTGCGCTTCTCTGAACAGCCGATTCAATCCAGTTATCTGATTGCCGAAGGTGATGCGGACTTTATCGCCTGCCATCAGGCTATTTTCCTGGAACGATACGACATGCTCGATATGGCCGCGGAAAATGCGCTGTTTCTGCTGAATTGTGCGACACCGGCAGAGCGGGTCTGGGACATTTTACCCGCCAGAATGCAGCAAACCATCATCGACAAGGGTATTCAATTTTACTGTATTGATGCGGACAGGCTGGCACGCGAACATGGCATGGGCAGCCGCATCAATACCATCATGCAAAGCTGCTTTTTCGCGCTATCCAATTTGATGCCGAAGCAGCAGGCACTGGATGCAATAAAAAATGCGGTAAAAACCACCTACGGTAAAAAAGGTGATGCGGTGGTTCAGCAAAACTGTCTCGCTATTGATGACAGTTTAAAAGCACTGTCCAGGGTAACGATACCTGATGAGGTTTCCAGCACCCTTACAAGAAAACCAGCAGTAGCTCCGGAAGCACCTGAATTTGTCAAAACCGTTACCGGTGAGATCATCGCTGGTCACGGCGATCTGATACCCGTTAGCCTACTGCCCGATGATGGTAGTTACCCCACCGGGACTTCAGCATGGGAGAAACGCAACCTTGCCGAAACCATTCCAGCGCTCGATTATGATCTTTGTACACACTGCGGGAAATGTGTATTTGTATGCCCCCACAGCGCGATACGCAGCAAAGCCTTTCCTGTGGAACAAGCCCTCCACGCCCCCGAAACATTCCAGCACGTCCAGATAAAGGGAAAAGATTACCCGGAAGGGCTTCACATTAGCTATCAGGTTGCGCCGGAGGATTGCACCGGCTGTACTCTTTGTGTAGATATCTGCCCTATCCGTGATAAAACCAATCCTGAACACAAAGCCATTAATATGATTCCACAGCCAGCGGCGCGTGAACAGGAGCGGGAAAACTGGGCATTTTTTGAAAAACTTCCCGATTACGATCGTCGTGATCTGAAGCTGAATACCATGAAGGGCTCAATGCTGGCCAGACCTCTGTTCGAGTTTTCCGGTGCCTGCTCTGGCTGCGGTGAAACGCCCTATATCAAACTCGCCAGCCAGCTTTTTGGTGATCGTATGCTGGTCGCCAATGCTACCGGCTGCTCATCTATCTATGGTGGCAATCTACCGACCACCCCCTGGAGCAAAAATAGCGAAGGGCGTGGCCCGGCCTGGAATAATTCCCTGTTTGAAGACAATGCAGAGTTTGGGCTAGGGATGCGGCTGGCGGTCGATAAGCTGCGGGAATATGCCTCCGAACAGGTCAGCAGACCTTCTTCCCAGTTAGACTCGCAACTTGTCGAAGAACTATTAAATGCAGATGAATCCGACGAGACAGGCATATATGAACAGCGCGAAAGGATAGATCAGCTAAAACAACAGCTGGATAAAATCACAGGCCCAGATGCCCAGTCACTTTCTTCAATTATTGACTATATGGGCAAACGCTCGGTCTGGATAATCGGTGGTGATGGCTGGGCCTACGATATTGGTTTCGGTGGTCTCGATCACGTATTGGCGTCCGGAAAGAATGTAAATATTCTGGTGCTGGATACCGAGGTGTACTCCAATACTGGAGGGCAAACCTCCAAAGCGACACCCCGCGCTGCTTCAGCGAAATTTTCAGCGGCGGGAAAATCCACCGCCAAAAAAGATCTGGGCCGTATCGCAATGAGCTACGAAACTGTTTACGTCGCCCACGTTGCCTACGCCGGAAAAGATGTACACACCCTGCATACATTTCTTGAGGCAGAATCTTTCCCCGGCACTTCACTGATCATCGCCTATGCACCCTGCATCAGCCACGGGGTTGATCTGAAATTTAATCACCGGCAACAGGATCTTGCGGTTAAAAGTGGTCATTGGCCTCTATTCCGATACGACCCCAGACGGGTAGCGAAGGGACTAAATCCACTATCGCTGGACTCAAAACCACCCTCGATCCCCTATCGGGAATATGTAAAAACTGAAGGGCGTTTTAATATGCTGATGCGCAGCCATCCGGAGCATGCGGAGGAGTTACTTGAATTGGCCCAGCAGGAAATTACCGAGCGTTACCATCGCTACGAACAACTTGCAGCGATGGATCCGTGACAACAAAAAAAATAGGAAATAATCGGGAAATAAAAGTAGCGCTAAGATTCTTCAGCTACGGCTGCTTTAGCCTGCTGATCCGCATGATATGACGACCTTACCAATGGGCCACTGGCAACACTGGAAAAGCCTAATTCCTTGGCTATTTCGCCTAGTCGATCAAAGGCTTCCGGTGTTACAAAGCGTTCAACCGGAAGGTGATTGCGACTGGGTTGCAGATACTGCCCGAGGGTAATCATATCGACATCATGAGCACGAAGATCTTTCATCACCTCAATGATCTCTTCATCAGTTTCCCCAAGGCCTAGCATCAGCCCCGATTTAGTGGGAATGGAGGGAAAATCCTGTTTGTGCCGTTTGAGTAGATCCAATGACCATTGATAATCCGCCCCGGGCCGAGCCTGTTTATACAACCGTGGCGCGGTTTCCATATTGTGATTAAAAATATCAGCGGGGTGTAGCGCCATCGCAGCCATTGCCTTATCCATTCGACCGCGAAAATCCGGTACTAGAACTTCGATGGTGATAGAGGATGATCGTTGACGGATCTCCCGAATACAATCAGCAAAATGAGCCGCGCCACCATCCCGCAGATCATCCCGATCCACCGAGGTGATCACCACGTACTTGAGCTTCATTTCAGCAACTGCCTGTGCCAGCTCGGTTGGCTCATTTGAGTCCAAAGGATTGGGCCGGCCATGGGCCACATCACAAAAAGGACAGCGTCGGGTGCAGACTTCACCCATGATCATAAAAGTCGCTGTGCCGTTCTGGAAACACTCCCCCAGATTTGGACAAGAAGCCTCTTCACAAACCGAACTCAGTTTGTGTTTACGCAATAATTTACGTAGCTGATTCACTTCATTTGAAGCAGGAATACGCACCCGAATCCAGTCCGGCTTGCGTGGAATTTTTTCGGTAGGGATTACTTTTATGGGGATTCGTGCAACCTTTTCGGCGCCGCGCAATTTCTCCCCCGGTTTGATTTTTTGTCGAGGTTTTTTAGCCGAAGTTTTTGCAACAGTGAGTGGCGCTGCAGCTTCGGGTTTTTGTTGGGAATCATCCTGGGGTTTGTCCATCAATACTCTGTTCCAGTATTTAAATTAGGCTTCGGCATCGTTATATAAGCACTCGGTCAATTTTTTAAGCAACTGCTGTTCAATCTCTGATATATCCCCGTTGATTCCAAATGCACTCATCTGGGTAACTTCCAGGCCTTCCATTCCGCAGGGATTAATTTTCCCAAAGGGTTTAAGGTCCATATCGATATTCAAACTAAGGCCATGGTAACTACAGCCTTTGCGAATCCGTAATCCCAACGCCGCAATTTTTGAATCATTCACATAGACACCCGGCGCATCTTTTCTGGCTCGGGAATCAATTCCATAATCTGTAAGAAGACCGATGATACTCTGCTCAATCAGATCAACTAACTGCCGTACGCCGAGCTTTAATCGCTTAATATCAATCAGTAGATAGATGATGAGCTGGCCGGGGCCGTGATAGGTTACCTGACCTCCCCGGTCGGATTGCACAACCGGAATATTGTCTGGATTTAACAGATGCTCAGGCTTACCAGCCTGCCCCTGAGTGAACACAGGATTATGCTGCAAAACCCATATTTCATCTTCTGTTTGATCTGTTCGCGCTGCAGTAAATGCACGCATCTTCTCTAGCGTCTGGGCATAGTCCTGTAAGCCAAGGTTACGAATAGTGATCATTGAGTACAGTGTAGCACCCAAATCACAGCACCATTTTCACCCGCCCACTTGCCTTCAGGCTTTCAAAGATTGCCGACAGCTGGTCGGTACCGGTTGCTTCAATAGTTACGGTAACCGCATGAAATTTACCGGTGCGGCTTTCCCTGATGGTGACGTGTTGATGCTCAATTTCATTAGCGTGAATTTTAATCGTATCGTAAACAAACATCTTAAAATCGGGTGCTGCCTCGCCCATCACTTTAATGGGATACTGACAGGGGAATTCAATTTTTGGTGCTTCTTGATCGATGTCTATCATTCTGTCAGATCCTGCTTATTTTGAAAAAATAGAAGCAAACAGTTCAGAAAAAAACCGTTTTAACGAATCCATTATACGTTTTATAAACCCGCCTTCTTCGACATCATCCAATGCAACCAAAGGCTGTTGCGATACCAGCTTGTCATCCAGCATTACCCGAACAAAACCCAACGACTGCCCCTTTTCAACAGGCGCTTGAATCACATGATTTAATTCCAGCGAAGGTTTGAGGTTTTCATACTCTCCCCGAACGATGGTTACATACAGATCTTCGCTTAAACCCAGTTTCAATTGATCTTCTACACCACCCCATACTCTGCCTTCATGAATCTCTTCTCCCTGGTCATAAAGCTTATGGGTTTTATAAAACCGGAAACCATAATTGAGTAACTTCTGACTCTCCTGGGCGCGGGATTTTTCCGATTTGGTGCCCATCACAACCGATACCAATCGCATATTTTTTCGTACCGAAGAAGCTACCAGGCAATATCCTGCTTCCTCTGTATGGCCCGTTTTCAGACCATCTACGGTGCTATCAGTCCACAACAATTTATTGCGATTCGGCTGACGAATATTGTTATAGGTAAAATATTTTTCCGCATACACTTTATAGTGATCGGGGAAATCCCTGGCTATTGCTGCACCCAGAATGGCCAGGTCCTTGGCGGTTGAATAATGATCCTCGGCAGGCCAGCCAGTCGCATTCATATAGTGAGTATCATGCATACCAAGCTCCTGAGCCTGGTAGTTCATCAGCTCTGCAAAACCATCTTCACTGCCACCAATAAACTCGGCCACAGCGATGCTTGCATCATTGCCGGACTGAATAATAATACCCTTGAGCAGGTCGCTCAGTTTTACCTGAGTACCTTCCCGAATATACATTTTCGAGCCACCCTTTTTCCAGGCCGCAACACTGATGGGCACCATATCATCCAGACTAACTCGACCTTTGCCGATTTCAACCGCAACGATATAGCTCGTCATCATCTTTGTAAGACTGGCGGGCGGCAGGCGCTGATCAGCGTTTTTGGAAGCGATCACTTTTCCGCTATAGGCATCCACCAGATAGAATGCACTGGCAGCTAATTTTGGTGCCGCAGGTACCAGTGAACCGCTTACCGCAGTAACTGAAAAAGAGAGCAAAAAAGCCAGCCCTAATGAGTTTAATAGTGGCTTTAACAGGCGTAATTTAATCATGTAATCTCAGGATAGTGAGTATAAAAAACAGGGGTTGGTAAACCGATACAAACAGCGTGATTGTATACCAATCAGATCAGCGATGTAATCAAGCTGGTGACCGTTACAGGTGTGGAGCTGAAACCCGGTGGGATTGCTGAACACCCTGAATATAGAGCTTCTCTCTGGTTTGCACCAATAGCTCGGTATCGGTAAATGGCCCAACATAGACGCGATATAACAAGCGATTGCTATCGCCCCCCGGCTTCACTTCAACCGGCTGCTCGACCCACTGCTCGACGCGCTGCTTTAGCGCCTGGGCGGATTCTGGATTGGAAAAGGCCCCCACCTGAAGGTAATCATTCACAGGGCTAGCGGCTGATTCCGAATCTTTAGCCGGTGGGTCAAAATCAATCGATTCAAGCAAAACCGAAGCGGTGCCCTGATCTGCAAAATCAAGCATCAGTGCAGCCGCATAGGAGAGATCGATAATCCGTTCACTATGGAACGGCCCGCGATCATTCACCCGAACCACAACTGAACGATTATTTTTTAAGTTGGTTACCTTCAGATAGGTTGGAATCGGCAAGCTACGATGGGCTGCTGATAGTGTTCGCATATCATAAAGTTCACCGTTTGAGGTTTTGTTGCCATGAAATTTGGTGCCATACCATGAGGCGATGCCCTCTTCTCGATAGGCCTTATTGCTCGGCAATAGATGATAGGTTTTTCCCAGCACGGTATATGGGCTTCGGTTCCCACCCCTCGATATAGGTTCATACTGAGCAGTGATCGGTTTGATCTCTTCCAGTGGTACTGTTTTGCCAGGGGCACCATCTTTTTGATACTGACTGCAACCGTATAAACCCACTACGACCGCAGTAACCGCAAACCATTTACTACTCGCCATAAACAAATTGCTCAAGGCTCTTTCACTAGCTGTGACAGCTGAAACACCGCCATGGAATAGAGTCGACTGTGGTTGTATCGACTGATCACATAAAAGTTCTGAAATCCGATCCAGTATTCAAGCGCATGTTTATTCTTCAGCTTAATCAGTGAGGTCAGTGTGCCATCCGGGTATCGATTCGGTGATGTGACACCCAGCTCTGCCAACTCTTTAATGGTGTATTTAGGCTTGAGGCTTTTATTAGCGATATCCTCAAACCGATCGCCGGTCGTATTTGCCCGGGTCACGATCGGTTGGCCAGCCTTCCAGCCATGACGACTCAGATAGTTAGCAATACTACCCACCGCATCTGCGGGATTAGTCCAGATATCACGCTTTTCATCACCATCAAAATCGATGGCGTAGGCACGATAACTACTCGGCATAAACTGCCCATATCCCATCGCCCCGGCATAGGAACCCATCAAATCACGGGGGTCCTGATTCTCTTCACGCGCTAGTAGTAAAAATTCAACCAGCTGTTGCCTGAAAAATTTCTGCCTGCGGGGGTAGTCAAAGGACAACGTTGTGAGCGCATCCATCACATGATACCCACCGGTGTAACGACCGTAGCGAGTTTCAACTCCCAGGATAGCTACAATAATTTCCTTCGGCACACCAAATTTTTGTTCCGCCTGATTTAGGATCACCGCATGTTTTTTCAGGAATGCTTTGCCCTGCGAAATCCTTTTATTTTTAATAAAAATATTGCGGTATTCCCACCATTCTTTGGTTTTTTCTGCTGGCCGGGCAATCGCATCCAGTATCGATTGTTTCTGCTTTGCCGTGCCGAATAAATCTTCTAGCTCTGTTTTATTGAATCCATGTTCCATGACCATAGAATCAATAAACTGTTGTACGTCGGGATATTCCAGATAAGGGGTAGGATCAGATGCCGCAGTCAGAGGCAGGGAGATAACCGATACCAGCAGAAGGCCGCAAAGCCGAACCCAAATTTTCTTTCCAACCGCACTGTTCTTTTTAAAGACCTTTGCACGAGAGATGATTTTTCTTTCAGGCAAGGCGAAAGTACGCGCAAAGAGGAAGTTTACAAGTGTAAATGACCGATTGAGCATACTTTCAACGGCGCATGGGAGAAAAATGGTTTTCGTGCGAAGGTCTCTTTTAGTATTCAATTGTTCAAAGCTCCAAATTAAAACTACTGCTGCATTAGCGAACGATGTGAATTGATAGACATCAGGATACCAAAACCAGCCATCAAGGTAATCAGCGATGTACCGCCCTGACTTACCAACGGTAATGGTACACCCACAATCGGCAACAACCCGCTTACCATACCAATATTGACGAAGACGTATACAAAAAAGGTCAGGGTAATGCTGCCCGCCAGCAATCGGTTAAACATACCATCGGCGGTCAGCGCAATATAGGCACCCCGGGACACGATCATCAGATACAACATCATGACGAATAAAAACCCCAGAAAACCCAGCTCTTCACCCAGTACCGCAATAATAAAGTCGGTATGCCCCTCCGGCAGGAAATCGAGGTGGGACTGAGTTCCATTGAGCCAGCCTTTGCCCTCCATGCCGCCGGAACCGATCGCAATTTTTGACTGAATGGTATTCCAGCCTGCACCAAGGGGATCCCGTTCGGGATCCAGCAGGGTAAGCACCCTTTGACGCTGATAATCACGCATCATAAACCAGATTCCTGGCAATGATGCGACACCAGCGGTGATTGCAACCAACAGGATTTTCCAGGAAACACCGGCAAGAAATATTACAAAAAGACCTGACGCGCCAATCAGAATTGAGGTACCCAAATCCGGCTGTTTGGCAATCAATCCAACCGGCACAACAATAAAAATTAGTGAAATTGCCAGGTATTTTAGCTTCGGTGGCAAAGTGCGTTTTGCCAGATAGCTCGCCACCATAATAGGCACCGCTAGCTTCATCAGTTCCGATGGCTGAAACCGCGGAATGCCGGGGATTGCCAACCAGCGCTGGGCACCTTTAGCGCCAAAACCCATTAAAAGCACCGCGATCAACAACAGTGTTCCAACAACAAACAGGGGTGTTGCCAGTCGTTGCAGGTGTCGCGGATCGATTTGTGCCAGTATGAACATCACCACAAAAGCGGCCGCCAGATAGCTCGATTGCCGAATCATAATGGAAGGATTTTGTTCAGCGGCACTGTACAGCACAATTAATCCAAAACCACTAAGCAGTACGATTAGAAAAATCAGGATTAGATCTATTCGCGCAAGCGCTCGAAGAGGCCCCGGCAAAGGCTTACGACTTTGGAAATCTGGCAGCTGATGTTGATAGGTTTTTTGCATAGCTTATGTAGTAAACCTATTGAGTGGTATCAGGCTCAAGTGATGAGGTTCCTCTATCCAATAGATACCCATCAAATAGTTTACGCGCGATGGGTGCAGCGACGGAACTCCCGTGTTCACCATTTTCAACAATAACCGCCACTGCAATTTTTGGCGCATCGACGGGGGCGAATCCGACAAACAGTGCGTGATCCCGTTGCCGCTCTTCCAGTGCTTCGGCATCATACTCCTCACCCTGACGAATCCCCACCACCTGAGCAGTGCCGGTTTTCCCGGCGATTCGAAATTCACTATCGACCCCGATACGGCGTCCGGTGCCGCGGGGGGAGTGCACCACCATCTCCATTGATTTGAACATATAGTCCCAGTCTGCAGGATCTTTTATCACCACATCCGGTAACCTTGAGCGCTCTAACACCGGCCATCCAGCACCTGGTACGGTCATCAATAATCGTGGCTGAACCGTCATACCTCGATTAGCAAAAGTAGCCGTGGCGGTTGCCAACTGTAGCGGTGTAGCAGAGAAGTACCCCTGACCAATTCCCGCCAACAATGTATCACCGTGATACCAGGATCGACCAATGGTCTTTTTCTTCCAGCTGCGGGAGGGCAGTGTACCCAATGCTTCTCCCGGCAAATCTAGCAAATTTCGACCACCAAACCCGAACCGCGCAAGGTAATCATGCATCTGATCGATGCCCAGTTTGAATGAGAGGTCATAAAAGAAGGTATCGCAGGATTCAATAATTGCTTTACGCAGATTTACCGACCGGCCGTGGCCGCCTTTTTTCCAGTCCCGGTAGTAGCGTTCGTCGTCTTCCAGCTGATACCAGCCAGGATCCCGCACTTTACTGCGGTAGCTGATCACTCCCGCATCCAGACCTGCCAGCCCGATAAAGGGTTTAATCGTTGATCCCGGCGGATAGACTCCTCGAATGGCACGATTAAACATCGGTATATCCATCGAATTGCGTAGCGTGTTATAGCTTTTGCTATCGATTCCGGTGACAAATTTATTGCCATCAAAACTGGGTTTGCTGACCATTGCCAGCACACCGTTAGTCTCAATCTCTATAGCGACCACCGCACCACGGCGACCCTCTAGTGCCTTATCCGCGATCCGTTGCAGCTCAATATCGAGGTACAAGTGGATATCATTGCCCGGTACCGGGTCTACTCGATTAAGGGTACGCAAAACCCGACCCTGAGCATCTTTTTCAACCTGTTCGTGTCCCACCTTGCCATGCAGAACCGGCTCGTAAAAATTCTCAATCCCGGTTTTCCCGATATGGTTGGTAACGCTATACTGAATCGGATCAATTTTCTTGATTTCACGCTCGTTGATGCGCCCTACATAACCAACCACATGAGTAGTCAGCTCAGACAACGGGTAGTTTCGAACCAGTTCAGCGCGCACCTCGGCCCCGGGCAGTCGATATTGATTAACCGCCAGTTTGGCCATCTCTCCATCGGTCAGCTTGAATTTGAGGGGAAGCGACGAAAAAAACGCTCCAGAACGCTTTCGACGTTTCTGAAAACGTGCGATTTCGCGGTCAGAGATCTCGATAATACCCTGCAGATCGGTCAGTAATTGATCCAGATTCCTGGCACGCTCACGTACCACCACCAGAGTGAAGCTCGGTTGGTTGTCCGCTAACAGCACGCCGTTTCGATCGTAGATAAGGCCACGTGTGGGAGCCACCGGCTGAAGCCTGATGCGGTTTTCATCCGACAGGGTGGCGTAAGTATCGTGCTGCATCAGTTGCAAATAGACCGCTCTCGCGATTAATCCGGCCGCCATCAAAAACACCAGAACCAGAGATACCAGCATCCGGCCATTAAACAATCGGCGCTCGGTGATGGGATTATTAAGATGTAGGTATTCAGGCATATTCAGCGTAGTGTATTAAACTGTATACAGGGATAGAGTCCGTCACGTCTCGCGGCAAGGCACAGTTCGCAGCGAATGTAGATGCCTTTGCAAGAGCTGTAACGCTGTCCGTAGCGAATGTGACGGGCTCCCTTTAGGCGGTAATTAGCGGTGATAGGGGTGCCCTTTACTAAGACTCCAGGCTCGATAGATCTGTTCCGCAACCAGCACCCGAACCAACGGGTGCGGAAGGGTCAACCTGGAGAGTGAACGACTGAACTCTGCCTGCTGGATACAGCTTGAGTGTAAACCATCCGGGCCGCCGACCAGTAGACTGACATCTCTGCCCTGCCCTTGCCAGTCGACAATATCATCCGCGAGTTGCTCAGTACTCCACTGCTTTCCGGTCAGATCCAGCGCAATCAGCAGATCACCTTTGGGTACGGCCTTGAGTAGCGCCTCGCCCTCTTTGGCGACAATTTTTTTCAGGTCGGCATTCTTGTTTCTAACCCCAGCGTTCACTTCAATAAGCTCTAGCCGAAGATCATTTACCAGACGTTTTTGGTACTCTTCAAAACCCGTAGTCACCCACTGGGGCATCCGGGTTCCGACACATATTAGTCTTACTCGCATGCTACTTGTTTAATGCCCAAAGCTTTACTTCTACGATTAGATTTCTTCATCCTGCCTCGGCGGCTTCTCACCCGGCGCCAGCGGTTGCCATAAGCGTTCCAGGTCATAAAACTCTCTGGCTTCAGTTGACATGATATGGGTGACCACACAGCCATGATCCAGTAGCACCCATTCGCCACCGCCTTTGCCTTCAATGCCCAGCACCACTTCGCCCTGCTTTTTGGTTTCCAGCGCAACGTGTTCTGCAATGGAGTTAAGGTGGCGACCAGAGGTGCCGCTGGCGATGATCATATATTCCGTCATGCTGGTTCTTTTTGCCACATCAATACAGAGCACATCCTTCGCTTTGATATCATCCAGCAGTTCTAAAATACGATCTCGCAGTTGGTCAGGTGTCATCATTTTTTGGGGCCGTCATTTTGTGATTCGGTTTCGGTTTGTATTTTAAAGCGCTTTGTAAGCATCTCTGATTCATCAAGCAATCGGGTATAAATTATTCTGCTCTATATAGCCGAGCACTGAATCAGGTAGCAGATACTGTGGTGACTGCCCATCGGACAGTAGACCACGAATCTGGCTAGATGAAATATCCAGCATCGTCATTTTAAGATCTGATACATAGCCACTGGAGTGGTTACGCAGATCATTCAGCTGATTGGTTTTATGCGCCTCATACCATTCCCGAAGCGGTTCGCATGGTTCCAGCTCTGAGCCCGGCCGATGCACGACCAGTATATGACCCAGCTCGGTCAATTGTTGCCAGCAATGCCATTGCGGCAGGGATAAAAAACTATCCATGCCCATCACCATCACCAGGCTTATTTCATCACCCAATTCCTGCCGCAAGGATACCAGCGTATCGTAGCTGTAGGTCGGGCCATCACGGTTTAGTTCTCGATCATCGAGCAACAGACCTGAGTTTTCACCCAGCGCCAGTTCAAGCATTTCAAACCGCTCACTGGCAGCGCTTACCGACCGGTTTTTATGATATGGGTCACCGCAGGGAATCAGCCTAAACTGATCCGCCGCCAGCGCCTGCTTTAGCTCAATCGCCATTCGTAGATGGCCAAAATGGATCGGGTCAAAGGTGCCGCCCATAAAGGCGACCACCGAAGGCGGCTGCTTATTCACCACCGCGGCCTGGCCAGTGTGTTCACTCACCGGCGGATATGGCCGTCGCCCAATACCACATATTTTTCCGATGTCAGACCTTCAAGCCCAACCGGGCCACGGACATGAATTTTATCGGTAGAGATACCGATTTCTGCTCCAAGCCCATATTCAAAACCATCAGCAAAACGGGTCGATGCATTCACCATTACCGAGCTGGAATCCACCTCGGTAATAAACTGGCGGCTGCGGGTATAGTCTTCGGTGATGATTGAATCGGTATGGTGTGAGCCATATTGATTAATATGCACAATCGCTTCATCGATATTGCTGACGCATTTGATCGACAAAATCGGTGCCAGGTATTCGGTGCTCCAATCCTCTTCGGTTGCCGCCTTAACATCCGTACCTTTCAATACCGCGACAGTTTGCGGGCAGCCGCGCAGTTCAACCTTCTCTTCTGCGTACAATGCCGCCAATTTAGGCAGTAAATCCGTCGCAATTGCTTCATTTACCAGCAGAGTTTCCATGGTACAGCAGGTGCCGTAGCGTTGGGTTTTGGCATTAAAGGCCACTTTGATCGCTTTTTCAAGATCACCTCGGTCATCCACATAAACATGGCAGATACCATCAAGATGTTTGATTACCGGCACGCGAGCATCCCGGCTGATTCTCTCGATGAGCCCCTTGCCACCCCGAGGGATAATCACGTCGACAAATTCGGGCATGGTGATCAACTCACCCACCGCTTCGCGATCAGTGGTGTTGACCACCTGCACTGCATCTCGGGGCATTCCGGTCTCTTCCAGACCTGCATAAACGCACGCAGCTATCGCCTGATTGGAGTGCAGCGCTTCCGAGCCACCGCGTAAAATCGTTGCATTACCGGACTTCAAACAAAGGCTGGCGGCATCAATGGTCACGTTGGGGCGGGATTCATAAATAATACCAATCACCCCCAAAGGCACGCGCATCTTTCCAACCTGAATACCGCTGGGCATATATTTCATGCCGTTCACTTCGCCGATTGGGTCGGACAGACTGGCAACCTGGGTCAAGCCCTCGATCATGCTATCAATCCGGGCAGGGTTTAGCTCAAGCCGATCCAGCAATGCCGCATCCAGACCTTTTTCTACACCGGCCTGCATATCTTTTTTGTTGGCGGCTAACAGCGCTTCGCTTTGTAGCTCCAGATGTTTCGCAATCGCAAACAATGTCTGGTTTTTCTGCGCCGTTGAAGCGCTGGCCATTTTGCGGGATGCAAGGCGCGCTTTTTGGCCAAGTTCGGCCATATAATTATTAATGTCGGAAGCCATATTTCTGCCTAAATATTCTGAATAGAACCCGTCTCGATGCACGCCCCAATACACGCCATAACACCACTGCTATCGCATATAGCGCGCCCTGAACAGGTTGTCGGGCATTATACGCAAACCGTTACGAAACAGGTACCAAAGCCGATATACTGCCACCTGTTATCGTTTCAACACACTTGCGCAGGAGCAGTTCCGGATTCTCGATGCCTGATATCCAACCCATCTTTGACTGGTTACAGGCCAACCCGAGCTGGACCAGCTGGCTGATATTCCTGATAGCACTGGCTGAGTCGCTAGCGGTGGTGGGCATACTGGTTCCCGGCGTAGTACTTTTATTTGGTATCGCGGCAATTGCCGGTGGCGGTGTACTGGATGTCTGGACCACCCTCGGTGCTGCATTTTTAGGTGCTGTACTGGGTGATGGTCTGAGTTTTTTTGTAGGCCGTTACTTCCACCAGCATATCAAGGATTTCTGGCCATTACGGACCCACCCCCAATGGATCGAAAATGGCGAGCGTTTTTTCCAGCGCCACGGTGGTAAAAGCATCATATTTGGCCGTTTTATAGGGCCGATTCGACCCTTTATCCCGATGGTTGCAGGCATGCTGGATATGCCAATCGGTCGATTTATCTTCACCAACATTATCTCCGCGATCGGCTGGGCACCAGCCTATCTGTTGCCAGGTTACTACCTCGGCTCATCGATACAGGCAGGCGATGAGATCACCCGCACCATCATGCTGTGGATCCTGTTTGGCTCTCTGATTGGTTGGGTCTGCTTCTGGATATTCCGACGCGTATCAGAGCAACTCAGCTACGGTGGGAGTTTGTACCGACAAGCTGAGCTATGGTCACAGAATAAGTGGTCACAAAACAATCGTTCACAATACAGAAGCTGGCGACAATCGATCTGGATGCGTTACCAGCAGCCGCATATCGAGGAAAAATCTTCATCAGATGACTGGTTTCCCCTGGGTGCACTGGCGCTTTTGGTATTGTGCGGAGGATTATCCCTCATTCTGACCAGCGCCGTAGTGTTTGAATTACCTGAGCTAGCCCAGTTCAATCTACAACTCCGCCATCTGATTCAGGAATTGCGTACCGGCATCGCCACAAAAACCGTGGCTGTTGAGCTGTGTTTTGAATATGCGACCCTGCTCGGCGATTACCGAATCGTGCTAGCTGCACTGCTAGCATTAACCGTTATCTCATTGAAAGCCGGAAATAGATGGATAGCCATCCATGGCTGGGCCACTGCTTTGTTCGCGGTGGTGGCGGTATTTGGAGTCAAAGGTTTGATACAGGTTCCCAGGCCTTCTACGCTGTCGGCAGGCGTGGATGCATACTCCTTTCCGAGCGGCCATACGGTTTCTGCAATCATACTATTTGGTTTTGGTAGCTATCTGATCAATCAATATTTGAATCAGCAGCATCACTGGAAAACCTACCTGATCGCAGCGTTTCCTATCCTGATCACCGCTAGTAGCAGGCTATATCTCGACGTTCACTGGTTCAGTGATGTATTAGGCAGCGGCTTGATCGGGCTATTTTGTTGCGCGGTATCAGCCTTTAGCTTCCATCGGTTTTCTGGCTACAAACGGCCTACGAACAATAGGTAATTCGGCCGCATCTCAGCAATAGCTCAGCCGTAACTCAGTAATGCGGTGGAGGTGGCTCTACGGTATCACCATCGCTATCATCCGAAAGGCCTTCAGACAACGTGTGTATACGTCCCATCAGGTGCTTAGCACCTAGCTCCAGTGCATCTATCTGCTTTTGCTGCTGATAAACAACCTGATTCAGTTGATGAATTGCTTCTTCCTGATGCGCTAACTGTGTCTCTAACTCTGCAAATCTATCTTCCAAAACCCCTTACCCCTTGAAACGATGAACAATTGAAAGCGTTACTTGGGCAATCATTGCTCATTGAGTTGTTCAGATTTTTCCTGCACCAACACCCAGGGTGAAACCACTATCGCCCAAAGTGACTGATTCACCACGACCCAGGCAGCTGCCTGCGCATCCTGTACCACTTCGATATCACCGGAGCTAATCCAGGCTTCGATTTTAGCGCCATTATCCGTCGCTAATTGCACAGCAACATCTACCAAATCAAGAGCTGAACCCACCTGTATTACCTTGCCTGCAGCATGCTGTCGTTGAAGCTCCATCCAGCCAATCATCGCTGTTTCGCCGTTCAGCTTTGCTCGCAACAACTCCTGCTCGGATACCTCATCACCCATCGTACAACCCCGGACTCGAATCAAACCAGTGAAACCCGATACCAACACCGGGCTTTTCTCAGCGGGATGATACCAGCATATTTTTATCAGACTATAAAATCATTTCCATGACTAAAACCGATTCCCCGCAAATCTGGATATAGCCAGCTACACTTAAGCTGAGTTTGCTATGCCCATATACGTTTTCGTGCCGTAGCAACCCACACAACCGATAAACGAACCATACATATGTCCAGACTCAAGCTCTTACTTCTCGCCCTGATATCAGCAACAGCTATCATTATTCCTGATCTGATTGTCTTCAAACTATATTCATTAGACATCCCAGTTCTGCTGGTATTGATGGCAAAAACGGTTATTACCGTTGGGTTAGTGATCTGGTTAATCCGAAGCTGGCTTGATCGTACGCTAACAACACTAACCAACTCACTCTCTGCAACCACTTCAGATGGCCAGATAGACCTTGCGATTCAACTTCCTAGCTCACAGGGGGTAATACTGGAGCGTTTCATCCATCACCTAAAGAACCTGTTCAACTCTACCGACGACACGATATCAGGATTAACACGCTCCTCGAGCCGACTGATACCGATGGCTGATGAACTGCACGAAAGCTATCAAAACATGGCGCAAAAAACTGCCGTACAGGAAAATTTTGGGGTAAAAGTCGCAGAGGTCGTATCACGCATGAGTGAAGCCTCTATCGACGCTGAACAGCAGGTGAAGCATATTACCCTGTCTGAAAGCAAAACCAGCGAGTTAGTATCGGACTGTCGTGGTGAGGTGCATAAAACTGTTTCAACCATGGACACCCTCGCGGATGCGATGCAGGATGCCATCGAAGATCTGTCGTTACTGCAACAGCGTAGCCTCAAAATTGGCTCTATCGTTGAGGTCATTCGTTCAGTTGCGGATCAAACCAACCTGCTTGCACTTAATGCCGCCATCGAAGCCGCTCGGGCTGGAGAACATGGTCGAGGGTTTGAGGTGGTAGCCGATGAGGTACGAAATCTGGCTCAACGTACCAGCGATGCCACCCAGGAGATTCACGAAATTGTTGACTCCATTCAGCAAAGCACCGAGCAGATATCTACCGGTATGGAATCCAGCAATCAGCACACAAAAATGGCCCACGAACAAACCAATTCGATTAGCCAGATTCTGGAGGCTATTTCGAATAGCAGCCAGGAAGCCTGTGACGCTGCATCTCAAATAAAACAGGTGACCCAAATCCAGTCGGCTGCCGCAGATGAAGTCCAGCTTGCTGTCGATACATTAAGCGACCTAAGCGCCGATGTACTGAATAGCTCCAATATGCATACCGTGTCCGCAGAAGATCTGCGTAAACTTGCCCAGGCAATGAAAGAACAACTGGGCAAATTTAAACCCGCATCCGGTAGCCACGACTGGGATATTGAAAAAAGAGAGAAGCAGTACGCTTCATCCGGTGAGCCTGATGAAGCCGCCACCGATGATATTGAGCTTTGGTAAACCTGTTTCAGAGCCAATTTATACCAAAAACACCCGCAACAACGCCATAATCCACCCCAGCATATTCGTTTTAATATGTTAGAATCCCGCGCGAACAAATCGAGCCTGATTTAACACCTAATCATTTCCGGAACACCATCTTGATCTCAACAGCCAATATCACCATGCAATTTGGGGCTAAACCCCTGTTTGAAAACATCTCTGCCAAATTTGGCGACGGCAACCATTACGGCCTGATTGGCGCGAATGGCTGCGGAAAATCAACCCTGATGAAAATTCTCAGTGGTGAACTTGAAGCCACCGGCGGCAATGTCTCCACCGATCCAAACGAGCGTGTCGGTGTACTGAAGCAGGACCAGTTTGCCTTTGAAGAATTCAAGGTAGTGGACACGGTCATCATGGGGCATGCAGAGCTCTGGAAAATCAAAGCTGAACGGGAACGCATCTATTCGCTGCCAGAAATGAGCGAAGAAGAGGGCATGAAGGTTGCGGATCTGGAAGTTGAATTCGGCGAAATGGATGGCTACTCTGCGGAATCCCGCGCCAGCGAGTTGCTGCTCGGTGTTGGTATTCCGCTAGAACAACACGAAGGCCCAATGAGCGCGGTCGCGCCAGGCTGGAAACTCCGGGTCCTGCTAGCACAGGTACTGTTTGCTGACCCCGACATCATGCTGCTCGATGAGCCAACCAACAACCTCGACATCAACACCATCCGCTGGCTGGAAACAGAGCTTAACAATCGTGGTTGCACCATGATCATTATCTCGCATGACCGTCACTTTCTGAACACCGTGTGCTCCCACATGGCGGATCTGGATTACGGCGCGCTGAGACTGTTCCCCGGCAACTACGATGAATATATGATCGCCGCAACCCAGGCACGTGAACTGCAACAAAACCAGAATGCCCGTAAGAAAGCCCAAATCGCTGAGCTACAGGCATTTGTCAGCCGTTTCTCTGCCAATGCTTCCAAGGCTAAACAGGCGACATCACGCGCCAAACAGATTGACAAAATCAAACTGGACGAGATGAAACCCTCCAGCCGAGTGAACCCTTTTATCCGTTTTGATCAGGAGAAAAAGCTACACAGGCAGGCTCTGGAGGTTGCAGAACTGACTATCGGATTTGATGACCTGACGCTATTCAAAGACCTCAGCCTGATGATAGACGCCGGCGAACGGGTTGCCATCATCGGCCCCAACGGCGCGGGTAAAACATCTCTATTACGTGCGCTACTGGGCGAACTCGAACCCCTCAGTGGTCGAGTCAAATGGTCTGAAAACGCCACCAAAGGTTACTACGCACAGGATCACAGCGACGACTTTGCAACCGATATGAGCCTGTTCGACTGGATTGGCCTGTGGGGCAAACCCAGCGATGACGAGCAGGTACTACGCGGAGTTCTTGGCAAACTGCTGTTCTCCCGCGACGAATCTGAAAAATCCGTCCAGGTAATTTCCGGTGGTGAACAGGGCCGTATGTTGTTCGGCAAACTGATGTTACAAAAAGACAATGTCCTGCTGATGGACGAACCCACCAACCACCTGGATATGGAATCGATCGAATCCCTTAACCTCGCGTTGGACAACTACCCCGGCACCCTGCTTTTTGTCAGCCATGACCGGGAGTTTGTTTCATCTCTGGCCACCCGCATTATCGAACTCACCCCCGAAGGCGTAGTCGATTTCAAAGGCAGTTACGAAGAATACCTACGCAGCCAGGGTGAATAGCAAAAGTCACCTCAACACACATATGAACAACCCATAAATCACTAAGCAACCTTCGTACGAAGGTCTCGTTAAACAGGAGCTAATATGTCAGATAAATACAACACATCAGAACTACAGGTCAGTTACGGTATTGGCCGACAAATGGGCGACCAGCTTGCCAGCAACCCATTCGACGGAATGGTAATTGAAGCGGTGATCGAAGGTTTATCCGATTCGCTCAACAAAAAACCTCTGCCTATTGAACCAGCAGTGCTAGATGCCGCGTTCAAAGAGATCAGCGCACGCATGCAAGCTCAGCAAACTGAGCAGTCTTTAGAGCTAGCTGGCGACGGCGAAAAATTCCTCGCGGAAAATGCCAAACGTCCAGAGATCACCGTAACTGAGTCCGGTCTTCAATACGAAGTCGTTAACGCAGGTGATGGCGAAAAACCATCCGCCAGCTCTACCGTTCGCACCCACTACCACGGCACACTCATTACTGGAAAAGTGTTCGACAGCTCCTACGATCGTGGCGAACCCGCTGAATTCCCAGTAGGCGGCGTAATCGCTGGCTGGACCGAAGCACTGCAAATGATGGAAGTTGGCGCAAAATGGAAACTCTACCTTCCGTATCAACTCGCCTACGGCGAAAACGGTGCCGGTGGCGATATCGGCCCCTACTCTGCTTTGATTTTTGATGTTGAGCTACTGGCTATCGTAGGCTAATACTCGTTTGAAAAATTTTTAAACGCAGCAGTATTACAAGGCCGCCACTGTTATCTCCAGCAATTTTTTTTGTGGTAAACAGTGGTGGCCTTTTTGTTTTATTAAAATAGAAAACGCCAGACACTTTTTCGCTATACATTCAGTTATTTGTATACTGTGCATGCATGGGAGTGCCAACATTGGCCTACCCTATTTGTATTCAGCTCACCTTTCCAAATAACAATAATAAGAGAGACAAAACCATGTTAAGCAAAGCCGTACTATGGGTAACCGCTGTTGTATTTGTTGGCTACGGCCTGGTGTGTTTTATTGACCCTCAGATACCAGCCACATACAGCGGTATTGGTTTAACCAATGCGGATTCATGGATTGAAACGGCGGCGATGTACGGCGGACTTCAGGCTGGTCTTGGTTTTTTCTGTCTGATTGCTGCCATGAGACCTGAATACAGCAGAGCGGGCCTTCTCATGATTGTATGCATAATAGGCGGCCTTGCGAGCGCTCGCGCTATTACCTTTGCATTCACAAGCAATCCGGTCACCTCTTATACCTACGGTGCACTGGGCTATGAAGCATTAACTACGATATTGGCGGCGGTCGCTTTTTTTAAACCAAAAGCAGAACAATAGCCGGTACAGCACCACCACTGTAATATTGGATTATCGTTCTTCCAGCTAGCTCAATCGGACAGCCCTGCATCCAGATGCGATGCTGATTGCTGCTCTGTATCAAACCAGAATCGATGGCCATTTTCGGTCAGCCAGGTTTTCATCTCGCTGTAATCCGGACAATGGCCTTCCACTAACTTCCAGTATTGTCGGGAGTGGTTCATATAAACCAGGTGGCAAACTTCATGGATGATGAGATATTCCACCACCATAGTAGGCGCCAGCATAATCAATTCATTAAATTGAATGATACCTTTACTGGAGCAGTGCCCCCATTTGCTACGGGTTTTTCGAAAACGAATCTGTTGCAGCGAGTCTTCTACGCCTAATCGGGCAGCGTAGGCTTCGGTGCGGGGAACCATGTAGGCACGGGCCTGATCTTTGAGCCAGTTGTGGAATAGTTTTAGCGCTTTTTCGGAGGTTTCTATTCGGCCTTCGATGCAGAGTTTACCCGCCTCGATATAGACTTTATTGCGGGATGCGAGCCGTAATTGCAGCTGCAGTTCGTGCCCCAGAAATGTGATGGATTCGCCATCGGTCATTTGATATTGCTCGGTCTTATTCTTGAGCTGCTGTGCTAACTGGGTGTTTATCCAGTCTGCTTTGTTTTCTACAAATTGCTGAACCCAGGCGTTATCAATACGTTGCGGAGTACGCACTTCCACCTTGCCATTGCGAAGATGGATGGCAACAGTTTTTCGTTTGGAGCGGACGATCTGATATTCAAAATCCAGATCAATTCCTGTATTCACTTAATCAGAGGCTCCTTAATTCTAATCCTTTTTTGGTTTTTTCTTGAAGGCAGCATAACCATCACGTTTGCCGTCACGTTTACCATCGCGCTTATCGTCAGGCTTCGACGGAACAGATTTTGATGCAGCAGGCTTTCGCGCCCAGACACTGGATTCTGCCGGTTCATCATCATCAAAATCCTCATCCTCCAGATCCAATTCCCTCTCTTCCGCGGCCGCCTTTTCGCGTTTGGCTTTTTTTGAAGCTTCCAGCTCGGCTTCACGGGCTGCATCCCGCAATGTGGGGTCAGTAGGTATTCTACGTTTACCAATATTCTTCTTGTCACGCTTACGCTGTTTGGGCAGCTCAACTTTATCTTTCTTCTCTTCCTTTTTCTTTTTGGTGCCGATGGTTTTACCGGAGTTTTTAGTTTTGTCCGGGCCTTTAAATTTCCCCATCAATGCGGAGGTTTCCCTACGCTCAAACTGGTGTCGCAGGTAGCGCTCAATATTGATCATACGATTCCATTCGTATGCGCTAATCAGTGAGATCGCAACCCCTTTGGCTCCGGCTCGGCCGGTTCGGCCAATACGGTGAATATAGTCATCACCACTGCGGGCCATATCAAAGTTGATCACCAGATCAATGTTTTTCACATCCAGACCACGGGCGGCCAGATCCGTAGCTATCAGCACTTCAACACGATTATTGCGCATCTGTTGCAATACATAGTTGCGCTGGCTTTGCTCCATATCGCCATGCAGAATGCCGACCCGTCGGTCGCTATTGCGCAACATTGCACATAACTTGTCCGCGCGGTCGCGGGTATTGGTGAACACCAGTGCACGTACATAGGTTTCATGCTGGAGCAACCAGGCTACCTGTTTCTCCTTGTGCTCCAGGCTATCCGACAGCACAATTTCCTGTGTGATATTTTCATGCTGATCCCGTACGCTATTGAGAGTAATAGTGGTGGGATCCTGCAGCACCTGGCTGGCAACACCACCCATCAATTTCTGACTCAGGGTTGCGGAAAACAGCATGCTCTGGCGTTGTTCGTTACAGCGGGAAACAATATTCAGTACATCTTCGCTGAAGCCCATATCCAGCATTCGATCCGCTTCATCCAGCACCAGTACTTCCAACTCTTTAAAGTCCGCATGGCCACGATCCATATGCTCGATAAGTCGGCCAGGTGTCGCAATCAGTATTTCCGGGTTCTTCCGAAACAGTGCTTTCTGGTGTTTAAATTCGTCACCGCCGGTAATAATGCCTACTCTCATCGAGGTGAAACGAACCATGTCGCGGGTCTGTTTATTGATCTGACGAGCCAATTCACGGGTCGGCACCAGTATTAGTGCGCGGGTGCCGCTTGCGGGAGTTTCAGATGTCAGTAGCCGTTGCAGCGTGGGCAACAGGAATGCAGCAGTCTTGCCACTGCCGGTTTCCGCGCTGACCAGAAGGTCTTTACCCTCTAGCGCGACAGGAATCACCTGTTCCTGTACAGGCGTAGCCTCAACGAATTCAAGGGCTTCGAGGGCTTTGTACAGATTAGGCTGGAGCGGGAGATCGGAAAGTAACAACGGGAACCTCTGGTTCAGAGTGGCTAAAACATGACAGGAAGAAAAACTGAGGTCCGGGGCGAAGGGATGCCGCCTTACCTATATCCGACGCATTATAAACAGGTATCGCTGACAATAAAGAGATCTGACAGCTGAATGGCTAATGTTCGAGCTGGCTAACCAATGCCATCCCATTGTTTACAGTAGTTTTCTAGCGGTTCCAGTACACGCGGGCTGGGTTCAAGAACCGCAGTACCAAGGTAGAGATAGGCTATAATTTCATCCGCTTCGTCGAGACCAAGCCCGGTTTTCACAATTGATTTATAGGCCATTTCACCAGTGCGCCACATCGCACCGTAACCGAGATCCTCAGCGGCCAGCAGCATATTTTGTACCGCTGCGCCGGTAGCAATCATCTGCTCCAGTACCGGTACTTTGTGGCCCTCGACTGGTCGAGTAGCTGCAACTACCACTAGCGGCGCTCTTAATGGCATGGCTTTAATACGTTGTTGGCGCTGCTCCGAAAGATCAGGCGATTCTTCCAATGCAGCTTTTAGATACAGATCACCCAGCGCGATACGCGCCTCCCCTTCAATCACAAGAAACTTCCACGGCTGTAAACGACCGTGATCAGGCGCGCATAGCGCTGATTCCAGAATGAGGTTTAGCTGGTCAGAAGTGGGGGCAGGGGTGGTCAGCTTTGGTGAAGAGCGTCGGTTTCGTATCGTTTGAATCGCACTCATTTCCGGTATGTATCCTTTCGAAATGTGCGCACCGCTGCGCTGGAATACGAATTTTACCCGTGCAATGCTTTCAATACCAAATCAATACCAAATCGAAAAATAGAACCGTACAACATCGGCAGTCAGACTGTACAAGGGTTCATCTCCTGGCGCTCCATCTGCCGTCACATCACGGAAATCATCATACTCAAACATCAGGTGATCAACCTTGAGGTTAACACTCAATTTTTCCAGGTAGGTAGATTTCAACGGATAGATATAGCTCACACCAAAACCGATTCTTTGAGATGTAAAAGTACTTAGCTCTTTATCACGAGCAAGAAATTTCTGTGAATCGGCATACGGATATAAGTCCGAATAAAAATCAGCACCTTCCTGAGAATAGAATCGAACATTTGCCTCAAGGATCCAATGGTCTCCCACCGTATGGGTGTATCGCAGAGTGATATTGTCGGCCTTGATATTCCATGTATCTTCAAAGTACCGATACTCAAACATTATTGAAGCACGGTAAGGCAGATAGTACATTGACCGAATCGCAACGGCATCGCTGGTACGTGTTTCTGGATATCGTTCCGGCTCATAACTGTATCCAACGGGCACAGTCGAATCCAGGTATCGTACAGTTCGATAGGGGTTATTCAGAAAACCCTGATTGGTGATGGTTTCAAGTGTGACGTTAACTATCCAGTTTTTAGTCAAAATCTGCGAGAGATTAAACTGGTAGTTTCTGCTGGTTACATCTTCCTCGAAATCCGGGTCGCCGGTTTTGCCGACCACATCCGATCCCTGGGCATATCCAATCGATAGATTTGTCAGATCACCAAAAAAATCCTGGCTTATGGAGAACCTTAATGAGGATGCAGAATAGTCATTCTCTTCGCTTTCGCCATAGCCGAAACTCATCAGCGTTTTTTCATGGAGGTAATCGATTCCGGCACTGACTTCGGTTCGCTCCTCTGTATAAGCGCTGGCGGTTGAGACTACATCAATCGAAGCACTACTAATGGTATCGACATAGTAATTTGCGCTGACTGATACGGTATCAGCAAAACCTTTTCGCACCAGTACCGATGGGCCATCTACAGTAATGCCACCCCCATCATAGGAGTGATACATCACATCAGCACGATCTTCGGGTAATACCGCAGCGATACTGCTGGTAGATACGAACAGAGAAATAAAGAGTGGTAATAAAAGGGTATGTAAACCTTTTGACTGGTTTCGCAGAGTCATAATATATGGGAACTAACAGAGGGATTACAAACCCTAGTTACAGCCACAACCTCCGCCACTTCCACCTTCGGCACCTCGGGCACCTTCCCGGGCTTGATGAACATGGTGCATATAACTTCCTTCAACACCATCGCGATCAAAACTCATAATGGGATCAGCAAGGTTATTTCGCTCGTAGGGTTTAACCCAGGGTTTCGGCATAGAACAGCCACCAAGAACAACCGTCAGCAATAAATATGCGATAGCGGTTTTAAGGGTTTGTCCGGTAGCGTTCACAAACATCAATTCTATTCACGAACCAGCGTTTTTACTTGCTGTGCGTACAGCTCTTCATACCCAGGTTTGTAACCCTTATGTAGATAACGCATATTGCCATCACGATCGACCAGAATGGTACTCGGCATCGCATCTACTTTGAACAATTCTGTAACCCGGTTTTCGGTATCATAAAGAACCGGAAAATTTACCGGATTTTCCGCCAGCATTTCATTTGCTTTTGCGGAATTTTCCTCTACGTTAACACCCAGTATTGTAAAACCTAGATCCTCATATTTTTCCTGAATCTCACTTAATTCCGGCATCTCCTGCCGACAAGGACCACACCAGGACGCCCAAAAATTTATCATCACTACCTGGCCTTTCAGCTCACTCAATCTCAGATTTTCCCCGGTACTGCTCTTCAGGGTAAAATCTGGAGCTGGCGCGTTCGATGCCGCGAAGCTACCACTACTAATCAACAGCATTCCTGCCAATATCAGAAGATGTTTCATCAACAAAGAACAACTATTTTTTAACTTCATTTTTAATACCTTCTTTCAGAGCAAGAATGAGAACAACATGATCATCTGGCATCAAAAAAACCAGGTAAGACCACCGGTAAATTCAAGGTTATGACTGGTTTTATCGACACCTAACAAATTCATATTGAGCATGTGATCGCGCATATCAAGATGAAACGCAATTTCATCGGTTAGCAATAATCGATAACCAAAACCAAAATTGAGCGTGAAAAATTTGTCACCAGCAAACTCTGTAGTGCCGGCACCGGTCACCAGATAAAGTTCCGAAACAAAGGTTTTATTTTTGCTAAAAAACACCTCACCAGGAAACAGGTTGTATCCTACAGAAACATTGTAGTAGCTGTATTCCCTTTGGTCATCGCTCAACAAATCAACACTACTAAGAATTTCAAAACTGGTTTTTTCAGTTTCCGACAGGCCGTAAATACCTTCAACAAAAATTTGCTCGTTTACGTGATAGGCCAGCCTGGCAACAAACACACCATTCACACCAAAATCTTCTACGCTCAAAAGCCCGTAGGAAACACCGAATTCAAAATCCTCGGTATCAATGTCTGGCTTTTCGATCTCTGTACGTTCTACCTCAGGCTCAAAATTGTCTGTAGCCGGGAGGGAATCATCCGCATGAGATACTGATGTAACACCGACAAAAAGCAGCATCACAAAACAGGATAATCTGGCTAGTGGCTTGATCAGAAAAATACGCTGAATCCGGTTTTCCATTCGTTCACAATCTCATTGTCACTTCTGTTTGTTAAAACAACATGTTGTTTGTAGTCGACACGCCATATAAACCGATCGGTCAGGTATATTTTTACACCCAGGCCAACGGATACCAACTGATTGGTACTGTTTTTACTCTGCACCAAAGTAGTTTTTGGTGTGGTTTCAATTACCCCGTAACCTAAAAAAACAAAGGGCGATACTCGCCAGTGTGCAAATGGCTGATTAACGATTCCCGCTGACAAAAACTGGCTGTTTGAAAAATTTCCGTTCACCTGTGATAAGGAAACTTCTGCGGAGAGGTTGGTTGAAAACCGGTAACCAAGATCTATCGACGTCAGCCTTGCTCCGGCGAAGTCCCCAATTGCTACACCTGCTTCAAACGTTCTTCCGCCAAACTCATCTTCACCTACATCCGTAACGACAAATTTCTCTCCGGTCAGATGCAAAGTATTTTCCATCTGATCACGACTGACCCAACCACTTTTGCCATTTTTTGTAACCACTTTAAACCAGCTTGTTTTTTCCTTGAGAACCTCTACTGATCCGCCTTTTTCAACTACAAAAACAATTGGATAGCCAACACCCGGACCAGTATGCAGTTCGATATACGGATCCTTTACTTCAACCCAGTTTTTCACACTTTCTATATTGGGCGAAGCCTCTGCCCTGTCATTAAAAGTATCAGGGCCGGCAGTAGAAACCTCAGTACTGGTTTCACCATATGCTGTCCCGAAAAAAGCAAAATTCATCAGTAGCATCAAGGCTATCAGACTTACTATTTGCAAAATTTTTGTTTGGAGGTAGTGCCTCGTCACCCTTTTTAGCTCTCTCTACACAATGGCTTTAGTATGGACAAGTGTAGATGGAATATCTGGAACTGGCTGGCAATTTTCAGAACTATTTCTGTTTGCCAATCAAGTTGTGAATTAGCCCGCAAACGCGATTCCCATTACCACTATTGAGGTGCATCGAACGGGTTATTGTAGTACTGCGCACCAATATCCAGCCATTCATAAATCAGTTTTAATTCAGCACCGCTAAGGTAGCTAGCGTGACTGCCGCCGGTTTCAAACAGGCTATAAAACCCAGCGCTGGAATTAGCACCCGCTGTACGCATTACCGGGCTAACGGTAATCGTTACGAACACAGGGACCGGATCGCCAGTAATCGGCGGAAACAGTACTAGTTCACCGTCTTCATCCACTTCAAATACCTGGTCTCCGTTAATATCCAGCAGTGGTATCTGTTCATCTAACAAGGCCCCGCCGTCCAACACCACGCTATTATCGTTAAACAGCAGTTCACGATAACTGGTCAGATGTTCAGGCTCATCGCTTGACGGGCCATCACGCAAATCCAGCTGCGCAATGGGCACCTGGGGATCGCCCATTGCATCCTGCGAGCTATGGCAGCCCTGACAGTTGTTGTCAGCAAGAACAGTAACCATGTCAACATCAAGAACTTCTCGGGTCTGTTGCCAGATCGGGTGGATATGTTCAGCGTAATTGATGGTAATACGGCAAAGATTGCTCCAGGTTGCCTGGCAAGCCGCAGAGGTAGGTATATCTGTGGTTAAATCGGCGTACTGATATGAAAATGAAACATCCTTCGGGCGAACGGTCGGGTCATCGGTCCATTCATCGACAAAGTGGACATCAACCGTCGGTACCCGCACGCCATTGGCATCACTGTAGGTGGTGGCCATGGTTTCACCCAGATTGGCCAGCAGTGCTGGCTCGGTATTGGGGAATGGATTCCCTCCGACCGGTGCACCCGGGTGTATGGATGGAGCCTCCATATCCGCTCTGCCATGGGGCAGACCACTATTTTGTTGGTGGCAACCCACACATTCCAGCTCTTCGCCTGGTAAGAACTGAATCCAGTTGCCATGTCTGGCGGTAATCCGTTTCCCCGCTTTGTCCAGCACACTGAATACCAGCGGCACATTGGCAGGCACCTTCATTTTGACCGAACCGTCCGGCTCAATCGGTACATAACCGATGATTTCCCGCATCAACTGCTGGGTGCTTCGACCAAAATCCCGTCCATTCAAATCGACCGTATCATCATCAGGGATGGAGACGGACTTAACAATACGCAAAAACCGCGCTGGCCGATCATCAGCCAGGGTCAGGGCGGGATCAGCAATTGTCGCAATACCGCCAACCCCGTTACTATCAACTCCATCAATGTCGTACACGCTGCGGATATGAATGACCGCTAACTCCTCATCCACCAAACTCGCATCCAGCTCCACGCCACTCTGCTTATCGGCAATCATCGGTGGCAGTGTTCGCTCCTGCATTACCACCACATCTGTGAAGAACTTGTTTTGCTCGGGAATCACCACCGGCAATCGGGTGTCGTCTGAGCTATCAATCATCCAGATGCCATACATCGGCGATGCTTCGGTAGTATCCGGGTCGGCAATATTGTCGTCGCTGCAAAGCAGGTATGTCACCTCCAGCGTATCCGGATCGGTTTCTTGCAGTCGACACTGGCTCCAGCTAACTAACATCCGATTGCTGTCGTCATACAAGGGGAAAAATGAGCTGTATCGGCCTGCGACGGATACCCCCTCTTCGGTGTCGATCAGGTCATCAAAAATTGATGCCTGAGCATTATCAATCGCATCATCGGTATTAATTTTTACAATATCGCCACCATAATGCAGGCTCGACATCGGCTGCAGTAGCGCCAGAACATCACCCTGCTGGGATTGCTGTACACCCACAAACTGTACCGTCGATCCATCACTGCCGGTATCGTGACTGTTGTGGCCATATAACAAACTGTGCTCTGTACCATCAGGGTTTGCGGTATAAAGATTGATCTGATTGAGATTGCCAAAGTGATCCCAACGGCTGTATAAAATGGTACCGTCGTTGAGCACCGTTGGATCCAGATCATGACTGGGGTTAAACGTAATTTGGCGAATATTGCTGCCATCCGAATTCATCACATGCAGCATCATTGCATATTCTTCTCGCTGCTCATCGAGTGCTGCAAACTGCGGTTTGCTTTCGTCAAGCAGGGTTGCTTTCGATTGACGCTGACGACTGGAGGAAAACAGAATACGTCCATCTGGAAGATAGGTTGGTGAGATATCATGTCCGGCTTCAGCAGTGATGTCCGACGCGATCACACGCGTCAGGCTACCGCCGGTTAAATCGTACTCCCAGATATTCCATTTTGGTTGTTCATCATCATCCGCGCCCGCAATATCCGGTGCTCGCATCGAAAACAGAACACGTTCACCATCGTATGAAACCCGCAGATCCTTCACATCGTAAAGCTCTCCACCGGCAAACACACCATCAGTAATCACCTGATCATCCGCAGAAACAGATGCGCGATCACGGATAATCAGTTGAGCGCCGGGATTAAACTCCACTACCTCTCGAAGATCCTGTGAAACGGGATCTCCATCTTCATCCACCGGCACCGGCCGCTTTACGTACGCCAGCGCATAATCCACCGCAACCGCATCAGTTTGTTCATCGGTGCTACCCAGAAGCCCCTGCTCGCAGCCGGATAGTACCGATATCAACGCTAACAAGACTATCGGAATATAGTTTCTACTGAATGAATGCATCACAGCCTTTCGCTCATTGATTTTTTGTTTATGTGGGAGTACGCGGAAGTCAAATAACTGAAAACCGATTTAAACCTGTGAACAAAGTGTATCCGGTCACTCACTTATCGCCAGCAAGTGACTTTATTTTTTGTGAACCACTCTGATTTTTCGTATCTATCCCGATCAATAATGTGATCCACACCTCCAAACGAGAGCAGCTCTACATCTTTCCCATTTTTTTTTCGTATCCTTAAATCCACACAACGTATTGACGCATCGATCAAAGTCATTTTTTTCAGCTATCGTTATTTGATCCATTATTTGTAGCTATCAGCCATAGGTCGGGAGCCATTGCTATGAAGCACGGCAGAGTAAAGTCACAAGAAAACCTCCAAAGCAGTGCAGTTTTTGCCTGTTTAATTTTACTGTTGAGCGGGCTTTTACCCCACGCTAGCCTTGCGGGTGACCGTGAACAGGCAAAGCGAATACATGATCGTATCGCCGGTATACCACCCAGTCAGGCGGTCCTTGATACCATGGAAGGATTAGTAGCCGGTGGCGATGCGATAGGTGCCGCAGATGTTGCGATGGAAAACCCGGCATTCTATTCCGTTACCTTAAAAAATCTGGTGACACCCTGGACCAATGAGTCCCAAACTGTTTTTGCGGGTCTGAATGATTACACAGCAACTGTAATTGGCATCGTCAGGGAAAATTACGACTTTAGACGAATTCTCTACGACGACATTCTTTTTGTCGCCAATCCTGCACTGGGTTTAACTCCCTACTCCCGCACCAGCAACGCCCATTACGAACAGATAGAGGAGCAAAACGTTGACCTGTCTTCCAATGCTGGACTGATCGAAACTACCCAGTCCGCAGTCACAGGGATTCCAGCCAGCGCAGCCGCCGGTGTCACCACAACCCGTGCTGCCGCCAAAGCCTTCTTTATCGATGGCACCAACCGAGCGATGTTTCGTTTCACCTTGCTAAACCAACTCTGCACAGACCTGGAAGCGATCAAAGATGTGAGCCGCGCCAGTGACCGTATTCCACGGGATGTATCACGAAGCCCTGGTGGCGATAGCCGCATATTCCTGAATGCCTGTATGGGCTGCCATACCGGCATGGATCCAATGAATCAGGCGTTTGCCTACTATGATTTTGAACATGATGTAACCGCTGATCCCGAAGGCAATGATGGTCAACTGGTCTATAACGATGTTGGAGAAATTGACGCGGTAACCGGCACGCGTGTGCAGGAGAAATACCATTTCAACAAGGACACGTTTAGTTCAGGCTACATCTCCCTTGATGACAGCTGGGACAACTACTGGAGAGAGGGACCCAACGCAGCTTTAGGTTGGGCTGACTCAGCACCACTCGGTAGCGGTAATGGCGCAAAAAGCATGGGACAGGAGCTAGCCAATAGCGATGCATTTGCCAGCTGTCAGGTTAAAAAAGTATTTAAAGCAGTTTGCTTGCGACCCGCGGTGGATGCCACCGATAGAGCTCAGCTTGCATCGATGACCAGTTCGTTTAAATCCAACGACTATAACCTCAAGCAGGTATTTTCTGAATCTGCTGTTTACTGCATGGGGGAATAATGATGAATCTTTTAAATATTCCAGCAATAAAGGCATCCAATTTTGTTTTTGGTGCTGCAACAATGAGCAAAAAATTACTGACCGTTGTTGCTGCGGTTGCATTCCTTAATGGCTGTAGTGCCGGCGGTGGTGAAGAAAACCAGTCATTGGCCAACAACACTACATCGGTGACGTCCAACTATTCGGGGCCAGCTCCCGCCACTGCCGATGTACAACAGTTCAAATTGAACCTGTGGGACAATCTGGTAGCGGAAAACCGTTGCGGTACCTGTCACTCTACCGGTGGACAGGCCCCCACCTTTGTTCAAAGCGATGATATCAATATCGCCTATGCAGTAACCAATCCGCTGGTTGACCTGGAAACACCCGATGATTCCACGCTAGTAACCAAAGTTGCCGGTGGACACAACTGCTGGCTCACCAGCGACAGTGCCTGTGGCGATATCATTTCTGCCTACATTAGCGCCTGGGCAGGTGGAAGTGGCTCAATTTCCAATTCGGTGGTACTTACAGCACCTGATATTCATGAACCGGGCAGTAGCAAAACCTTCCCGGCGGACGTCGATGACAGCCTGTTTGAAACCACGGTTTACCCAATACTTGTGGACAACTGCGCTGGATGCCACTCGGAAGCTGCTGCCACCCCAGAGTCTCCCTTCTTTGCCAGTGCTGACGTTGATATCGCCTATGATGCGGCAAGAAGTAAAATATCCCTGGATGATACCGAACAGTCACGCCTGGTGATCCGGGTTCGCAGTGAATTCCATAACTGCTGGACTGCGGATTGCGGAAGTGATGCGGATGAGCTGGCTGCCGCAATCGATCTATTGAGTGGAGCCATTGTAGTTGCACCGATCGATCCTGCTTTAGTGCTCAGTAAAGCACTAACACTGGTTGACGATGGTATTGTATCCAGCGGTGGTGGACGTCATGAAACTAACGTCATCGCACTCTATCAATTCAAAACCGGCGAAGGGTTCACCGCTTTTGATACCAGTGGTGTAAATCCGGCATTAGACCTGACACTGACTGATGATGTTAGCTGGGTGGGTGGCTGGGGCATAGCCATTGCCAACGGCAAAGCCCAGGGCTCCACTACTGCCAGTAAAAAACTTTACGACCTGATTAGCGCAACCGGTGAGTACGCGATTGAAGCCTGGGTAGCACCTGGCAACGTCACCCAGGAAGGCCCGGCAGGTATTGTCAGCTATTCAGGGGGTTCCAGTACTCGCAACTTTACCCTTGGGCAGACACTCTATAACTACAACAGCCTAAATCGAAGCACCACCACTGGTGCCGACGGTGAACCGGCAGTTTCAACCCCTGATGCGGATGAAGTGCTTCAGGCAACGCTGCAACATGTTGTGGTCAATTACGACCCGATAAATGGCCGACAGATATACGTAAATGGTGTATTGGAATCCGCAGCCGATACGGAAGCGGGAGGCACACTTGTCGACTGGGACGATAGTTTTGCGCTGGCGATAGGCAACGAACCATCAAATGATCGAGTCTGGCAGGGCAGCGTACGCATGATCGCTATCCATAATCGTATCCTCAACACAGACGAGATATTGCAGAACTTTACCGTAGGTGTAGGGCAACGTTTCTACCTGCTATTTAGCGTTGCGCACCTAATTGATGTACCAGAAAGCTATATCATTTTTGAAGTCAGCCAGTTTGATAACTACAGCTATCTGTTTAATCAGCCATTCTTCCTGAGCCTTGATCCGGACGCGGCACCCGTCAATATTCCCGTCCAAGGTATGCGAATTGGCATCAACAGCAAGGAAGCGGTTGCGGGGCAAAGTTATGTCAACCTTAATCTTTTGCTCAATGAAACCGATTACGGTGAAGGGGGCCAGGTACTCTCCCCTCTTGGTACCGTTATCGCGCTGGAGAACGGACCGGTATCTGACCAGTTTTTCCTCACCTTTGATCTTATTGGCGATCAAGAATATGCACGTACAGCGCCGACGGTTCCCGTACCTGCACCTCCAGGTGATCTGGACCCAGTATCCGATATCGGTGTGCGCACTTTCAGTGAGGTAAATGCTTCAATGGCGGCGATAACCGGAGTGGATCCCACCACCCCCGCTGTTGCGGCGACCTATCAAACCATTCTTCAGCAACTTCCGCCGGTAGAGGATATTAGCAGCTTCCTCTCTACCCATCAGATGGCGGTTACTCAGCTTGCGATTCGTTACTGCGATGAACTGGTTGAGAGCCCAACATTGCGTGATAGCTTTTTCGGCGCTGGTTTTGGTTTTGAACAAAATGTAGCCACTGCATTTGGCAGCGGCGACTCAGCAGCGAAAAACCAGATCGTCACACAGATTTTTAACCAAATGGTTGGCTTGCCGGATGGTTCCGGAACGGCCCTGTCTTCTACAACAGATATAGCGAGCCTGAAAGCAGAGCTAATCGGCCCTGCGGCAACCAACCCTGACAACCTGTATGACCGATTAACCGGTAGCTGCCCCACGGGATGCGATGCGGAACGAACCAAAACCGTCGTTAAGGCGATGTGTGCATCAACCCTGGGTAGCGCGGCCATTCTGGTTCAATAATGAAACCACACTATAATTTTTGTACGAATATTCTCTTTTAGGAATTGATCATGTCCAGAATATCGAAAGGTCTGCACATCGATGAGCCGCTACGACACGCGGCCCATAAACGCCCCATTTCACGCCGTGATTTTGTTTCGCAGGGGTTTATGGCAGGCGCGGGTACCGTGGTCGGCACATCAATGTTCAGTATGTTTGCCAATCCACGTAGCGCCATGGCAGCACTGTCACCGGAATTTGAAGGTGAAGGCGGCCTAAAGGATATCTGTGGCATCAAGGGTGCCGGTGCCGGAAAAATACCATTTATCTGTTTTGATCTTGCCGGTGGTGCCAACATTGCTGGTTCAAATGTCCTGGTCGGTCAGCAAGGTGGTCAGCTAGATTTTCTCAGTACATCTGGCTACAGCAAGTTGGGACTACCTGGGGATATGATTCCGCCTATTCTCAATCCGGATACCGGTCTGAGTGACTTTATCAATACTGAGCTGGGACTGGCATTTCACTCTGATAGTGCATTTTTACGAGGAATTATTGAGCGTACTTCCCCGACCACCCGTGCCAATATCAATGGTGCGGTTATCCCTGCCCGTTCCAATAACGATACCGGTAATAACCCCCACAACCCTATGTACGGTATAGCAAAAGCTGGATCAGATGGCTCTTTACTAAACCTGATCGGCTCATCCAACTCTGAATCCGGTGGCAACTCAATGGCCCCCGCAGCATTGGTCGATCCTGAAGCACGACCCTCCAAGATAGACCGCCCCAGTGATGTTACCGGTCTTGTGGACATCGGTGATCTGACGGAGTTATTGGGCCAGGAAGATGCGGTTGCGGTGATGGAATCGATCTACCGAATCAGCAATAGTAAACTTGGTCAGGTCGATACCCAGCTCACCAGTGCTGCTGATGCACTCGTTAAGCAACTGGTCGAATGTGGCTATATAAAAAGTGCCGATATTGCAGACCGGTTTGGAGATCCGTCTGAGCTGAATCCAGAGCTGGATACCAACATCGTTGCTCCTAGTGGTGCTATTTTTACAACTGATGAGTTTAACGCTGATAGTGAATTCAGGAAAACAGCTTCGGTAATGAAACTGGTTACCAATGGTTATGCCGGTGCCGGTACCATTACTATGGGCGGTTATGATTACCACACCGGTAATCGTTCAACCGGAGAGCAAAGGGATCTACGTGCCGGTCGTTGTATGGGCGCCTGCCTTGAATATGCGGCGCGAGCTGGAGTACCACTGATGATGTATGTATTCAGTGACGGTTCGGTATCCAGTAACGGTATGATTGATGAGTCTGAAAATGGCCGTGGAAAAGGGGTTTGGACTAGTGATAACGGCTCTACCGCTACTCCATTCTTTTTAGTCTACAACCCCGGTGGCCGTCCCCAGTTGATGGGGGCTCCAGAGGAGCAGGCGATGCACCAGCAGATCGGCTACATGAGTTCTGATGCATCGGTAAGCACCGCTTCATCCCCGGCGGCCAACAACGTGAACTTGCTCGTCAACACCGTACTCCTCAACTACATGGCATTACATGGAGAACAGGAAAATTTTGGCACCCTATTTCCAGGCCATGGCCTGGGGAATGCTGCCAGCCAGGATGCGATGACCGCATTTGAGCGCGGCACAATATAAAAAATCGTTGTGAACGGGAGAGCATGGTAGCTCTCCCGCAAACATAGTATTTCCCAAGCTAAGGTCATGCCCAAACCAGTGCCCCGCCGGTCTGATATTCGGTAACTCTTGTCTCGAAGAAGTTTTTCTCTTTGCGCAGATTGGCCTGTTCATCTAACCAGGGCAGGCTATTTTCCGCGCCGGGGAATGGCTCCTCAAAACCCAGTGAACGGGAACGTCGGTTGGCCATAAAACGAAACTGTTCAACGTGATCTTCTTTTACGTAACCCAGTATCGGGTTTTGTAACAAATAATCCGCATATTCAATTTCAGCGGCCTCCGCTTCATCCCATATCTCTCGCACCGCAACCGGATCTAACTGCAAATTCTCTTCCTTAAAAATCTGCTTTAATACGCGGATACCAAAGGAGCAGTGCATCACTTCGTCCCGCATAATGTACTGCAGTTGTTCGGCGGTTCCTTTCATCAGCCCACGGCGTTGCAGCGCAAATATTGGGCTAAAACCATTGTAAAACCAGCAGCCTTCAAACACTGCGGCGAAGAAAAAATAAGCCAGTGCAAAGTTCTCAAGTTCGGCACGGTCGGTCAGATCAATATTGGGCCGCAGGATTGAATCCAGCCTTTTATTACAGATCTGTATTTTGCGATGAATCTGCGGCACTACCCGGTAGCGATTATAAATTTCACCCTGATCAAGCCCCATCGATTCAATACAGTGTTGATAGGTCCAGGTGTGTAATGCTTCTTCATAGACCTGTCGCGCCTGATAAATTTGCAACTCCGGCGCGCTCATTTTTTCCATCACCGCGAGGCCGATATTACGCATCGCCAAAATATCCGCAGTGGTCAAATAAGCCAGCACAGTTTCGTATACGTGACGCTCTTCGGTGGTGAGTTTGTGCTGGTAATCGTGTAGATCCTGCGCCATGTTAATGTCCAATGGCGTCCAGTGATTCTTGTTGGCGTTGATAAAATAGTTCCAGGCCCAGGGATATTTAAACGGCGCTAGCTGGTTAATATCTGTTTGTCCATTTACTACCCGCTTGTCTTCGGCGTTCACTGGTTTTGGTGTTTCTACTTCACTGTTAAGACCAATCTCAGTTTGATTCGCCGCAACCGGTTCAGCGGATTCATCAATTGTTTTTTGTGTTTGCTCTGCCACTTTTGGGCTTACTGGCGCTGCCAGCGGATCATCCCAGTTCAACATAATTTTTCTCCCGAACTTTTCATTATTTAGTATTCATAGTTTGACTACTGACAGGCTTCGCAGTCTGGATCCAGAATCGAGCAAACTTGAGGTTCACTTTGAGTTTCGGAGGGCTGATTAGCGGTTGTTTTTTCCAGATGGGTTGCCCCCAAAGAACGCAGGTAATAGGTAGTTTTAAGACCACGCACCCAGGCTAATTTATATAAGTTATCAAGTTTTACACCGGAGGGTTCTGCCATATACAGGTTCAGGCTTTGGGCCTGATCCAACCATTTTTGACGACGCGAGCCCGCCTCAATCAACCAGCGGGAATCAATCTCGAAAGCGGTGGCGTAGAGTGCTTTGATATCTGCCGGTACACGTTCAATAGAAGCCACCGATCCATCAAAATATTTAAGATCACTGACCATCACCGCATCCCACAAACCAAGTTTTTTGAGATCATCAACAAGGTAAGGATTCACAGTAGTGAACTCGCCGGACAGGTTGGATTTCACATAAAGATTCTGATATATCGGTTCAATCGATTGGGAAACACCGCATATATTAGAGATAGTTGCGGTGGGCGCTATCGCTAGGCAGTTGCTATTACGCATGCCGTGTAAATCGATACGGTTTCGCAAACTTTGCCAATCCAGAGTTTCTGTTTGATCAACCTGAAGATAGTCGCCACGCTGATCCGCCAACCTCTGCAATGAATCAATCGGCAAAACTCCCTGACTCCAGAGTGAACCCTGATAACTGGAATAACGCCCACGCTCCTGCGCCAGATCACAGGATGCAGAGATGGCCTGATAGCTCACCATCTCCATCGACTGATCAGCAAAACTGACCGCTTCTTCGCTGCTATAGGCGATACCCAATTTATACAGGCAATCCTGAAAACCCATGATGCCAAGGCCAACCGGTCGATGGCGCAGATTGGAGTTGCGCGCCTGGGGTACGTTGTAAAAATTGTAGTCAATGACGTTGTCGAGCATACGCATTGCAGTGCTAATGGTGCGCTGTAACTTTGCTTGATCGAGTCCATTTTCATCGACGTGCGCAGGCAGGTTTACCGAACCCAAATTACACACTGCAATTTCATCGGCGCTGGTATGCAGGGTTATTTCGGTACAAAGATTTGAGCTGTGTACCACACCCACATGCTGATTGGTATAGCGAATATTGCAGGGGTCTTTGAAGGCAATCCAGGGGTGGCCTGTTTCAAACAGCATTCCCAGCATCTTGCGCCATAGTTCTTCCGCCTTGACGGTTTTGTATAAACGCATTTCACCACGGCTGGCGCGCTGCTCAAACTCAACATAGGCGCGGTCAAATTCAGCGCCACAGAGTTCGTGCAACGTCGGCACCTCTTCCGGGGAAAACAGGGTCCAGTCACCCTGCTCCGCAACCCGTTTCATAAACAGATCCGGTACCCAGTTGGCGCTGTTCATATCGTGGGTGCGGCGGCGTTCGTCACCGGTATTTTTGCGTAACTCCAGAAATTCTTCGATGTCGATATGCCAGGTTTCCAGATAGGCGCAGACAGCCCCCTTTCGCTTACCGCCCTGATTGACCGCAACCGCAGTATCGTTGGCCACCTTTAGGAAAGGCACTACACCCTGGGATACGCCGTTGGTGCCTTTGATTGCAGCGCCAAGGCCACGTACTGAGGTCCAGTCATTACCTAATCCGCCGGCGTATTTGGATAACAGTGCGTTGTCTTTCACCGCATCGTAGATGCCCGCCAGATCATCGGGAACCGTGGTCAGATAACAGCTGGATAATTGCGGTCGTGGAGTGCCTGAATTAAACAACGTTGGAGTTGAGCACATAAAATCAAACGAGCTAAGCAGCTGGTAAAACTCAATCGCACGGGCTTCCCGATCGATTTCATTAATCGCCAATCCCATCGCCACCCGCATAAAAAATGCCTGGGGTAGCTCGATGCGAATCTGACCACTGTGAATAAAATAACGGTCGTAAAGGGTCTGCAAACCCAGGTAGGTAAATTGCAGGTCACGCTCTGGTTTGATCGCTTTGGTCATTTTTTTCAAATCATAACGGCTTAGTTCCGGATCCAGCAGTTCCAGCTCCACTGCCCGATTGATATAGGCGGTAAAGTAATCTCTATAGCACTCGGCCATTTCCCCAACGTTGGGGGATTCCATACGATTGTGAACAAAACTGAGCGCTTCGCTGCGCATGTTATCGAGTAACAAACGTGCGGCCAGGTAGCTGTATTCCGGCTCCTGATCAATGCGGGTGCGGGCGCTCATCACCAATGCGGTACGTAGATCTTCATCACGCATACCATCGAACAGGCTGCGCTGCAGGTCTTCAAATATCTGTTCTGGATCAACCTCGTTTAAATCCTGGCTGGCTTCGACAATGCGGCGTTTTAACTGTTCGAGATTAAGCGCTGAACTGGAACCATCGGCATAAACAATCTGCAGGGGTTTGACTCCATCATCCGACTGGCTTGCTACTTCATCCCGCTGTTCTGCGTGGCGTGCCCGGTACAGCACATAAGCACGGGCGACTTTGTGCTCGCCGCTACGCATCAGCGCCAGCTCTACTTGATCCTGAATATCTTCAATATGCACTGTGCCGTTGTTGCCGTGGCTGCGAAACAACCCCGCGGTGATCTGCTCTGATAATTGCGCGACTAGCTGGTGAATGCGGCTGGAGTCATCACCATTAGCCTCTTCAGTAGCCAAAAACGCTTTGGTGATTGCGACTACAATTTTGTTTTTATCGAAGGGGGTACGAATGCCGTTGCGACGAATAACAAAGTAATCTGACGCACCGGACTGGGCGGGTATGTTGTCGGAGGATAGCGGTGGAACAGGGGTAGCACTATTGGCAGTAAGACTGTTTTGCAAAGGCATGGAAGCCTCCCGAAGTAACCTGATTGATGGAATACTGGATTCCTTAAAAAGGCTCAAAACGGTGGATCAATCGTGCGGGAGGGGACGATAGGCGGGAGGAAGAATTGAACTACCCGCTATCACCACCAGACACCTTGACGCGAGGTTTTGGGCAGTTTGTTCATTGGCGGGTATCGGACTGAGAAAATAGCTAATCAGCTATTTTCAACACCGTTGCGCGACAGTCCCGGATTCTAACCGGCTTCCCCACAACACAATATAATGTGCTATAAAAATGAATTGACCACAAGATATAGAGATCTAACGGCCATTGCAAGATCAAATTTACTTTTATTCACCACCACTCAGGGCGTCTGATTCATCTCTCTAGCCAGCTCGATAAAGGCCCGCAGGTAACTGGTTTGAGCATCGTTTTCCCGTACCGCAGCGTACAACATACCCTTCATACCCTGCTGGCCCAACTGCCGAGTCAGTAGTCTGTTTTCCGATAGTGGGTCCCGCAATATCCAGTCGGGTAATGCGGCAACACCCTGCTTTACCGCCACTAGCTGCAAGATCATGGTGGTGAGCTCTACCCTGCGCACACGTTCTGGTTCAACCTCGGCGGGGTTTAAAAACCGTTTGAAAATATCCAGCCTGCCCCTATCCACCGGATAGGTAATCAGGGTTTGCTGCGCAAGATGTGTGGGCTCTATCCAGTCCTGTTCCAGCAATGGATGATCATTCGCCAGCGCTAGCAGAGATTCATATTCAAACAGCTCAATGTATTCGATATCCGGCAGATCAACCCGGTCTGACGAGATCACCAGATCCACTTCACCGTGGCTGAGAGCGGGCAGCGGTTCGAAGCTCATGCTCATCCGAATATCCACTTCAACATCGGGCCAGTGCCGGTGGTATTGCTCCAGCGTCGGCAGTAACCATTCAAAACAGGCGTGGCACTCGATGGTGATATGCAGCCGCCCAGTATCCCCGGCGGACAGATTGCGCAGTTTGGTTTCGGTACGTTCTACCAGCGGCAGTACCTGCTCTGCCAGTGTAACCAGCTGTTGCCCAGCGTGGGTCAGGCGCAGCGGTTTGTGATTACGCAGAAACAGCACCACATCAAAATAGTTCTCGATCGCTTTGATTTGATGGGATAGCGCCGAGGGTGTCAGGTGCAGCAGTTCGGCGGCCTGTATCAGGTTTTCGCTTCGATCAATTGCGCGCAGGGAGCGAAGGTGTCTTAGCTCAAGAAACATAGCGAACTCCTAAGAAGAGCGGCTCTGGGGAAATAGCGGCTCACAAAAAAAATGAATACAGCTCATGTTAACGATAAATTAGATGAGATTGATTCAATCATAACAGATCCGGATACTGCTACGCCTATCGAGTCATTCATCTGGCTCTCAACCCAATCACCCACCTAACCTCCCAACCCAATCTCAAACTACTGGAAACTGTAATGGCATTAATTCATAACCTTGGTTATCCGCGCATCGGCAATCAGCGGCAACTTAAAAAAGCGGTGGAGGCCTACTGGAAAGGCTCCATCAGTCAGGCTGATCTCATAAAAACCGGCGAGCGGTTGCGTGCTGAGCACTGGCAAATTCAGGCGGATGCGGGGGTTGAGCTGATACCGGTTGGGGATTTTTCCTGGTACGACCAGATTCTCGATATGAGCACGCTGCTGGGCGTAGTGCCTCCACGGTTCCAGATTGACGCAGATTTGTCACCACTAGATACCTATTTCCTGATGGCCCGTGGCCAGGTTACGGTGAATGGCGAAACCCATAATGCCGCCGCTTCTGAAATGACAAAGTGGTTTGATACCAACTACCACTACATGGTGCCGGAGTTTTACCCTGAGCAATGCTTCGAGCTGAACGCCAGCAAACTGATCGATGAAATCAAACAGGCGCAACAGCTTGGGCACGCGATTAAGCCGGTCATTATTGGCCCGCTAACCTACCTATGGCTGGGTAAAAACAAAGATGGTTTGACCGACAAACTCGCTTTGCTCGAACAACTGATTCCGGTTTATCAGGATTTATTCGAACAGCTAGAACAGTGTGGTATCGAATGGTTACAAATCGACGAGCCGATTCTAACCTTAGACCTGCCGCAAAAATGGCTGACGGCTTTTCACACTACTTACCAGTCACTTCAATCCCGAGCTTTCAAAATTTTACTGGCCACCTATTTCGGTGATTTTGAAGACAATCTCTCGGTGGCGCTGGCGCTACCGGTTGAGGGTATTCATATCGATGTTGTGCAAGCTTCTGAGCAGTTAGTGCCAACATTGGAACAGTTGCCTGACGACAAAATACTATCGGTTGGTATTATTGATGGTCGCAATATCTGGCGCAATCATCTCAGCCTCTCCTATGAAAAGCTGAGCGCCATTCAAACCCAGATTGGCGAGCGGCTTTGGGTCGCACCCTCCTGTTCGTTGTTACATGTACCTTGCGATGTTGAACAGGAAACCTCAATCGACCCGGAACAGCTATCGTGGCTTGCATTTGCCCAGCAAAAATTGACCGAATTGCAAATACTCGGCGACGGACTAAACAAAGGCCATGATGCCATTCGGCAATTGCTCGATGATTCAGATCAAAAACTAGCAAGCCGCCGCCAGTCACCCAGAATCCATAACCTGGCGGTTCAAACACGTATGTCTGAATTGACCCAGTCGATGACAGAGCGGGCAACGCCTTATTCAAAGCGGATAGAAAAACAGAATATCTGGCTTAATTTGCCGCTTTACCCCACCACGACGATTGGCTCTTTTCCGCAAACCAAAGAGATCCGTGAGGCGCGTAAGGATTTTAAAAACGGCGCAATTGGTGAAGGTCAATACAAGCAGTTTTTAAAAGATGAGATCGCTATCTGTGTCGAAAAGCAAAACGAAATTGGTCTCGATGTACTGGTGCATGGTGAAGCCGAGCGTAACGACATGGTCGAATATTTTGGCGAGCAGCTGGAGGGTTTCCTGTTCACCGCTTATGGTTGGGTGCAGTCCTACGGTTCCCGTTGTGTAAAGCCACCGATCATCTATGGTGACGTTTCACGGGCAAAACCGATGACAGTCGAGTGGAGCAGATACGCCCAGAGTTTGACCGACAAACCGATGAAAGGAATGCTGACAGGGCCAGTGACCATATTAAACTGGTCCTTTGTACGCAACGACCAGGGCCGTGGCCAAACCTGCACCCAGATAGCACTGGCGCTACGGGATGAAGTACAGGATCTGGAAGCCGCAGGCATCAAATTGATCCAAATAGATGAAGCCGCTTTGCGGGAAGGTTTACCCCTGCGAAGGTCAGACTGGAAATACTATCTGGACTGGGCGGTACGGGCGTTTCGAATTACATCATCCGGAGTAGCCGACGATACGCAAATCCATACCCACATGTGTTATTCAGAGTTCAACGATATCATCGAAGCGGTCGCAGAGATGGATGCGGATGTGATCACTATCGAAACATCCCGGTCGGATATGAAACTGCTCGATGTGTTTAAACGTTACGAATACCCCAACCAGATTGGGCCGGGGGTTTATGATATTCACTCGCCATCGGTTCCGCGGCAGCAGCAAATAATTGAATTGATCCAAAATGCCGCAGAAAGGATTCCCGCGGAACGGTTATGGGTAAACCCGGACTGTGGATTAAAAACCCGCGGCTGGCCAGAAGTGACTGAAGCACTTACGCAGATGGTGGCCGCGGCTGGACAGTTACGTCAGAATCGCTAGCTTTCTAGCGCAAAACTAAAAATCTTCGGATTGGGAAATATTTGTAAAACCCAATCCGAAGATTATTTCTTCAATGTGGTTAGAAATGCACCGCAGAGGGGTACATCAATCCGCCATACCCTCTGGGATATTCTGACCCTGGGTCCAGGCATCAAAACCACCTTCCAGATTCAGAACTCTCTGAAATCCCATACGCTTGAGGGTCGCTCCTGCTAACGCACTACGACCACCGCTTTTGCAGTACACCAGAACCGGCAATGCACGATCAGAAAATTTTGGATGGGATTCAATCATGAATTCCAGCAGGCCACGGGATATATGCTCGGCACCATCGATATGGCCGGCATCAAATTCCACTTTCTCTCGTATATCAAGCAGCGCCACCTGACGACTTTCCAGCAGGCTTTGTGCCTCGGTCATATTCACCTGCTCCAACTGGGCCATCGCTTCCAGCATCATCTCTTTTGCAGTAACCGTCATTTCGACTCTCCAGGCTATATTGAACAACCGAGTATATGCAAAATACAGGTGCATTAGAAGACGTATGACCAGCGTCTGATTCCAATCAGTTTAAAAGCTACTAATACAGTTTTCGCGACATGCCGATCTATTTCGGGCGTGCCAATTCCTGGAAGAAACTGTTAATATTGTTCGCTATTCCCACATACAGAATCTATTGTCCAGACCAAAATAAAACCAATAAAAGTCAATCGCACAATAAACTGAAAACACTAAACGAGTGTCACCCAGATCGTTACGAGAAATAATTTTATGAGTATTAAAAGGTTCGGATGTGGGTTATTGATAACGTTGAGCTTTTCAACCGGTTATGCAGAACCAGTCAACGATATCGATCTGAAAAAGTGCATGCAGGAAAAGATATTAAATGCCGATCCAGCTGCTACGGCCGGGAAAATTGAGCAAGACTGCAAAACCATACTGGGTACAGCCGATTCAGAAATAGAGGAATATTCCGCCATACAGGAACGCAACAAAAAGGAAGCCACAACCGAATGGAATCCATTCGTAATCACCCCCTACAGAAGCAACTACATACTGCCCTATAGCTACTACAATGCCCCCGTGGACAACACAGACCTTGAGCAAGCGGATCTACTGGACAACGAGGAGATCAAACTACAAATCAGTTTAAAAGTCCCGCTGACAACAGCTGATATGTTTATCGAGGGTGATGGCTTATATTTTGCGTTTACTATTAAGGCATTCTGGCAAGCGTATAATGATAAAATCTCTTCTCCTTTCCGGGAAACCAATTACCGGCCGGAGCTATTTTATAGTATGCCTCTGCGCAACTTATTTGATGATTCCTATAGCGCTCTGGCGATGGGTTTTGAACATGAATCCAATGGCAGAAGTCAGTTATTAAGTCGCAGCTGGAATCGCCTTTTTATAGACTACTCTTTTTCCAGAGATAATTACCTGATCTCTTTCCGCCCCTGGTATCGCATACCGGAAAAAGAAAAAACAGAACCGTTTCAAGCCAGCGGTGATGACAATCCCGATATAGAAAAATATATGGGACATTTTGAGTTGCGAGGTGCCTGGAAGTATAACAACCAGGAAATCACCATGATGTTTCGTAATAATTTGAGATCGGATAATTATGGAGCGATAGAGCTAAACTATAGCTTTCCACTGTGGGGCAGGCTTCGTGGCCTGGTACAGTATTATAATGGCTACGGTGAAAGCCTGATTGATTACAATCATCGAGTTGAGCGGATAGGTATTGGGTTTTTACTCACCAATGCGATATAGAACAAACTGGAAAGAGTCGTTTATCACGAATTGCTCGTCACATCGAACAGTGAGTGTTAGTCAAAGCACTCTACAAATTTTAGCCCCGCACCTGCGTGTTCAAGGCGCACAACTTCCATCTCCCGGATTGGAGCCTCAACCGGCATACCCTGCATCTGCACATTGAGCACCGTACCCACGGACAGATCTATCCTTCCATCAACCACTATAAATATCCCTCCATCTGATATGTCGCGTACCGTTACCGTGAGTGGCTCCATATCTCCGTGGGCAATACTTACCTTTGCCTGAAAAGGTATTCGTGTACTTTGTCGTTTGTCTATTGTCATTATTTATTGGTTATAGTGTTAGCTTGCCGGCACTGCCAAATTAGCAGTATGGGCAAGTATAGTTACAATCCTGCCTATGCCCACTTTCTACATGATAAAAACTGACATCACCAATAATCCTACTGCGAACGATAAGAGTTAAACCGGTCACCCAGTAAGCCATGCAGCCCCATAAACACCCGCTGAGTCACCCAGCAACGCCGGCAATACAGTTGTATTCACGGCATTTGAGAACACATGTGGCGCCATCAGCACCCTGAGCTCATCATATATCTCGGATACGGCCGAGAGCCCGCCACCCAATACGATCAAAGATGGATCGAGTAAATTGACCACCTGAGCCAATGAAACTGAGAGTTGCTGCATATACTGACGCCAAACGAAAACAGCAGCGGGATCGCCTTTCCGCATCTTCGCGATAATAGTTTCAGGTGTCCGCGTATCTCCATAGCGCAATTTGTAACTAAGCGATAAACCGGGGCCGGACAAAAATGTCTCCACACAGTTTATGCGACCGCAATAGCACAGGCGACCCGACTCGGAAGAATCAATCTGAACAGATGACATAGGGTTGTGTCCCCACTCCCCAGCAATCGAGTTAATGCCTTGCAGAACCTTTCCATTTACAACAATGCCGCCGCCAACGCCAGTACCGAGAATAACGCCGAACACCGTTTCAGCTGTCGCCATTGTTGCGCCTTTGAGCGCAAATTCCTTTCCCTGACCAGACAGCGCTTCGGCCAGCGCAAAACAGTTGGCATCATTTGCCATATGCACCGTGCAGCACAATCGCTCTATCAAATCATTCAATAACGGCCTGCCATTCAAAACTGTAGAGTTGCAGTTTTTCATCACCGCTATATTTGAATTACTCTCCAGCGTCAATGCCCCCGGTGTACCAATGCCAACAGGTGACGATAGATCTAGTTCATTTTCCTGTTTAGCATCAGCCACTAACTGGCAGATTGCCGTCAGTACCTCTTCATATTTTCCGCCGGGTGTCGCTACTCGCTTACGCCAGATATCGACGCCTTTCGAATCCAGCACGATCGCTTCTATTTTTGTACCACCTAGGTCAATACCAAGTTTCATATCTTTACTCTGAAATTATTAACTGGGCAAACTATTCTTCGGCATCACGATCACCAATCATAATGTACTTCTGCAGAATGGTTGAACCCAAAATTTAGAACAATTTTTCTGGTCACCCTATACAAAACCATATAACGATTTACAGCTCACACAATCAATAATCAAGCAATTTTAATCGCCCACAGAACAGGCCTATATACGAAACACACACAGGAAAATCATCTATATTTTGTATGTTAGTATCCTAATCGATAAAGTGTGCTCCCATCGATATAAAACTAATACGTAAACATTTTGTTCCGTTTAATTAACGCTGTCAGGTCAAATGATGAAAGCTATCCTATTCCTGGTTACTGCTGCACTAGTAACATCCTGTGCAACACTTACCACTGAAAACCCTATCTCTGGTCACATTATTGATTCTGGGGTTATTGCGTATAAAGATATCACCCATGTGTATCAAGTAGGCAATAGAAAAGCTTCTGAAGCTAGCGGCTTACATATTTCAAATTCTACCTCACTTATTCCCTTGGAACTCGGTTCAGCATTTGGAATGCGATGGGAAATCAGCGGATTATCTGATCACAGCGAAGTTACGGTTCGGTATGAGGCTCATCACCCCCCAATGACTACTGAAGCTGGCGAAATATCGACCGGAATTGTCGAGTATTTGCCACATGCTGTTTACGATGGGAAGGTCAGCTCAATAGATGGGTTTCAGTTTTCGGAAGAATTCGAATTGGTTGCTGGTATATATATGATTTCCATCAGCTATAAGAACGTTAACCTTGAAAGCCATTTTGAAGTAGGCATGTAACAAATACAGTCGGCCGAACTACATGTAGAATCAGTTAAATCACGCGTGCTAGTGATAGCCTTATTGCTTATTGCTCCAACAATAGCCTCGGCTAGTTATGGCAGCGTATGTCTCAACTGAATAGGCACCATCACTTGTTCCGAACAAAACTACTAAACGCATAAGATCGACATCCAAAAAATACCCGCCCTTTCTTCAAACGATTACCATCCAACTTCATAATCAGGCTTGATAACAATGAACAAGAAAGAACTAATCTCTAAATTGTTGAAAGGCCTCGAAACAGGTGATCCAGAATCCGTAGCTGTCGTCAACGAAGAAAAATATATCCAGCACAATCCTCAAACCCACGAAGGGAGTGAGGGTTTAGCGGCGCTATTTGAGCGCCTGTCCAAAACATCGCCACGGGTAAATATCGTCCGGATATTTGAAGATGGTGATTTTGTTTTCGCTCATACCGAGTATGACTTTGCCAATCGCAATATCGGGTTTGAAATTTTTCGATTTGAAAACGGTCAAGCTGTGGAGCATTGGGATAACATTCAAAAAAGAAAGGGGCCCAATAGCGCTGGCTTTTCAATGGTTGATGGTACAACCGAAGTATCTGATCATGAATTAACGGAAACTAATCGTAGCCTCATCAAACTGTTCGTCGAGGAGGTACTGATCCAGGGAAATGTCGATAAACTAAATGGCTATGTAAATCAGAAGCACTATACCGAGCATAATCCAAATCTTGGAAACGATTTATCTGAATTAAAGAGAATTCTATCCGGTTCCCAGAACCGTTCATTTACATCTGTTAACTATAGTAAATGTCATCGTCTCCTGGCAGAAGGTAACTTTGTTCTATCGGTTTGCGAAGGGCATGTCGGTACTGTTCACTGCTCATTGTTTGATTTATATCGATTGGAAGGTGGAAAAATCATTGAACACTGGGACACTACTGAGGAAATCCCAGACCGCGCCCTATGGAAAAATAATAACGGCAAATTTTGATCGCTCTATGGCTTCAATTTGTTCGTGCGGATGATTTAATATTTTTAAAAAATAGACCAGACACTCATCCATTAACGTGGGATGATTTATGATAAATATGTACGTACAAAGTACGGCATCAACCTGACGACAAATTCGATTTTTGTTAACCATAGGATATGGCTACGACTCACCCAGTTGAAAAATCACTGCTTGCAGGGCTGCTTCTTGTATCAACCCAGCTTTACTCGGAAAGCTATGATTTCAAACCCGGACTATGGGAAACCACCTCGTCAATGGAGATCATAGAGATAGATGCACCGCCACCAGTCAAGAAGATGATGCGGCAGTTGTCTAACATGCCCACAGAGATTGAAACTGAGTGTATTGATAGTATCGCTTCAATGTTTGAGCCAGACCCTGATGATACTGACGAATGTACAACAAAAACAAATCGTATCAGTGCCAATAAAATTGCATTTGAAATGCTATGCAGTGGGCCTGATGGAACGTCCAGGGGAATTGGCGAAGTAAATTTAAACGGAAAAAACTTTAACATCCCGGCTTGATATGACCGCCTATAGCGGATCAATAACCATGAAGATGGAAGTGGTTGGTACCGGGAAGTATATCGGAGCCTGTAAATAGGAGCTCAGCAAGTAAATCAGCACCTCCGCTTACGTGCAATTATCGCTATTCTTTATCAATATTTTCTATGTTTGGCATCTCTTCATAGCTTCCCCTGGGGGTCGCTACCCGCTTACGCCAGATATCGACGCCTTTCGAATCCAGCACGATCGCTTCAATTCTTGTTCCACCAAGGTCAATACCAAGTTTCATATTTTTACTCTTAAATTCTCAACGGGGCTAACTGCACACTAGGATTCCGCGGCGCAATATAGACTTCACAAAATTAGTTTTTTTACTAATCATTTACCCTCCCGGTTTTTAGATTGATTTTTATGTGTATGTGACATAAAGTCCTCCTTTATCAGGGATAGCCTATCGTGCCTTTACAATTTGAAGGCTAAAAAAACCGAATCGTCTTACGTAAAGGAATAGCATGAGAATCATCACGATAATTCTCACATTGTTACTCACCTCCTGTTTTATTTCGGCAAAGCAGTATGTGGGTCCAGAACAATCAGCTGATAAACTCGCCATTTTGTATAATTCAGATTTGGGGAACCCAGTACAGATAAATGAAATAAATGGTAACTTTAGAGGCGTTGGATACGTTGAAAAATTTACTTTTTTACCAGGAAAAGTTTCGATACTGGCTGCATATAACCCTGCCGACAAACCGACCCCCGGAAAACTTGATCTTGAATGTGATGTATCGTTCGTGCCTCTTACGTTTAACGCAAAAGCAGATACGAAGTATCTAATTGACTACCAGATTGACAAAGTAGATTGGACTGTTTGGATAAAAGAAGAAACGTCCAATAAAATCGTTTCTAAGAAACAAACAGGTAAAATCAAAACAAAAAGCGGTGAATATCTGATTGATCTTGGTCTGAAATAGCAGTACTCCTAGCTCACCGTAAAAACAACACCTCTTTTCATCTCAGCTGACGTTAAGCATTGTGTTTTGGTCTTACCCACGAAAAGCAGACAGTATCCTCTCATCCGTGATTGTCGTTATCCTTTATCAACAACCCCCATGCTCGGCATCTCTTTGATAAACAGATCCTGTTTGGCATAGGGGATTTCGATATTCTCCTCGGCCAGGCGTTTGTAGATTTCCATATAGATTTCGTGGGCCAGCCGGCCTCTGTACTCGGGATGGTCGATCCATATCAGTAGCTCAAAATCGAGACTGGAAGCACCGAACCCACGCATCCGTATCATTGGCTCTGGATAGCTACATACCTCTTTGTGAGCCTTGCCAATCTCCAGAAGAATTTCGCACACTCTATCAAGATCCGAACCGTAGGCTACACCCACCTGAATACGATTACGCATTTTAAGATAGGGGCCACCACTCTCGTTGATGATCTTGGCATTGGCTATTACGCCATTCGGAATGGTTACCTCGACATCATCGCGGGTAAGCAGGCGCGTACTGCGTAAACCGATAGCGGTCACCTTGCCGCGCTCGCCGGTATCAAGATTGATGTAATCGCCAATTTTATAGGGCGCATCAGCAACAATAAATATTCCGGAAAACAGGTTTGCCAATGTGTCTTTGGCGGCAAAACCCACCGCAATACCTACTATGCCCGCAGATGCCAACCAGCCAACCAGGTTCACGCCCCACACCAGAAGCAGGATATAGCTGCCTACCAGGATCGTGCCCAACTTGGCGGTTAGATCAAATAGCGGAACGGTACGGGATTCAATAATCGAAAAGCGTTGTTGGTTGCCCAGGGTACCCAGCAATGAGGTTGAGATCCGGAACAGCGCACGCATCCAGTTGATGACGATCAGAGACAGCAGAGTATTGATCATCAGGTGAGAGCCAATGGCGAACTTTGCCGCATCTACCGCAAGTGTAAAACCGAAAAAAAGAACGGTGATATATACCGGTTTACGTAGATGTTCCAGCAGCTGATCATCAAACAATACGCGCGTAGCACCGGTAAGGTGAGCCAATGCCCGAAAAACCACAAAACGCATGGTAAGGGCAAACACTACCGACAACAGCGCCACTACCAATCCCTCAAGCAGCGGGCTGCCTGCAACCAGTTGCCAAAATGGCATCCAGGATTCCGGCAACCAGTCGATAATACGAGGCAGTTGATCCGCCAGTAACTCTACCTCCAGCTGTTCACTCACCTCTGTTGCAGTTTTCGCTGTAGTTATTTGTTCTGGCATCAGGTATTCCGTTTCATGGTTGGGATAGATACATCACTTTAGACAAAGAATAAAACATCCATCGCTTCTGATCTATCGATAATCGATTTGCTGCTCTCACTCCTCCACAACGATCCATCATTTAATCAACTCTTAACAGAACCTTCATGCAATTGACACATGGCAGGATAAAAGTAGTGCCCATGAAAAAACCGATATTCCATCGTTTAACCATGGTGCTGCTATGAGCTCAGATCGTTACCAGACTGTTTTTATCTCCGACATTCACCTGGGATTCAAGGGGTGTCAGGCCGAGGAGTTGCTGGAGTTCCTAAACACCATAGAAACAAAAACCCTTTATCTGGTGGGCGACATCATTGATGTCTGGCAGATGAAGAAAGGGGTCTATTGGCCACAGTCCCACAACAATGTGCTAAGAAAGATATTTGGAATGGCCAAAACGGGCACCCGAATTATCTACATTCCGGGAAATCACGATGAGATATTTCGTGAGTATGATGGCTCCAGCTTCGGCAATATCGAAATCAAAAAAAATGCGATCCATCGACTTGCCAACGGCAAACAGATGCTGGTAATGCATGGAGATGAACTGGATGCGGTTGTTCAATCCAGCAAACTGGTTGCGATGGCCGGAAGCACTTTGTATGACTGGTTATTGAAGGCCAACTATTGGCTTAATCTAGTCCGCAGGAAATTAGGGTTTAAATATTGGTCTCTCTCGGCATGCATCAAACACAAGGTTAAAAATGCCGTAAGTTATATCAGCAACTTTGAACAGGCCCTGACCTATGAAGCTAAACGACGAGGTGTTGATGGCTTGATATGCGGGCACATCCATCACGCGGAGATCAGCGAAATTGACGGCTTAACCTATTGCAACGATGGTGACTGGGTGGAGAGCTGCACAGCACTTACCGAGGATTTTGAAGGCAACCTTGAGATTCTTCACTGGATGGATCGAAAAGATACGGTTCAGCTGACGGTAGTTTCAAAGGATAAAGCGGCATGAAAATTGTCATCGTTTCCGATGCCTGGCACCCACAAATTAACGGTGTTGTAACCACATTAACAGAGGTCAGTGCCTGGCTTACAGAACAGGGGCATGAAGTAAGCTGCATCAACCCCGAGCTGTTCAAAACGTTTTCCTGCCCTGGTTACAGCTCCATTCAGCTTGCACCTTTCTCTCACAATAAAATAGAAAGATTATTGCTGGATACACAACCCGGCGCGATCCATATTGCTACCGAAGGCCCTCTGGGTTTGGCAGCAAGAAAATTCTGCGTTAAACGCAACATACCCTTTTCAACCTCATACCATACGCAATTTCCCGAATATATTAATATGCGTATCGGGCTGCCCACTGCCATCACATACCGATTTTTGCGATGGTTTCATAGCGGTGCGGAGTGCACCCTTGTTACTACCAAATCAATGAAAACCCTACTCGGAAATGAAGGCTTCGAAAATCTCAAGGTGTGGTCAAGAGGGGTAGACAGCTCCCTGTTTTATCCACGGAATCAGGTTACATTAAAATCTGAAAATCCGATCGCAATGTATATGGGCCGGGTTGCTGTTGAAAAAAATATTGAAGATTTTTTAACGCTTGATCTGGCGATAGATAAATATGTTGTGGGTGATGGACCGGATCGAGCACGTCTGGAAAAACATTATCCCGATACAACATTCGTTGGTTTTAAAAAGGGAGATGAGTTAGTGGAATATATCTCTTCAGCAGATGTATTCGTATTTCCTAGTACAACCGACACCTTTGGAATTGTGTTGATTGAAGCCATGGCTTGCGGTGTTCCGGTCGCCGCTTACCCGGTTCAGGGGCCTATCGATATTCTTGAGCAAGGTGTAACCGGTGTAATGGATGATGACCTCGAATATGCGGTTACACAGGCGCTCAAATTAAATCCGGAGGATTGCATTCAGGCAGCAAAACAATTTCGTTGGGAACACTGTGCGAAACAATTTCAGGACTGGTTAATTCCGATTCCAGAATCAATGTATAAAGCGCTATGCCAAAGGGAAAAACATAAAATGGCCAAGGATATGTAACTTTTTAATATTCACAAATTTCAATCGATCTAGTTCGCTAGTATGCGGCCTGGAGTCAGTCAATTTAACACATAAAAAACCCGCAACTTTTGCGGGTTTTTTGCCTTTTCCATTTCCTTTGGCAAAGGCTTTTTTTTGATCGGGGAACTGGCTCCTTGCAGTTACCCGATCAACCACTAGGGCTGTTCTGTAAAACCACTATGCCAGATCTCGCCGTCAGCGGTGCCATCCAGCACCAGGTCTGAACCCCATTCGTCATCTTCGGTATAGATAATTACTTCACCGTCAACCGCGAACCAACTATCAACAAAACTGACGGGAGACCCAATTTGGACTGCGACGATACTATCTGTCACGCTCCAGATTCCGGGCAGTACATCCGTCCCCTCGCTCTCTATGGAAGTAAAGGTCAGCGTTCCATCAACGTGAAAAACAACGGTTTCGCTCTCAGTAAAGCCTTCGTAAACCTCGGAATCAACCCAGGTAGTACCCGCAATGTCCTCAGTAGTAATGGTATCCGCTCCACCGCAAGCCGCCACTACCGAGAGAAAATCGGTGTAGCTATTAAACGATGCAGGTTGGTCATTTACATCATCCCAGCCTGATTCATAATCACAACCTAAAGCAGGCGCGCTGAAGTTATACAGCACATCCTGTGCAGCAATGTCGTTAAAGCTATACCTTTCAGCCGTAAGCTCTTCGTTACCGGGTGAATAACCACCTATTCGAACATAACCATCATGCTCGGTAAAAAACAGGTTTGTTTGCTCTCCAACATTCATACTGGCCCGTAACGCATCTGTTATTACCACTACGTACAACGTTTTTCCGTTGACATCGCGCTCTTCCCAGGTAGTGCTTCCATCATGGATTGCAGAACCGTTTATATGTATTACGTAAAAGTTCGTGCTGCCATCATCGACCAGTTCAACTACGGTGGATATTCCTGATTCTCCAAAAAGCCGCAGTGCAGTAAGCTGAATTGCGCCACCTGGACCATCAATAGCACCTGCATTAGCTGCAGTCGCTACAGTAGCGCCACTCAGGGTGGCTACAAAACCATTAGTGTTCCAGTCTCCATCTCCCACAAATTGATACACTGCGTTGCATAACCCATTGAAATCAGTCGGATTGTCGCAGCCATCCCCGTCTACCAGTTGATAAATCTCTTCAGAAAAGCTGTATGTGGCCCGATAGGCTTCTGCACCTTCACTGAATACCGCATCACCCACCAGCTCTGAGAAGTCATAATCAACTCGTTCATCAACCAGATAGCCGGCAATGGTTTCGCCAGATAGATCAACGGCTGAAGCGCTAGTATGCTGACTAACGTAGGTCTCATCATTGGTGGTTTTAAGATCAACATCAATAGAACCATCTTCATTAACCGAGGTTACAGTCACGCTACCGTCAAATTCACTCCAGCCAGAGGCAGCTAATATCAGACCCTTTTTAAGGTTTAGCGGACGTTCCACTAACGTACCATCACTGCCTACATCTCCCGCTGTCTGAGTGGTACCTGTTACAGCATCATACGTTAAGGTACCCGCTTCAAAGCCCAGATATTCGCCTGTGCTGCTAAGACTCAGCTTGAAACCATTTGAGCCTCCTTCGGAGCTGATCAGGGTAGCTATGGATCCAGCAGGCAGACCGGTTTCTTCAGATTCACCGTAGTTATCGAAAATATTCTGCCATGCAGTGCCGTTGTATACCCACTCTGCCTCGGTTCTTGTATTCCCGACAGGGTCAAGATCACCGGTGCGAACATACCCGTTGTATTCGGCCAAAATAAGTAGGTCACCCCCATCGATATCAAACTGGCTGCGGATACTGGCCTCTAGAGAAAGCACGATAAGCTCCTCGCCATTCACGGTGCGCGTAATCCAGGTACCGGTTCCTATTTTGGTTGCAAAGCCCCAGAACTCATCAGGTTCATAGACATTAATAGCGCCATCTTCAACCAACTCAAAATGAGCATTACCTGCAGGTGTTCCATATGCAATAATTTTAAGTGAGCTACTATCTTCAGCAACCACTTCAGGATTAGCAGCGGTCTCGACGATTAAGGAGCTCAAGGTCGTTGCAAGCGAAAAAGCCCCACCCGAAAAATAGGATACGGTATTGCACATACCAGCGGTAGGTTCTTCACAGTCCCAATCCCGCAGTCTGTAGGACTCCTGTGTCGTTACAAACGTCAACTGATAAGCCTCAGCACCGGCACTGAACGTTGCATCGCCCACAATGGTTGTAGCATCAAATGGGCCATCTTCCGAGTTGATAAACGATGCAATTGGCTGACCAGATACGTCAACTTTCAGTCCTGTCACCTGCTCCACACCAGAGCTGGAGCCATTCAAGATTTGAAAGTTAAAATCGACAGAACCATCAGAATTAACGGTTACGCTGATCGTTTCAGCATCTTCGATCACCCAGCCCGATGCGGTTAGCACCCGGTTCTGACGGGGTTCTGGAGTAAGAACAACCAGAGTACCGTCACTCTGTACCTCATATTCAATGTTTGTGGTTGTGTCGGTACCCGCATCGTAGGTGATGGTGCCAGTTTCAAGAGCCTCGAATTCACTGGTACCTTCATCCAGCTCAATCCATAACCAGTTGAGCCCGCCGGTTGATGATACCAGTGCTGCAATGTCTGCGATCACTGGATTCTCGTCGTTTTGTTGTTGCTCAACCTGATCATCAATATCTGTGGTATCCATTTCTACATCATCTTCGACTACAGCGAAAACAGTAGCTGGATCAAATTCCTCCGCAGTATCATCATCAACCGCATCGGCGATCAGCTCGATATCATCCACAACCCCTGCAATGACCAGCCTGAACAGCTTATCCGGGGTAGACTCAGCACTTTGTTCTACAGCGGCGCCTTCGGCGTCTTCAGAATTATTCGCGATAACCTGAGTCGCAACCTGCGCGATCTCATGCAGGCGCTGATATTTCGCTGCCTCTGCTGGGTCGTCACTTTCTTCTTTGGCAACATAATCTTCCAGCAGCTCAGCATCCGTACCCAGTAGCGCCTGTATCGCTTCAACCGCATTTTCAACGCTGTAACCGTCTACATATCGGTTTTCTTCAATTTTAGCCTGTACCAGGGTGGTTAAGGGACTGACGAATTCAGAACCCGCTGGTGCGGTTAGGACAAAATCTTTGGCTACTGCTACGCCGGTATCTTTATCAATAGTATCACCCGCGGTAGCCTCCAGAATTACAGGGTTGCTGTCTATTTGATTCTGGGTCGCTTCAAGTGAAAATGCACCATCTTCGTCGGTGGTTGTGGTGGGCTCACCTGAATCACAAGCCTTATTATCGTTCAGATCAAGACACACGGTTGCATTGATCAAATACCCATCCGCAGCCACGCCGGAATGAGTAGTGGTGGTACTGCCACCGCCACCGCCACCACCGCTGCTGCTACTTCCGCAAGCGGTTATCAGCGCTGAACACAGCAGAACCATGGAACCTCTATAGAAATCATTTTTATTCATCATCCTTACCTTTTTGGTTGTCTGGAAAAAATCTAGATACCTATGTCAGTATCTATTCGTGACTACCGGTGCTCCAACATCAAACTCAAATTGCCAGCACTCTGCATTAGCCTATTGGCGCGCGGTAACGCTCATATTTCATACGGCGATGATACTAACCTGCATTACGTAACCGGCGCATCACCCATTTGGTGTAGACTAGAAAAAAATGCCAAAAAACCGCCAGTATTAAGAAAAGTGAATAGGGGGAGAGCTACTTGAGCCCTACTTTCAAAAAAAATAATTTAACTCAATCGGCGGCCAGCAAATCAAACACTACAGAGTTTTTCTCGAGACCATTTACAATTACCGTTAGGTGATGCTGACCAGCATAATGAACCCGTGTACTACGCTGTTTGAAACTGTGTTTTTTAACGCAGTATTTAATATCACTGTTGATTGCCGACTCGGAAATCTTGAATACTTTCCTTGAATGTTTGCCGTTCGCTTTTAGAAAATCGATGGCATATTCAATTCTTGTTTTTCCCAGGTCACCCGCCTCACTATTTAGCTCAAAGCTGAATTCTAGTGAGCCTCCTATAAAAACCTGCTCCCTCGATAATTCAATATGGTGAACCTGGGATGATTGATGGGTAAACCCGAATAAAATTAATGCCTGCGGATCACCTTTTTTAAGAAGTGTTCTACTGCCATGTTTAACCAGCCAGTCGGTATCCGAGTGCATTCCAATCCAACGTGCCGCAACATCAAGGGTAATTTGGGGATTATCCTTAGCAATATCATTTAGGTTATTGGCGACACTACGCCTTACATACAGACTTGGATCTTGTTTCAGATTTTCCAGAATGGGTAAAATTGCGTCCGGCGAGCGTTTGAATTCCGGCAATGCCATCGCCCAGGGTAGGCGAGGACGACATCCTTCTGTAGCAAGACGTCGGACGTGCTCATTATTATGCAGCGACCACTCCAACATCTGCGCCATCATTCGTTCGGAATCCTGAATAATAAATGGCCGAACAGAAAATTCACTACTGGAAAACCGGGTGAAATATTCCAGCGCAGGTATCGATATTTCCCACTCATCCATTCCGTAGGTTTCGACAAAATCGGGGAAAAACATCGCTTCGAAGCCGCTAAATTCTGGCGCAACTTTTTTCAGTAGATCTATGCTCTCTGAATAATCCAGAGGGATATGCTGGTGTAAGCAAACAGCAATATGGTGCATGCGATCTTTGAGTTCGCGAATTTCCCATTCTTTGTCAAAAACAGCCGTTTTGAATCCATTGCTGTTGAAGTCTGGATAGCTTCGAACCACCGCTCCGGCCAGATGCTCAGTATAGCGAAGCGAATAACGTTCCTTTAGTAATTCTGCCATGTTCTGTTCCTTGCCGCGGCTGTATTCGCGTGTAAGTTTGAATAGATAATCCCGGTATGCACATAATTTTTATGCATTAATATTTGCAGGCCTGCCCTACCGAATTCCTTTCAATAACGATCCCGTTTTGGGCTATTTTTTTGAGTTCTATCTCACCCATATGGTGTATAGTCGTTCGATTATATAAAACAGCTAAGCTCATAATACTCCGACAAGGTTGTCGGAGTAATTGGTACAGGGTCAGTTATGCCGACAAAAAATGTCAAGGATAGACAAGTCGCTAGTGAAGATGTCTCCAGCCTGGTTTCGGCGCTATATGAAGCCGTACTGGAACCGAATATCTCCTTAGGCCTTGCGGAGCAAGCCGACGATAGCAGCGCATTCACAGCGACCTCGGAATCACTTTTTGACTTTGCAGTGGTCGAACAAGCACTTCCTCATTTTGATCACGCGTTTGAACTTGCGGCGAACCGACATATTGCTAAAAAAGGCGCGGTGCGTCCTAGCACACTGTTCCGTGAACTACCCCTGCCTATCTGTACTATCTCACATGATCTAACGCTGCTAAGCACCAACGACAAGGCCAGGATTATGTTACATGCCGATGCCCAACTGCCTCAATCAGCGCAACATGCACTGGCTATAGACCCGTTACTTAAAAAAGATATTCTCGATGCAGTGCAGTGCGCGACTAGCTCCCGGAAAAGCAAGATGCTCAACTGCGCTCGCGATTCTGGAATTACACAAACCATTTTGGTGGCTCCCACACCTGCAAGTACCACCGGCACTTCGGAGACTGAAGCATCTGCTGAAGTGCTTTTTCTGAATTTTGAAAGCAGTATTGATGAAGTCACCGGCGCACTAGTAGATATTTACGGGCTAACCCCATCCGAGGCACAGGTCACCGCATATCTTGCTCAGGGGCGCTCCCTTGACGAGATCGCAGAGATAAAAGGCAGCTCCCTACACACCGTGCGCACTCAGATAAAATGTGCATACACAAAAACCGGCACATGTCGGCAAGGTCAACTGATCTCCCTCGCGCTAAACGGGCCTGCAACCTGGCTTAATATTATCCAGAACAAAGATCCGCAGTCGCGTGAATCATCGGCCTCAAAAAGCGATGAAAAAAAGTTTAGATTGAACGATGGACGCATATTAGGCTACGGTGATTACGGACCAAAAAATGGTAAACCGGTCATCCTGTGCCATCGCCTGATCGGATCCAGAAAAGAAAAACCTGCCGATGGTGCCATATTGCATGAACTCGGCGTGCGCTTGATTGTGCCTGATCGTCCCGGTGTTGGATACTCATGCCCCGCTGAGGATCGCCCCCTGACGGATTGGGCGGACGACATTCAACAGCTATCGTTTCACCTGTCTATTGATCGCTTTTATGTAGCGGGAATATCTGCAGGTGGGCCATACGCTGCAGCCTGTGCCGCTCATTTAAGCGATCGGGTAATACGACTTGGGCTAATCGCTTCCCACATACCGGTTGATGAATTACCGCGAGGCGCAAAGATAAGTGGTCTGCAACGGATTGTCTGCTCCATGGCTCGGCACTCGCCGGCACCGCTTCAAAAAGTGATGGAGTTTCGTTATTCAAGTTTGTTCAACCATCCTGAAGATTCATTGTCCCGATTCGAGCATGATGGCTGCGCGGCTGACAAACGGTTATTGCAATCTTCTGAGGTAAAACAAATTACGTTACAGAGCTTTGAGGATGCCGCGCTACTGCCCACAAGCGTTCTTCCAAAACAGTTGATTACTATTTCGCGCCCCTGGGGGTTTGAATTATCAAAAATAGTAGTACCCACAATAATCTGGCACGGAATACAGGATGATTATTGTTCGGCTAATCAGATTGCCGCAATCGCCAAATTGATTCCCAATTGTGAAGCATATATTAACGAAAATTGGGGGCATTATTTTCTCTACCATGAATGGCAGAACGTACTCGGCAAGCTTGTTGAGGATGACGGCTAAGGGGTTTCATCTACCCTTTCGGCTCCGCTCAGGGAGCGGTTTGTTGTAGGTTGGAGATAGCTTACTAAGCCCAACATCCGCAACTCCTCAGAGAGCGTTGGGCTTCATGCTTCAGCACCAACCTACCGGATAAGCAACTCAACCAATGATTCAACCACTTTGGATTTATTATCCAGCATCCCGCAAATTCGAACCCCGTATTGTCACCCTCCGTTGTAGGTTGGCGCTGAGTTTACGAAGCCCAACGGGCAGCGCCGGTAGACTAACAACCAGGTCTTCCATATAGTGCCGCCTCACCCATGTTTCAATCACCCTGTTTGAAACACCTCAAATAAGACAATCATGAAACTATCCGGAAATATCAGAAAAATGATCGGCTCTCTACCGAGTCCGACTGAGCCCAGCCTGACCGAACAGCGCCCGATTGAATACCAGCTACCCATTGGTGAAAAAACGGTTCCGTTTAATCCGCTGATCGGAACGACCATCAAGCTGAGTGCCAGCGGTTTAATTAACTGTGTAGCCTGCGGCCGAAAAACCAATAAAAGCTTTAGCCAGGGTCACTGCTTTCCCTGTATGCGTTCACTGCCCCAGTGTGACAGCTGCATTATCAAGCCGGAGTTATGCCACTATGCTGAGGGCACATGCCGGGATGAAAAATGGGGCGAGCAACATTGCCTACAGGATCATTTTGTCTATCTTGCCAATTCGTCGGGAATAAAAGTGGGTATTACCCGGGGTACACAGGTACCCACTCGCTGGATTGATCAGGGAGCTAGTCAGGCACTACCGATATACCGTGTATCCAATCGCCTGTTGTCCGGTCGAATAGAGGTTGCGCTCAAGCAGCATGTATCCGATAAAACCGATTGGAGAAAAATGCTAAAGGGAAAACCGGAGCCGGTGGATTTGATTGCTCGGGCCGAGCAACTTGTTGAGGATTGCAAAGAGCAGATCTCAGCGGTTGAACAGGAGTTTGGAATTCAGAGCATATCCCGCTTGCACAATGATGCGATCACGGAACTTCACTTTCCTGTAGAAAGCTATCCTGAAAAGGTGAAGTCCCTCAACTTCGATAAGACACCGGAGATCGAAGGAACACTCATGGGAATAAAGGGGCAGTATTTAATACTGGATACTGGCGTTCTAAATATTCGAAAATTTACCGGGTATCAGATTGAGCTAGTTTGCTAACTCATTGCCCGAAGCAATATATTCAACAAAATCCCTAACATCGGTTTCAATACTTTTTTTAAACGCGATGATAGCTTCCTGTTTTCTACCCTGGGCCAGGCGGCGCTGACCCACATAAAACCATAACTCGCAGTATTGTTCATTTTGTGTGGATACGTTGGGATGGTAAGCCGCATCCTGTAATACCTGTTCAGTTATTTCGCCGTTTAGAAATGCCAATACCGCTAGCGGCCAACTTTTTAGAAATGGTTTTTTACTTTCATCACTGGTTTTAATCTGTATATGTGATGTTTCTGCCGCAACACCATATTTAAATAGCGATACCTTTTCCCATATCTGAGCATAGGTATTGTTGGGGTTTTGTTTGCGTACCGCTGCAAAATCCTCTGCTGCGGCTTTGTACTGACGCAACATATAATAGGACATACCACGATTGTAGTACCCGAACTCCATGTCGGGTTCCAGAAATAGCGCATTATTGTAGCTCTGAATGGCTTTCAGGTATTCACCCTTGTCATATAGAGCGTTCCCGGAGTTGTAATAGAGCGGTGCAAATTCCGGATTGTGAACAGTTTCCTTAGTTTGCTCCTCAGGCGCGGGAACAATGGAGGGCGGGTTATCCAACGAATCTGAATAACCATTTCTGAGCGCCATGCCTTGCGTACTGATTAGGCCAGCCAACAGGCCTGCAACCACTGCCAATCTTCGTGCTGTTACCCGCTGTGAATAGTTGTGTCCGGCATGTCGCATAGCATTCACCCTCCGAGGGGTTTCTCTATTTTTCGTTACAAATCAGTCTCACGTTAATAACGCCTTCTACTTCCGCAAGCAGATTTTCCAGCCCTTCTGGAGCTGTGCATTCAATATCAATCAGGTTATAGGCCACGTCATCACGGCTTTTATTGAGCATATCCACAACGTTTATATCCTGATCTGCTAACACTGACAATACGTTACCCAATACCTTGGGAACATTGTGGTTGGAAAAAGCGATACGGCACGGGCTATTTCGCTCAAGGCGCAGATTGGGGAAATTTACCGAGTTACGGATATTTCCGTTCTCCAGAAAATCGATCAACTGGGTTGCTGCCATCACAGCACAGTTTTCCTCAGCTTCGTTGGTGCTGGCGCCAATGTGTGGCATCAGAATTACGTTGTCGCGGCCCAACAGATCCGGATGAGGAAAATCGGTAACCAGTTGCCCAACCCTACCGCTCTCCAGGCCTTCAACAATCGCGGCAGTATTTACAATGGTTTCGCGCGCAAAGTTGAGCAGCACAGAACCCTCTTTCATTGCCGCTACTGCATCGGCATTGATCATGTCACGGGTTGGTTCGATTGCCGGCACATGAAGTGAAATGAAATCTGCACGCGCCAGTAGCGATGGCAGGTTTTCCATTTTTTCGACCTGACTGGGCACGCGCCATGCGGCTTCAACCGATAGTGCCGGATCAAACCCGACAACTTTCATGCCCATCTGCAATGCCATTTCGGTCACCATTGAGCCGATGGCACCAAGCCCTACAACACCGAGGGTCTTTCCGGCAATTTCACGACCACGAAAGCGCTTTTTTTCCTGCTCAAGCAGCTTGCCCATTGCAGCCGCATCACTCATATCGGTAAGGCTATTCACATAATTAATGCCCGGTACGATACCGCGGGATGAAAGCAACAAACCGGTTAATACCAGCTCTTTTACGGCATTGGCATTGGCTCCGGGTGTATTAAAAACAGGTACACCTTTTTCAGTACAGGCGCTCACCGGCACGTTATTCACCCCTGCCCCTGCCCGTGCAATTGCCTTTAGTTCCGGCGTGATATCTGCATCGGTTAATTTATGGCTACGCACCAAAATTGCATCGGGTTTACCGATCTCGCTGGCCAGTTCATATTGGTCCCGTGGAAATTGCTCCAGCCCTTTAATGGATATTTGGTTCAGGGTGCAAATTCGGTACATCGAGGTACTCCGATAATAGGTTCAGTAGGGTGATAGTTAGCTTGGAAGCGGGATTCTAACCGGTTTGGTATAAAACCCGAAGCAGAACTGCTGCAAATATACTCGATGGAGAGGTGATGCTAATCGAGATTTCCGTAGAGATCAGTTTCAGCACCTACGCCCCACTGCGTCTCTTTTTCGGTATCGCTGCGGGCGATGGTTCTGGCGACAATAAAGAGTAGATCGGAAAGTCTATTCAGGTAGATCTGTAAACCAACTTCCGGTGCTTGATCGGTTTCGCCTTGGTTTTTCGTTGCTGTTGATTCTTCCTGCTTATCTTGACTAACTATTAAGGCAACCAGTGAGCGCTCAGCCCTACGGCATACTGCCCGTGCGAGGTGGCAGCAGGCAGATGTGCGTGAACCACCGGGCAAAATGAACTCCTTTAACGGCGGAAGGGGTTCATTAAGTGTCACTATCGCTTCTTCAAGCATTTCGGTAAATGCGGCGATCTTTCCGCGACTGGTAGCGGTGGCAAGTTCAGCACCAAACTCAAACAGTTGATGCTGAACTTCTTCCAACAATCGAAACATCAGATCGGTTTCAATCAGCTCGGCTTTGATCATACCTATACAGCTATTGAGCTCATCCACATCACCCAGCGCGTGAATACGTGTGTGATCCTTTGATACACGCTCACCTGTAGCAAGGGAAGTAAGGCCTTTGTCACCGCCCTTTGTGGTGATTTTAGTTAGACGATTGCTCATTGGAGTTCTACCTTATTTAACCGATCGTTACCGATCAGGATGATAGCTGACGGTAATCAAAAAATTACGTTCCGGTGCTGCATAAAAACCGACCTCATTCGCAAAGGTAGCCGGGTTATAAGCACTGGTTGCGTAGGCAATTGATTCATCATCCAGCAGATTATTAATACGCGCATCGATGGAGAATTTCTCGATCTCGATACGCCATGCAAAGTTAAGTTGATTCTGGGCGTCAATTTTAGCAAATCCATTGGCAAAATCCGATGCGGCATAACGATCGCCGGCTCTCAACCATTCGAGATGGAAGTTACCCAGTTTATCCGACAGGTAATCTACCCCTGCACTGATGTTTTGCTGTGCCACCCAGGGGATCTCTTTATTGCTGTAGGGCCCGGAATCGAATTTTGCATCCACCAATGCCAGCTGAACATACACACTGAAAGCACTGGTTAACTGGCTGGTTACGTTGAAGTTGGCACCGGTCCTTTTGGTGGTATCGAGATTGATATTGGAAAACGTCGTACTGTCATAGACAATTTCATCACTGAGCTTTAATTCGTACAGGCTGATATCGATAACCGTTTGGTTCAATGTCACAACTGCACCCGTTTCCAGTGAGGTTCCCAGTTGGCTGTCGAGCGGCTGGTAGACACCGACAAAATTAAACTGATTGGTATGCTCTTCAATTTTTGCAAATCGGTAGTTTTCATCCCTGCGTAAAAACAGTTTCACCCACTCAACCGGCGTCCAGTCCAGGCCGATACTGTAACGGGTTACGCTATCATCCTGATCGGTTCCCGCTGGGAATGTGTAGCTGTCTTTTATATCACTGTTAAGGCGTGCGTATCGTGCACCGACTTGCAGGTTCACCTTGTCCAGCACCGGATATAGCAGCTGTGCATAGAAACTATGAATTTTTTGCTCTGCTTGCTGGGTGCCAAATACGGAGCTCAGGAAGTAATCTCCATTGTCATAATCGAACCCGGTAGTCAGAATCATGGTGCCGTTAGGCTGACTGAATTGCCCGATGAGTCGTGGATAAAAGCTGCTCTGGTCTCGCTCCTGTCGTGTTGTGCTGGCTGAACCAAATGCCTCCTGGCTTCCATCGATATTATCGGAGCGGCTGCTCAGTTCTGCTTCTAACTGCCACTGCTCGCTAAGCGCATAGCTCAGTCCGGCCTGATAGGTGCGATATTCACCATCGAGAAAATCGCTGTCGTTTCGTGATGCCTTGCGGTTGTTGTCATACTGCGCTGCAAACAGTGCACCGGGTAGTTGCTGATATTCATCGGAGCCATTAAGCCCCAACCAAATTCGTCCGTGATCAAGGGCATAACCCAGTTCGAGATCAAGGCTCTTTGTGTCACTTTCGCTGTGGTCACGGTAGTTATCCGCGGAACGTTTTTCAGCACTTGCGCTGATATCCCATTGGTTTATCTTGCGGCCGATCGAAGCGCGGTATTGTTGATTGCCATAACTGCCTGCAGTGATTTCCAGCAAGCTATTGTTTCCTGGAGAGCGAGTGATGATATTGATGACACCGCCAACGGCGTTCTCGCCAAATAGTACACCGGCACTGCCGGAGATGATTTCGATCGATTCGATTTGATCAAGGCTGATGCCACTCAAACGGGGCGAGCCTATATCGAGGGCATTATTGAGCCGCCGACCGTCCACCATAATCAGGCTGTTCAAGGATGCATTGTCACCGAATCCTCTCATGCCGACGGTGACACTGGTGCCATTACCAAATAGATCGGTCAGTTGAATACCGGCGACACTAGCCAGCACCTCTGCAACTGTGTTTGAACCACTTTGTAGTATCTGGTCACGACTGATCACAATTTGTGCCGCTGGCAGTGTTGAAGGTGTATGCGCTGATCGCGTCGCTGAAACCAGTAATTCTGGCAAATGCTCAGTGTTGGAATGATCCGCATAACCGGTAGCGGATATCGCTAACGCGCCGGAAATGGATAGATAGAATAGTGGCGTGAACGCCTTTTGTAGCCGTTTCATAATTCCCCCATAGAGAATGCAAATTGTTTTGGGGGTACTGGAAAGAGTTGAAGCAGGGGATCAGCACACGGCAAGGCGCACCTTCCCGGTTATCGCCCTCCGCAATACCATCGATATAGCTAACGAGCATCTGGCTGTGAATTGTGCACAGTCAAACGACTCGAAACGGTTAACGAGGCCGGTATCCGGGCTTACAACCTGAACTCGAAGAGTTCCAGCCATTACGCCTTCCCATATTTCTCAATACAGTGGCTATCCATAATGGCGGCCGAGAGGAGTTAAAGTCTCTCGGGGTTGATTACCGTTGCGGGGGCAGCACTGGAATAATCTTTGATTCGAAAATCATCGACGCACCAGTTTCCCATTTCACCTGTTGCCAGGCACCTGCTAAACGTGGGCGCGACTTTATAGATAGTTGGGGGGTGCGGTCAAGCTCGGAATTAAATGGCTCATTCTTCAGGGCTTTGTTTTTAAATTTTAATGCAGATAGACTGACTCGTACTCCGGCAAGCTAATATTGCCGAAGTACTAGGTTGCTGATATAAAATAATAATCCACCGGTGGTATCAGTCGTTCAAGGACAAGAACCACTCATAATAAGAGACCTTTGCAGGAGAGATGATTTTACTTTCAGGCAAGGAAAAAATGTACCCAAGGCACTCGCTCCGCTCGCGGGGCAGGCTCCGCACAAAGAGGGCGCTTACAACTGTAAGTGACCGAGTGAGCACATTTTTACCAAAAGTAGGCGCTATTAAGGCGACGCAGCATGGGAGTAAAAAGGCTCTCCTGCGAAGGTCTCGATAAAAAGGAGCGTAAAACGCTATGACTACATTCGTCTCTGCAAATAATCTCGATATTGAACAGGCCGCCAGCTGCGGCATGGTACTCGCGGTTTGGGCCAATAACTTTCCTGATCGACCCGCCATCTATTCGGCCAAGGGTAACCGTACCTATGGCGAACTCAATGGGCGGATGAACCAACTGGCAAAGGCCTTCGAAGCTGCAGGACTAAAAGCCGGCGACGGCGCAGCGCTTATATGCTCGAATCGACCTGAATATCCCGAGACGCTGTTTGCAGCAATGCGTTGCGGCATACGTATCACGCCGGTGAACTGGCATCTCACACCAAAAGAGATGACGCACATCGTTAACGACTGCGAAGCCAAAGCACTGATCGGCGATGCACGAATGAAGGATGCCCTCGAAGAGGTACTGTCCAATTCTCCTGGTGTTGAACTTGCGCTGGCGGTAGGTGGTGAGGTCGACGGTTTCACTTCTTATGATGATGCGGTCAACGCGCAGGATCCATCGGACCTGACCAACCCACAACCCGGTTCGCCGATGCTTTATACCTCCGGCACAACGGGGCACCCAAAGGGTGTCTGGCGTGAACCAGGCTCAACCATGACCGGTTCTGTCGCCACGTTGCTAACCTATGACGGTACGACGGACACTGATTTGTGTACCGGGCCGCTCTACCACGCAGCACCAATGGCCTATTCGCTGATGGCTCCACTGCACGCGGGAGTTGGCGTGTATCTGATGGACAAATGGGATGCGGAGGAAACCCTGCGCATTATTCAGGAATACAAGATCACCCACACCCACATGGTACCCACCATGTTCCACCGCATGCTGACGCTGCCTGAAGAGGTGCGCAATAAGTACGATATCTCTTCAATGAAATATGTGATTCACGGTGCCGCGCCCTGCCCCGTTCATGTCAAAAAGGCCTTTATGGAATGGTTTGGCAAAATTATGTACGAATACTATGGCGGCACTGAGGGCGGTGGCGCGTGCTATATCGATCCGGAGGAATGGTTCAGGCGACCCGGCTCGGTCGGACAGCCCGTGTTGGGTGGAACGCTTATTCTTGGGGATGACGATCAGCCGCTTCCCGCCGGGGAAATTGGCCGGATCTACATGAAGTCTCCGGATGAGGGTCGTTTCAGATACTTTAAAGACGATGGCAAAACCGACAAGGCCTACTTGAGCAAGAAGCAGAGCCACTTTACCCTGGGTGATATGGGATATCTGGACGAAGATGCCTTTTTATATCTGTCGGATCGACGTAATGACCTGATTCTGAGTGGTGGTGTAAACATTTACCCTGCTGAGGTGGATGCCTGTTTATTGCTTCATCCAGCAGTTGGTGATACCTGTACTGTGGGCATTTCAAACCCCAACTGGGGCCAGGAAGTGATCTCGGTGATTGAACCCAAGGAAGGTATTGAACCTACCGATGAACTGGCCGCGGAGATCATCCAGCATTGCATTGATAACATCGCCAAGTTCAAATGCCCTCGCCAGATCAAGTTTATGGATGAGCTGCCTCGAAGTGAAGCGGGCAAAATCAAACGTCGACTGATTCGCGATCAATACGATACTGGAAGCAGTTAAGGCCTGATACCAGATCAAACAAAGAGAAAGGGGGCTAGATATGCCCCCTTTTTTCTTTAAAACCCCAGTGACTTCATCGCCAGGCAAACCTGCTCAAAGGTTTCATCCGGTATTTCCTGCATAAAGTTATGCCCGCCAGTCATCTGGATAGAGGTGATATGTGGATTCATCTCCGCCGCCTTTTTGCTGTTTTTCAGTATCGGTGAGCGCGCATCATCACCATGAAGAATCACAGTCGGCACTGTCAATTTTTCAAGGTTTTCCCAGATAGTCTCTAACGGCCCAGCCAATACTTCTGCTTCGGTCTGCGGGGTACATTTCAGATGGTAGCTACCATCACTATGTAGATCTAATGTGTGGTCGATAAATGAGGTGAATGCCTCATCGGTCCATAATTCAAACGCCGGCTTCGATCTAAAAAATCGATGTACCTGCTCAAGGTTGTTCCAGCGGCTTTTTCGTCTAAGGGTCTTCTGGGCCATTGGGCTTTCATCAATTGGCATCTTTACCAGTAGCTCCGGCGGCATTAACATCGGATCCAGCAATATCAAACCGTCAAACAGTTCCGGCCGTTGTACCGCCATAATAATACTGAGTGATGCACCGTAGCTGTGTCCCATGCCAATGAACGCTGAACCTCTACTCTTGAGCTCATAATTGTCGATCACACTAAACGCATTCTGAATCGCACTTTCCCAGCCTTCAAACAGCTCCCCCGCATCGCTTTCGCCATGACCCTGCATATCCTGCATAAACAGGCCATATTTGTCGGTAAGCTGTTTTAGCAAGGGCCAGTAAAGCTTTCCGCAAAAAGCGACACCGTGCATAAAGTGAAGTAGTGGTTGATCCTTCGGTGGGTGCGCATTGCCCCGTAGTGTTAAGCCCGGTTCAACTTCATATTCCCACTCGATGGTGGAGGCAAGGATTGGACAGTCTTTCATATTATTATTCTCTTGTTTTTAGCTATGGCCTGAAAAATCAACGACCGATAATATCAGCGAACCACGAGCATTTCATGTAATTGATCGTCGGTGCAGTGTAATGTTGATATAGTTTGTCCAGGAAAAAACCAACAAGCAGTGCTCAACAATGACTCGGCTCGACACTACAACCGTCCAATCGCCGGAAATCAAATACAACTCAGCCATGGCCGACTTTTAGTGAGCCCACTACCCATTCTTTACTCTTTTCGACGCTGTCCGTATGCCATGCGGGCAAGACTGGCTATCTATTTCTCAGGGCTCAATGTTGAATTCCGAGAGGTGATACTGCGCGACAAGCCCGCATCAATGCTGGAGTACTCACCAAAGGGCACTGTACCGGTGTTGGTGCTGAGTGATAACCAGATCATCGATCAAAGCATCGATATCGCATACTGGGCATTGAGGACTCAGGATCCCCAACAGCTATTACCGGAATCACTGTCTTCATGTTCGATAGAAATGGATCAATTAATTAACGAAAACGACTTTGAATTTAAACCATGGCTGGATCGCTACAAATATGCAGACCGTTACCCCGAATATTCCACAACTTATTATCGTGAACAGGGTCAGCAATTTCTATTCAAGCTTGATCAGCAATTGGAAAACGGTGCATTTCTATTTGGCGATAAGATTTCGATAGCGGACATTGCAATCGCGCCATTTATTCGCCAGTTTGCCAATGTAGACAAAAGCTGGTTCGATCAAACAGCCTATCCCAGGCTACAAAAATGGCTCGCCGATATTATCGAATCTGATGCATTCCACGCTATTTTCAAGAAGTATGATCAATGGCAACCCGAACACAAACCCATTTTTTTCCCATCGGACCAGTACTCCGACAGGGTTGTATTATCGGAGTACTAGTCAAATGAACGAATTCAAACTTGATCCACAACTTGAGAAGGATTGTGTTGTATTAGGAAAGTTACAGACCAGCCAGCTACTGCTGATGAATAATTCATTGGTACCCTGGTTTATTCTGGTACCGGAGGTAGAAGCCACCGAAATTTATCAGCTCGACATTGAGCTACAGAAAACGTTGCTTGATGAAGTAAACCAGATGTCAAAATTTGTATCTGATGAATATGGTACGGACAAGTTAAATGTTGCGGCAATCGGGAATATTGTCAGCCAACTTCATGTACATATTGTTGGCCGTAAAAAGGATGATTTTTGCTGGCCTAATGTGATTTGGGGAACTAGTCAGAAAAAGCCTTACACCGACCAGGAACTCAGCGGCATCGTAAAACGGGTGTCTAGTTATGTTACTCCTTTAACGCCTCAAACTCTTCGGTAGAGGAAAGGCTCAAACCAAGATCCCGAACCAGACCATCGGATAACCCATATACCCAACTGTGTATGGATACTTCCTGTCCACGCAGCCAGGCATCTTTAATGATATTGGTTCGCGCCACATTAGCTGCCTGATTCATAACATTAAGCTCACACAGGCGATTACTTCGTTCTTGCAGGTCATCAATTTTGTCCAGCTCGTCGGATTTTCTGTGCAATAGATCTCGTACGTGATTCAGCCAGTTCGCGACCAAACCCTTGGAGCTATTTGTCATCGCAGCCTCAATACCGCCACAGCCATAGTGACCACACACAATGATATGCTTCACTTTCAGCACATCTACTGCATATTGTAGAACCGACAGACAGTTCATATCTGTATGTACAACCAGGTTGGCTACATTGCGGTGAACAAAAAGCTCCCCGGGGGACAAACCAACAATTTCATTCGCTGGAACACGGCTATCAGAGCAACCGATCCATAGAAATTCCGGCGCTTGCTGTTGAGACAGATTCTTGAAAAAATCAGGCTCCTGCTCGCTAATCCGCCGAGCCCAGGCTTTATTATTTTCAAATAGTAGATCGTACTTGGACATCAAAATATTCTTTTTATTAAGTATAAAAAATTAAGTATTAGTACATCTAAGGTGTCATGTTTGTTGATATCGTGTTGGGTCGTCAAACCCAGCATCAACAAAACCTTTGCTGCGCAAACGGCAACTATCGCAGGTTCCACATGCAGCACCATTGGCATCCGCAGCATAGCAGGAAACTGTCATACCGTAATCCAGCCGATGTACCATACCCTGCTCTATAATCTGACCTTTGCTTAGATTTATCAAGGGGGTACGAATATGAATAGTTCGCCCTTCAGATGCCGCTTTGGTAGCAAGGTTTGCCATCTGCTCAAATGCCTCAATAAATGCTGGCCGGCAATCCGGATATCCCGAATAATCAACCGCATTAACGCCGATAAAAATATCGTCCGCTTCAAGCACTTCGGCCCAACCTAACGCGAGGGATAAAAAAACCGTATTGCGTGCGGGAACATAGGTAACCGGAATTCCCTCTTCAAGCTGCTGTGGCACATCGATACTGTCATCGGTGAGGGCGGAACCACCGATACCATCCAGGTCGATTCGCAAAACTTTATGCTCGACCTGATAGCGCTTTGCAATATTTTCCGCTGCCTGTAATTCCGTCCGGTTACGCTGACCATAATCAAAACTCAGCGCATAGCAGCTATACCCTTCCGATTGGGCTAACACCAAAGTGGTTGCAGAATCCAGACCACCGGAAAGTAGTACTACTGCTTTCTTACTCATCTCAAAATACCTTGTTAGGTTTTGCAATCATTTTTAAATCTACTATCTGCGCAGTGCTTTGCCCGGCAATCTGTGACAGCGCTATCGCCCAGGCTCATCATTCCAAATCAGTTTATGTAACTGCATCTGAAAACGAACAGGCAACTGGTCTTCCAGTATCCAGTCGGCCAAATCGCGAAACGGCAGCTCATCAACCGATGCGGAAAACAGTACCGCGCCTACCTGTTGGGACAGGTCTCTATCGCTGACCTGTTTCCTGGCCCAAAGATAATCTTCCCTGTTGCATATCACAAATTTGATCTGATCCTTGTCAGCCAGATGTGCAATATTGTTGTACAGATTACGGGATAGCTCACCTGAACCGGGAGTTTTAAGATCCATCACGATTGAAACACGCTTATCGACCAGCCCGACATCCATCGCGCCACTGGTTTCCAGTGAAACGGAGTACCCGTTATCACAGAGCAACTGAATCAATCCATGCACGTTTTTTTGCGCAAGGGGTTCTCCACCGGTAATACAGATATGGCGTGTATTGAAGCCGTCAGCCTTTTCTAATAGCTGATTTACGCTATAGGATTTTCCACCCCGAAATGAGTAAGTGGTGTCACAATAACCACAGCGCAGCGGACAACCGGTAAGACGAATAAATGTTGTTGGCAGGCCCACTGACAGACTTTCACCCTGAAGCGAATAAAAAACTTCGGTGATTTTTAACAACGGTTCGGAACCGGAAGGTTCGGGAATTATTTTAGCTAGATTCAATTTTTCTGGCGAAGTCACGGGCGGGTATTCAACACTGGTAATGGGCCAGTGTAATCATAAATATTGCTATGGGAAATTGGCTTTTAAATAGCGGCTGGCAAAACGTGCAGCAGTTGAATCTGGAAACTCCTGTATAACACGATCCAGCTGCTGTTTAGACTTATCTTTATCACCTAGCCTGAAATATATTTCACCCAACTTATAAAGTGCATCTGCGCTTTTCCAGTGCTTGGGGTAGAGAGTAACTACCTTGTTGAACTCCCCCACAGCATTGTCCAGATCTGAATCGACCATAAACAGTTCACCAAGCCAATAGTGAGCATTGGGAGCAAATTTTCCATTGGGGTAATCAACCAGTAATTGGGTAAACCCCTTACTTGCCTGATCAAATTTTTTGCTTTTAACCAGTCCGTAGGCACGGTCATAGGCTTCCTGCTCTGCTTTTTCAACCTCAGCGGCTGGCACCGCAAGGGGTACAACCACTACCGTTTCAGGCGCGGGCTTTTTTGCCATTACCGAGGGCAGAGTAGAAGCGGAGGATACGTCCGTCTGGGGCTGAGCACCCTTTCGCTGAAGTGCACTGATACGACGATCCAGATCGAGGTAATGATCCCGCTGTGTATCTTTTATACGTTTCAGCTGGTGGGCTTGCTCTTCAGCTAACCCACGCAGTTCCAATACCTCTTGCTGCAACTGCTGCATCTGGATCAGAAGTTCGCCAGAAACTGAACTTTGTTGTCCATCAGCAAAAACGGGCTGAGAAATCCAGCCCGTTAACGCAACATACAGAAGGAATCGTTTATTCAAGGTGCTTTCTTATTCAGCAATCTGTGCTTCGACACGACGATTCTTTGCCCAGGAACTCTCATCATGACCCATCATTACTGGCTTTTCTTCGCCGTAACTAACAGTTTCAAGCTGTGCTCGATATGCACCCTGGAGCAACAGGTAGTTTTCAACTGCTTTTGCTCGTCGTTCACCAAGCGCCATATTGTATTCACGAGTACCGCGCTCATCGGCATGTCCACCAAGTGCAACGGAACGAGCCCGGTTCTGCTCCAGGTATTTTGCTAGCAGATCCAACGCTTCGGTTGAATCAGATCTAATCACTGCAGAATCAAAATCAAAGTAGTAAACCTTAGTAAGCTGAACCGCCATAACAGCGATATCTTCATCAGCGGCTGCATTTGTGACTGCAGAACCTTTTACATCACTGCTGGAATCATAAGCAGAGGTGGTTGCGCCTGTAGCACTAGCACCCGCTGAACTGCTGCCAGTATCCTTGGTATCTCCAGTGGAGCCACAAGCTGCCAGTACTACGACCAGTGCAGAGATCATTCCGAATCGAACTAATGTGGTTGGTTGCATTGTAATTTCTATCCTCTTGAATATTGGCGTCAAAAAACTATTTTTGATCGCTTTGTGCGACCAATGCGGCTCCGCCAATCCCATCAACGGAGTACATCCCTATTGTGAACGGAATCGAATCCGTTTAAAACCGTTTTCCGATAAAATTGATGTAATCTGAGATTTTCCTGCTATATAAAGGAAAAAAATGGAAATACTCCAAACTACCCATCAAACTGGTTAACGCTGGATTACTGGCGACCAGGCTGGTTCACGAACATTCCCTTTAGAGGAAGGCAGGCGCATCTTCACCGCACCATCAACCGATACCGCTGCCAGAATCCCCCGATCACCAAGCTGGGTGGCATACACAACCATCGTACCATTTGGCGAGATACTCGGTGATTCGTCGAGATAGGTTTCCGTCAACACTCTCACCACACCACGTTTCAGGTCTTGAACTGCAATATGAAAAACCCCGTGGTTTCGATGAACCATAACCAGATAGCGTCCATTCGGGGTCACCTGCGCCCGGGCATTGTAATCGCCTTCAAATGTCAGGCGCTCAACCTCACCGCTGGCAATTTCCAGTTTATAGATTTGCGGCTTTCCACCCCGGTTAGAGGTAAATATCAGTGATTTTCCGTCTGGAAGCCAGCGGGGTTCGGTGTCAATTGCGAAATGATTAGTGATGCGAGTAAGTTTTTTGGTCGCAATTTCGACCGTATAGATTTCAGGATTTCCATCCTTTGATAACACCACCGCAAGGTGCTTACCATCTGGTGACCAGTCTGGAGCGCCATTCAACCCTTTAAAGGCACTAATAAGCGTACGGTTTCCAGATCTCAACTCCTGGATATATATGGCCGGACGATTTGATTCAAAAGAGACGTAAGCAATATGACCTCCATCAGCGGACCAACTGGGCGAGAGGATCGGCTCCGCCGAGCGCAGTAAATTACGCGCCCTGTGACCATCCGCATCAGCCACTTCAAGTCGATATTCACTGGCCATTTTACCGGCTACTTTTAGCCTGTTTTCTGTGACATAAACAATTCGGGTAGAAAAATTACCGGGAATACCGGTGATCTTTTCGTAAACCTTATCGCTAATTGCATGGCCGATACTTCTGAGCCCTTTTTCGGAAGCTGTAAAATCCCCAGATACCACAAGTTTTCCGGATGGTACATTGTAGAGCTCATAAACAACCCGATGGCGTTTATTAGCGGCATCAGTTTCAACGTGCCCTATCAACAGATACTCAGCACCCAACATCCGCCAATCGCGAAAATGAACCTCTTTCGCATAGTGTGGAAAGCTAAGCATATTCTGTCGTGGCATCGCCGCAAACTGGCCGCTGCGGTATAGATCTTCCGAGACGATTTCTGCCAGATCCTCCGGTGCCATCTTATTGCCCGGCCACTCAAACGGCGCTACCGCAATCGAAACCGGATTGTCCTGCCCCTGGGTAATCTCGATGGTGAGCTCAGCAACCGTTACCTGAGAAACAAGCAACAACACAAGCCAACAGCAGCTAACCGCACGACGCATACAACGCACTCCTTTGCTCATCGACTCAATCCTTCTGCTCTAAACGACAGTGTAAACTTACGAAAATTTCGATCAAACAACTCATATTCCTCGGGGACTTCAAATTTTTCTACTTTGCGAACCGCATTAACGGCGGATGTATCGTAAGCATCATTTCCGCTTCGTTTAATCACCTGCACATCGATCAGCTCACCACTGGGCACCAGCTGAATGCTTATTGACACCTCCATTCCATTTCTGGCGCTGGGGGGCCGTGACCACTTGCTTTCAATATCTGAACGAATCTGCTGAACATAGGACTGAACCTGTTGCTGCTCCAGTGCCAGTTTTTTCTGCTGTTCCTCCTCTGCCAATGAGTCCGCCAACTCCTGTAATCGTTTTTGCTCTGCAAGTTTTTCCTCATCCACTTTTGGCTTCAGTGGTTCTTTTTTTGCCGGTGTCGCTTTTTTTGTGACGGCTGGTTTCGTCACCTTTTTAGGTAGCGGCTTTTTTTTCACAGGTTTAACTTTTGGCGTTTTTTTAACGGGTGGTTTCTTGACCGTGGCTTTCTTCGGTTTTTTAACCGGCTTTACCTTTGCAGGTTTCGGCTTAAGCTCAACCACCTTAGCCTGAATATGTCGTGGAACCACAACAGGCTTATATTCGACTGATGCATCCCAACCCATCAGCAACAATGAGATCACCAGCAGGTGCAGAACACAGGCAACCAGTATTGGTATGAGCCAGCCACGCATAGAAGGCACAGTCAAAATTCACCCATTAACAGGAACAGAGCAGCAACTACAAACACAATAGTTACTGTTCCGGCTCAGTGATCAGCCCAAGATTAGGCACGCCGGATTTTTGCAGCACTGCCATCAGCTCAACCACGCGGCCATAGGCGATCGCCTTATCACCTCGAACCAGCACCTGGGTATTTGGTTTGGCCCGAATAATCTTGCTGACCTGCTCACCAATCGTGTCCAGCTTTACCGCTTTATCAACCTTGGCGCCAAGATTTATGTAATAGCTTCCATCGGCTTTAATCGAGACGACCAGCGCCTCTTTCTGATCTACCTTTACCGGCTCAGCGGTTAGTTTAGGCAGCTCAACCGAGATACCCTCCGTCAACATCGGTGCGGTGATCATAAACACCACCATCAGCACCAGCATCACGTCGATATAGGGAACGACATTGATCTCCGCCATTGGCTTACGTTTTTTTCGATGCCCCGCCATCTGACTACCCCTGGCGCTCAGCTTCTTTTTTTGCTGCGCCCAAATGAGCCTGGCGGTGCAAAATGCTGGCAAACTCTTCACCGAAGGTTTCATAACCAGTGACCAGTGATTCGACTCGGGTGGCAAAATGGTTATAGGCAATCACTGCGGGAATCGCTGCAAACAAGCCCATTGCGGTAGCAATCAATGCCTCTGCAATTCCCGGGGCAACTACAGAAAGAGTCGCCTGATGGACATTTGCTAGCCCACGAAACGAATTCATGATTCCCCACACGGTCCCGAATAGCCCGACATAAGGGCTGGCGGAAGCAACCGTGGCAAGAAACGGTAAATTAGTTTCCAGCATCTCCTCCTCTTTGGTAGTGGCTACCCGCATAGCCCGCTGCGCACCGGTCATAACCGCTTCCGCATCTGCGCCAACCTGTTGGCTTAGCCGACTAAACTCCTTGAATCCAGCGCGGAAAATACCTTCCAGGCCACCTATCTCAGTACCATCCGCCACTCTGACATTGCCCTCGCGGTAGAGGGTATTCAGATCAACCCCGGACCAAAATTGATCTTCAAACACCTCCAGTTCAATTTTGGCATGGGATAAAATGGTCGCCCTTCGAACAATAAATACCCACGAGACTATCGAGGCAAGCAGCAACAAAAGCATGATTGCCTGAACCAGAATACTGGCGCCGGTAATTAAACTGAATATAGACATCTATTCTCCTATTGAACCGGTTTTTCCGGTTCTGTAGATCTACTTATAACTGATATGGTACTAATGCTGCGGTGATCATTTTAGGTACAGCGATTACTTTACGCGATGCAACCGATACCGACGCAACCTGCACATTTGCCTCACACAACAATGCCCCGACGCTATTTCCGCTGCCGGCTAAAAAAACCTTTTGGGAAAAAACCATACTGGCCGAACGTAACTCGCTGATCGCCGTTTTTATTATCACTTCATCATCCAGTTTGGCGGATGCACGATAGCGAATATCTAGTCCACGGATCATGAATAGCAGATCCTGATCCATCAATACCTTTTGCTCAAACCCTGATGCGCGAAGCAGCTCCGTACGCGCCCGCTCGATCCAACGCAGATAGTTGGCGTGATAAACCACGCCACCAAAATCCGTATCCTCGATGTAGACCCTCAGCTTGGTAATAAATTCCGTCATCTGTTTTTGACTACTTTGAACTGATTTTTATTGAAACTAATCAGTTGACTGATTCGAGGGATGCTGCGCCGGTATATCCAGACCAAAATGCAGGTAGGCTTTTTGCGTCACCACCCTGCCCCTGGGAGTTCGCATGAGGTAACCCTGTTGAAGAAGATAAGGCTCCAGCACATCTTCGATGGTATCTTTTTCTTCGCTAATCGAAGCAGCCATGGTATCGATACCCACCGGGCCACCATTAAAGTTGTTGATCATGGTGGTAAGTAGATGGCGATCAAGCTGATCAAAACCTACCGGATCGATACTCAGCATGTTCAATGCGGCATCGGCAATTTCAGCACTGATCGTACCATCGGATTTTACCTCGGCGTAATCACGTACCCTTCGCAATAAACGGTTGGCAATACGCGGAGTTCCTCGGGAGCGTTTGGCAATTTCAGCCGCGCCGGTCGGGTCTATCTTCAAACCGAGAATAGTCGCGGAGCGGGTGACAATGTGGCTCAGGTCTTCGAGATTATAAAACTCCAGCCGCTGCACGATTCCAAATCGATCCCGCAATGGTGAGGTCAATAATCCAGCCCTAGTGGTCGCACCAACCAATGTAAAAGGCGGCAGATCCAGTTTTATCGAACGTGCAGACGGGCCTTCACCAATCATGATGTCGAGCTGGTAATCCTCCATCGCCGGATAGAGCACCTCTTCAACCACAGGGCTGAGCCGATGAATCTCATCAATAAACAGTACATCCCGCGGTTCAAGATTGGTAAGCAAAGCTGCCAGGTCACCGGGGCGTTCCAGAATAGGCCCGGATGTCGCTTTAATATCCACACCCATCTCATTGGCGACGATATTCGCCAGCGTGGTTTTGCCTAATCCCGGCGGGCCAAAAATCAGCGTGTGATCCAGCGCTTCACCCCGCGAGCGGCTGGCTTCAATAAAGATCTCCATCTGCTCACGGATTACCGGCTGACCGACATAATCGTTCAGGCTCAGTGGCCGAATAGCACGATCCTGCGCCTCTTCCCGAGCATTTTCGGAATCGAGCATTGGTGAGATCAGTCGGTCGGATTCATTCATCCGGCTACCATACCTTTGAGGGCCAGACGGATCAATTGCTCACTGTTCATACCTTCCTGGGCCACTGCATTTATCGCCCTGTCTGCTTCTTTTTCTGAGTAACCCAACGAGATCAACGCACTTTCCGCTTCCTGTTTTTGTTGACGATCCGAAGGCGTGCTGCTGATAACCGGCTGAAGCAAGCTTGCGGTGGGATCCGATATCTCCCAATCCTTGATCCGATCCCTCATCTCTACCAGCAATCGCTCAGCGGTTTTTTTACCGATGCCAGGAATCTTGGTCAGGGTTTTTATATCATCGTGGGTGATACAGGCAGCAAATGCCGTCGCGTCGATACCAGAAAGAATAGCCAGTCCAACCTTGGGGCCAACGCCATTCACTTTTATCAAACTACGAAACATCTGCCGTTCCGACTGGCTGTGAAAACCAAACAGCAACTGTGCATCTTCCCTCACTACAAAATGCGTATGTAGCGTCACTTCTGAGCCCACTTCTGGAATCGCATAAAAGGTAGGCATCGGAGCCTGGATTTCATAACCCACACCCTGCACATCTACTAATAGATGCGGGGCTTGTTTTTCCAGCAATATGCCGCGTATTTGGCCGATCATTTTATTTGCCTAATCTTTGTGGGTTTTACGGTAGGTGTTGCGCTTGCTACAGATTTTCTAAATCTCAAGGCTATAGTTTGCCATGTGACTCCAAATCATTGAGCAGCTCTTCGTAGCTTATAGTGGTTTCATTGGCTCTTTCTTCAAAGGCACTTAGATCTTCCTGATCCTCCGTCAACGCAATACGTACTGGATTATTCTCCGTTTCTGCGTCTACTTTGATGTTGTATGTTCTATTTATTATATCCATTTTACTGCTGTAAATTTGGTGTACTTGATATGACAAACTTGAGGTCATATCCATTAAGTCGATGGTCAACCCAATTTTCTACGGCCAATGTAATCTTTTTATTCCCGTACTGCTCCGAATACTGTTCGCCTTGCAAAATTGCTTTTTTCATTTCTTCAGATAGCCCCTGCTTCAAACTAGAAAGGCTCAAGACTTCAGCAAGATCTATAAGCTTTCTTTGTGCCATTTCAGATCTGACTGCATCATTCACGTTGACTTTGAGTTTTAGCGTATTTACGACTTCTTCAGCTCCTTCAACATAATAAGCTATGTTATCGGGAAGAATTCCTTCACCAAACTCTATCATTGAAGATGATGCAAACCACTCTTCTTCGAAAGACCTTTTATAAAACCCCGTATCGAACCCTTCGCTCGAAAGAAAGTTTTTGGCTTTGTATGGGCTCCAGCCACGAGCACTTGAAATTTCCTGGGGATTTTTCTCCGCAGACCTCACCTTATATATGTATTTGAACGTCTCTATTAAATCTGCATGTGACTCAATATTTTCTCTGGCCACATGATATGACCAGCGATCAATCAAACTCATCCGTACATTGAACAAGACGAGTGCGTATAGTTTGGCCAAGTACTGGTGAAATCTATTTTCTATTGAGAATTTAACCCGAATAAAAGCTTGTTCGTATGTCGAGTAGACCAACATGACGAAAATAAACGGTAAGTAAGACAGGGTTAACAACGGAGGAACAACAAAGTTATAAACAGTCTTCTCTTGACCAAATTCGCCATAGTTTGTAACTAACATATACAAAGTGTAGATAACCAAGATGATTACAAATAATGATAAACAGTATTCAAGAATAACCTTTACTTGATGATATTTTTTATCAGTTCCTGCGATGACTAACATGGCACCAATAACGGCCAAGATGGGAACCAGCAGTACTTCAATCCAAAGAGAGAAAGCATAAACACCAACAATAAATTGAAGAACGGCTAATAGCTTCAAGTTGTCTATGACTGAGTGCATGAAGAAGCTTTTATCTTTTTTGATCGATTCAAGCTTAAAAAGTGACATAAAACCGACAGATACACACCAAAAGACAGTGTTCTTGACCTGCTCAACATTCCACAAATCAATTTCTGCTAATGCATAGACGACAATCGCCATGTAGGTAATCATCAAGCCCAGAACGGTCATGATCTGCTTAACAAAGAAGGTGGATAGTAAGCCTCGAACAGAAACCCTTACTTCAGCCATTTTTGAGGACAAGAAGATGTATATTGAAATCGCTAGCAACCATAGCCCGATTGCAATTTCTCGGTTATTAAAAATGTCCACGGAGTTCCTTGTACATTTAATCGGGTGCATACATGGAAGAAAACATAAAATTAACGCCGGGCTCTACCCTTCGCCTGATAAATCAAACTAGTACGGGTATTGGCATGGCAGATGGCGATAGCCAATGCATCGGCTGCATCTTCGCCGGGAGTATGATCGAGCCGCAGCAGGGCGGTGACCATATGCTGAACCTGCTTTTTATCCGCTGCTCCGCGGCCTACTACGGCCTGTTTGACCTGCCGGGCGCTATATTCAGCTACTGGTATATTTCGATTGCTGGAGGCGACGATGGCTACGCCGCGGGCTTGACCAAGCTTAAGCGCAGAGTCTGCATTTTTGGCCATAAAGACTTGTTCAATCGCCATTTCAACAGGGCTATGAAGTTCGATTACTTCGCTGAGACCTGCGTATATTTTGCTGAGTCGATCCGCCAGTTCGCCTTCGCCAACTTTCAGGGAGCCGTTGGCGATATGTTCGATCTTCGAACCGTGGCTACGGATTACGCCGTAGCCGGTGATTCGGGAACCGGGGTCAATGCCAAGTATTACGGTCATCCGATAGGCTCCGGGGAATGGATGTCAGTGACGGGTTGAATTACTCATCTCCGGAAAATAGCTCTTCGGGAAATTCTGCGTTGGAATAGACGTTTTGTACGTCGTCGAGGTCTTCGAGTCGGTCGAGCATTTTCAGTACTTTTTCAGCGCCATCAAGATCAAGATCAACGGAATTCGACGGCAACATGGTCACATCGGCGTTGACTGCAGTGAATCCAACCTCCGCTAATGCGTCTTTCACTTTGAGCATATCGTGCTGGCCGGTGATCACATCAACACTGCCATCATCATGAACATCGATATCATCGGCGCCGGCTTCGAGTGCGGCATCCATCAGCGCTTCTTCATCCACACCCGGCTCAAAAGTGATCTGGCCGATTTTGGTGAATATATAGGCGACTGATCCATCAGTACCGAGATTGCCATTGTGTTTAGTGAAGGCATGGCGCACTTCGGCTGCGGTTCGGTTGCGGTTATCGGTCATCGCTTCGACCAATACCGCGACGCCGCCGGGGGCATAACCTTCATAGGTCAGCTCTTCAACATTGTCGCCTTCAAGGCCACCTGCACCACGCGCAATTGCACGGTCGATGGTATCGCGGCTCATGTTTGCGCCGAGGGCTTTATCGAGAACCGTGCGCAGACGTGGATTGTCCGCAGGATCAGCACCGCCAGCACGGGCGGCAACAGTCAGTTCACGAATAAACTTGGTAAAAACCTTGCCTCGCTTGGCATCCTGGGCCGCCTTTCGGTGTTTGATATTGGCCCATTTACTGTGTCCTGCCACGATAACTCTCCTAAGAATCCGAGCCGTTTGGCTTGTCCGCTTCAACGGGTTTGCGAACCCGTACGTTAAGCTCTTTTAATTGCTTGTCTTCTACCGGGCTTGGGGCTGAAGTTAGTACACAGGCCGCGGTTTGAGTTTTTGGAAATGCGATCACTTCACGGATTGAGCTAGCGCCGGTCATCAACATCACCAGTCGGTCGAGCCCAATCGCTAAACCACCGTGGGGTGGGCAACCGTATTTGAGCGCATCGAGTAGGAAGCCAAATTTGTCCTGCGCTTCTTCATCGTCAATTGCTAGCACTTCAAACACTGCATTTTGCATTTCGGCCTGATGGATACGGATTGATCCGCCACCTAGCTCCGTGCCGTTTAATACTACATCGTAGGCTTGTGAAAGCGCCGCGCCGGGGTTTTTAACCAGCTCTTCAGGGCTGCAAGTTGGCGCGGTGAATGGGTGATGCAGTGAGGTCCAGTTGCCGTCATTGTTCTTTTCGAACATCGGGAAGTCGACAACCCAGCAAGGGGCCCACTCTTTGGTGAGCAACTCAAGCTCAATGCCGAGCTTAACCCGCAATTGTCCCAACGCTTCGTTGACGATTTTGGCGCTATCGGCACCAAAGAAGATCAGGTCGCCGTCTTCAACTTCTGTACGTTCAATCAGCTGCGTGACAATTTCATCGGGGATAAATTTCAGGATTGGCGACTGCAGACCTTCAAACCCATCGGCCAATTTGTTGACCTTAATATAGGCCAGTCCACGTGCGCCGTAGATGCTGACGTATTTGGTGTAAACGTCGATATCTTTGCGGCTTAGCTTGGCACCGCCGGGTACTCGCAGCGCCGCTACGCGACCTTCGGGATCATTTGCAGGGCCGTTGAATACTTTGAATTCAACCTGACGCATCAGGTCATCGACATCGACCAGTTCCATCGGGTTACGCAGATCGGGTTTGTCACTGCCGTAGCGCGACATCGCTTCTGAATAGGGGATCTTCGGGAAATCGCCTAGATCTACATCCATCACCTGGGTGAACAGCTGACGCACCATTGTTTCGGTGATCGACATCACTTCGTCTTCCTCTATAAAGGAAGCTTCGATATCAATTTGGGTGAATTCTGGCTGGCGGTCGGCCCGTAGATCTTCATCGCGGAAACATTTCGCAACCTGATAATAACGGTCGATACCGGAAACCATCAGTAGCTGTTTAAACAGTTGCGGTGACTGGGGCAATGCGAAAAAAGAACCGGGGTGGGTTCGACTTGGCACCAGATAATCTCGCGCGCCCTCTGGTGTAGCGCGAGTCAGGATAGGGGTTTCAATATCAAGGAAACCCTGCTGATCCAATGAGTTACGAATACTGCTGGTGATCTTTGAGCGCAGAATCAGTTTTTCCTGCATCTCTGGACGACGTAGATCCAGGTAACGGAACTTCAGCCGAACATCTTCGCCGACATCGGTATAACCATCCAATGGGAAAGGCGGTGTTTCGGAAGCGTTAAGCACTTCAAGGTTTTTGCCCAGCACTTCAACTTGACCGGTAGCCATATCGTCGTTGGTGGTGCCTTCGGGGCGTGCCCGAACCAGACCGGAGATCTTTAGTACAAATTCACTACGTACTCGTTCGGCCTGAGCGAATGCTTCCACGGTATCCGGATCAAATACGATCTGGGCGATGCCGTTACGATCACGCAGATCAATAAAAATTACGCCACCATGGTCACGACGACGATGCGCCCATCCATAAAGCTCTATTTGTTGACCAATGTGTGATTCGTTTAAATCACCACAGTAATGGCTTCGCATTAAAACTACCTTATTTTGTAAAATTCAATTTAGATGTAGCGTGCGTTGCTGGGGATAAACCCGCTAGTCGCTCGAAGAAGAGGAAGACTCACCCGCAATATTTTTCTTGCTGCCGGTTTTGAAATCGGTTTCGTACCAACCATCACCCTTAAAACGGAAGCCTCCTGCTGAGATCAATTTTTTCAATTCATCTTTCTCACAGGATGGGCAGGTTTTGAGCGGTTCGTCACTGAGTTTTTGCAACTGTTCAAACTGATGTTCACAGGCATTACATTGGTATTCATAAATCGGCATGCACACAAACCTCGGTGGCGAATACTAATCAACATACCGACAAATCGGTAGCCGAAAAAACGCGCATTATACCTCTATTTGCGTCGATTCCGTCACAGATCAAGCAAATTTCCGTGACAAATCGCCAATTTGGATATCCCTGCTACCCTTAAGGTAACAGTTAAAGCCCCTGCGCTTTTCCAAAACCGGTATATTGACATGGCACACATAGAAAACCAGCACCCCCAATTGCCCCAGGCGCGCCTACTTACGCACATTAGTGTAACTAGGCAACTATGCGAAGCTGCAATGCTAAAATTTGAGGACAATCCCGAGGATTCAGGTCCACTGGAGTCATTGCAAACCTCGCTTGTGAATATCCGCCAAAGTCTGATACTTCATCGTTTCGACCTACTTGCAAAACTGGTACGCGAACTCGAGAATCTGGTTCAGGCTGTCCGTATGGATACGATTCAATATCATCCAATACTCACTGACATTGTCTTATTGTCGCTGGAATGCATTCAATCAAACACCCAAAAATTTACGGTTGGGAACTTCACCAGCATCAGCGAAGATCGACTACTGCAGATTATTTCATCTCTCCAGATGATCTTATATAGCAACGAAATGCAGCATGAAAATGCTATGCGTGCATCCATGCTGATACTTGACCCAAACACACAAATTGAATACATCGAACTGCAACAACCAGTCGCACCGACCTATATTTCAGAAAATTGCCCTGAGGGCCTCCAACAGTTATTTGCTCATTATGGCGTCGTAGATTCCGCTGACCTTGGTTTTTTTAGAAGCCTGATCGCACCGATCGAGGCACGCTCACAATATTGGCAGGGACGTAGTGAGCGCATATTGCGACTTGCGCTGGAGATGAATCACCACGCGCGGCAACCCGTCGACCCAACCCAACTAACAGCAGCGGTATATATGCATGACATAAGCATGGCATTCCTTCCCCTCGATATCCTGCACAAGACAGATCGCCTCAACCGCAATGAAAAACGGATTCTAAATGGCCACGCTCGATCAAGTTACGAAATGCTACACCGTATGATCAATTGGGAAGATGCCGCAGAGATGGTACTGCAACACCACGAACATATGGCAGGCAGCGGTTACCCGATGGGGCTGACTGAAACTGAAATTTGTGACGGCGCCAAAATTATCGCAATCGTTGATACGTTTGATGCACGCACCCATGAGCGAGCACATACCACGTTGCAACGTCGTCCCTTTGTCCGAGCTATACTTGAAATTAATCGGGAATCGGGCAACCAGTTCAGTCAATATTGGGTGGATATTTTTAATTATATTATTCGCAACCCAGAAGAAACAAAACTACACATTATCTGACCATAAGGCTGTTCGTTCGGATTACAGCCTTATCGCTACCCCATACTGAAATAATGCCCAAAGTCACCAAAAAACTCTTTTACGCTTTAAAATCAGCAGTTTTTAGACCCCACCCCTATCTAGGCCTTGCAGCGCCTGACGGTTTGTACTATAAAAGTGCGCGAAGATCTTACTTTTTTCCGATCTGAATAATTCTAAAAAATTAATACATCAAAACCACCCAGGGAACCCAACATGGCCGTTAATCCAAAAAGAAAAGTTACCGCCGTAAAAGAGGCCTATACCAAAACTCAACTGATTACGGAAATATCAGAGAACACCGAGTTAAGCCGTAAAGATGTCGCAGCGGTTCTTGACGATCTTGGTATCGTGATCGAACGTCACATCAAAAAACGAGCGGTTGGGCACTTCAGTATTCCAGGTTTGCTAAAAATCAAAACCGTTAAGAAACCCGCAACCAAAGCCCGTAAAGGTACCAACCCCTTTACCGGTGA